>CAMDLK010000058.1 GCA_945901725.1 Bifidobacterium breve | reverse complement strand
CAACTGCAACGATGTTGCCTACTTCGGTAGCCATTTCGGTTGTGTCAGCTGCGGCGACAGTGGTGTCAGCAGTTGACCCATCTGATCCGCACGCTGAAAGCAAAAGAACAGATGCTGCAGCAATAGCGATAATTGTTTTTTTCATTTTTCACTCCTGTGAAATTAAGTGACCAACCGATCAGTTGGACACTGCAAAAATAATTCAAAAATGGGGGTATTTTTCGTCGGCTAGGCCGTTTTCCGTCACACTTCCTAGGGGCCTTTTGGGAACCTGTTGCGGGATAACCCTTTCCCCTCGGAATAGGCCAATTCGTAACGGTCTGAAGGTATTCGGCTCGGGCGAACTAGTATGGAAAACGGATGTATTAGGCATCTGGGGCGAGTTTCGCTCTGGGTACTGGTGCTTCTGCGCCTTTAGCTCAGTTGGTAGAGCAACGGACTTTTAATCCGCAGGTCCTGGGTTCGAGCCCCAGAGGGCGCACCAATTGGTCACCATATATATGGTGACCATGGAGGTTTGTTATGGACCAAAAAGTTCGAGTATCGCGTGAGGCTGACATTGTCACCGTCACGCTGTGTAACCCAGCCAAGCGCAATGCGTTATCGCTGGATGTTCTGAAGGAACTAACTGCTGCCTTTGAGGAGATTGCTGTCTCTGATGCCGTGGGAGTCGTGCTTGCGGCTGGGGGCCCAGTTTTTTCGGCTGGGCATAATTTCGGGGAGATGGCCGGGACATCACGTGATGATGCGTTCGAGCTTTTTACCGTGTGTTCGAACTTGATGCAGTTGATGCACCGCATACCTCAAGTTGTGATTGCCCGAGTGCACGCGCTTGCGACAGCGGCTGGGTGTCAACTTGTAGCTACGTGTGATCTTGCAGTTGCAGCAGAGTCTGCAGGGTTTGCGATTCCGGGTGGCAAGGGTGGTTTGTTTTGTCACACGCCGTTAGTCGCGGTTGCACGCAACCTGTCACCTAAGCGTGCACTTGAGATGGCGATGACTGGCGATGTCGTTAGTGCTGCAACTGCTTTGGAGTGGGGTTTTGTGAATGCAGTAGTTGCAGATGAAGAACTTGATGCGGCGGTGAGCGATTTGATGGCGCGTGCAACAAGAGGTTCACGTGAATCGAAAGCCATTGGTAAGCGCGCCTACTACGACCAAATTGTGTTGCCAGAAGATCAGGCGTATGAGTTTGCTTCAGCTGTGATGGCTGATGCAGTGGTGTCAGATGTTGCGCAAGAAGGCATTGATGCATTCCTCGCAAAGCGGCACCCTGATTTTGGTGGTAGGTAGTAGGTATGAGTGTTGTGTTGCCCCCTGCTTCCATTATTGAAGTTGAACTTGCAGTTCAGGGAATGACCTGTGGCGCATGCGCCGCCAAGATTCAGAAAGAACTCAACGAAATATTGGGCGTTGAAGCAGCCGTCAACTACGCAACCGAATCAGCAATGGTGGCTTTCGACGGAGATTCGGTTTCCGAGGCAATTGTCATCAAGGCAATTGAACATGCCGGGTATTCGGCGCGAGTGATGGATGATCAGCCGTTCGATGACGATCTTGATGCCCGGCTTCGCGCAGCTGCAATTCGTTTAGGAGTTTCGGTTGCATTCACGATTCCTGTGGTTCTGTTGTCGATGGTGATGGCGTGGCAGTTTCACAACTGGCAGTGGTGGGCGATGGGATTGTCGGCACCGGTAGTCACGTGGGGCGCATGGCCATTCCATAAAACGGCTTTTCGCAATGCAATGCGTGGCAGTTCAACCATGGACACCCTTATAAGTGTTGGCGTAATTGCAGCGACTGCCTGGAGTATTTGGGCTGTGGTGTGGGGCGAGGCCATTTCGTCAATGGGGCATTCCGGAATGACAATGACACAGTCCAGTTCGTCGCATGTGTATTTCGAAGTGGGCGCCACAGTGACGTCGTTCATTTTGGTTGGTCGCTATTTAGAAATGCGTGCAAAGCATTCAGCAGGTGATGCGTTGCGGTCGTTATTGGCGTTAGGTGCGAAGTACGCCACAGTATTGCGCGATGGCGTTGAGGTGTCAATACCTGCTTCTGTTGTGCGTGAAGGCGACATGATTGTTGTTCGACCTGGGGAAAAGATTGCTGCTGATGGCGTTGTTGCAGAAGGTGCTTCCAGTATTGACATGAGCATGGTGACAGGCGAGAGCGTGCCAGTGGATGTTGTGGTGGGCGATTCTGTGACATCAGCAACGGTGAACATGAATGGTCGCATTGTGGTGCGTGCTACTCGAGTGGGTTCTGAAACAACATTTGCACGAATGGCAAAACTTGTGCGTGAGGCTCAAGCTACGAAGGCGCCTGTGCAGAAGTTTGCGGACAAAGTCAGCAGTATTTTTGTGCCAACAGTGTTTGTAATCAGCGGGCTGACTTTGGCCGGATGGTTGTATTTCGATGGTGATGCTTCAAAAGCATTTACTGCAGCCGTGGCTGTGCTGATTATTGCGTGTCCCTGTGCGTTAGGTCTTGCGACACCGACTGCGTTGATGGTGGGTAGTGGTCGTGCTGCGCAAATGGGAATTGTTATTAAAGGCATTGATGTTCTGCAGAGCACTCGCCGTATTGACACCGTTGTGCTGGACAAAACCGGCACAGTAACAACCGGCGTGATGACATTGGTTGATGTGATCTGCATTGACGGTGTTTCACGCGATGAAGCATTACTGAATGCCGGAGCTGTTGAAAAGAGCAGTGAGCACCCTATTGCACGCGCCATCGTGCGTGCAGCTGAAGAAGAAGTTGGTGTGTTGCCATCACTTGATGAGTTTGAGTCATTGCCTGGCGTTGGTGCAACAGGTCGCATCGGCGGCACAATCATCACGGTTGGTCGTGAAGAAATGTTCCGTGAGCGGCTAGTGATTCTGCCGAAAGTAATTCGCGAAGCACTGGTATCGTCGCGCGAACTGGGCCACACCGCGGTCATCGTGACCTGGGGTGGGCAAGCAAAGGCCGTGATTTCATTGGCCGATCAGCCCAAACCCAGTAGTGCCGAGGCAATTGCTTCGTTACGCCTGATGGGTCTTGCACCAATCTTGTTGACAGGTGACAATGCGACAACTGCACGTGCAATTGCTGAATCTGTCGGCATTGAAACTGATGAACACCATTTGTATGCCGGCGTGATGCCAGAAGACAAAGTTGCGGTGGTTCGTGATTTACAAGAACGCGGCTACGCAGTTGCCATGGTGGGCGACGGTGTGAATGACGCTGCGGCGTTGACGCAAGCAGATGTTGGAATTGCAATGGGTGGTGGAACAGACGTTGCCATGCAGGCAAGTGACCTCACTATTGTGAACGGAGACTTGCGATCAGTTCCTGATGCGATTCGTTTGTCACGAGCAACACTTCGCACGATTCGTACCAATGTGTTCTGGGCTTTTGCGTACAACGTGGCTGCAATTCCATTGGCTGCATCCGGCAGGTTGAACCCCATGTGGGCAGGCCTTGCTATGGCGTCTTCTTCTGTATTCGTGGTGACAAACAGTTTGCGCTTGCGCCGCGTGAAGTTGCATCGTTAACTTCAACTGGTTGTTTCGTTCTTTGCAAGAACATGCTGCACGCGTTTAATGGCTGTGTATTTATGATTTCTCACTGTTCGTGGTGATACGCCTTGTTCGGTAGCGATGTCATCTGCGTGTCTTCCTTCACCTATCGTTCTTAATAGATCAATTTGTGGTGAACTCACGCCCATTTCAGATGCATACGACAGAACATCATCAAGTTCTTGGTCGACCGTCTTTACAAATTGGGCTTCTTCTATTTGTTGCAGGGCTTCGGAACCGACTTGTGTTTCAGTGACCCTGCGTAGTCGTTGGTCGCGAACAAATCCGTAGTACTCGACATCACGAACAAGGTTTGCTGCGACCTTCACATGGCGGCGGTCATATGGAAATTCACGAATCACCATCCACGCTGTTGAGATGGCGTCACCAATCGCGTTTTCTACACCACCTGGAGTGATGCGGCCTCTTCTACGAGCGACCGACAAGATGGCGGGCATGATGCGATGCAGGCACACGCGCGCTGCAAGATCATCATTTGCAGCAAGTCGCGTCAAGTGCCACAACACGAGGTCCCCGGCTTCATCGTCGTATGGCGTGCCAAAACCACAGACAATCAATAGGTCGTCAAGGTCTGCCACCGGACGAGGCAAGAAGTCCCACGCGTTGACGCGGCGCAGAACGCTGGGGCGGTGGGACAGGCGCGCCCACTCGTCAATGAATTGTCTGGCGGGGCCAGAGGTGACTGTGGACCACACGAGGGCGGTGGGAAGTGGTTGGTCAGAGTCTGAATCTGTCTGTGTTTGTCGGTAATAGGGATGTATTGCAAATGTCATGCAGGGACAATGCGAAACACCCTTCACCCCATGAAGGTGCGGAAGGCTCACCTGAGGTCTCACCCGTTCGGCAATACTTATGGAATGCGCATCACTCTTCCGTCAGGCACCTCCGCCGAGATTGTTCATCACGAATCACCTGTGATGGGCCTTGTGGTTGCGCCAGATATTTTTGGCTTGCGCCCGTTGTACGACGACTTGGTTGCGCGTTTCTCGCGCGAATGGGGAATGTCTGTTGTAGCAGTTGAGCCATTTCCTGGAGCAGAACTTGGTCCAGATATCAATCCACGTTTTGCAGCAGTACCAGCACTTGATGATGCAAGGAATTTGAGTGACTTATTAGAGGCGGCAGATGCGCTGGGCACAGAGACAGTCGGGTTGATTGGTTTTTGTATGGGTGGTATGTATTGCTTCAAAGCTGCGCGTGATGAACGTTTCGTGCGCATTGTTAGCTTCTACGGAATGATCACATTGCCTGAAGCGTGGCGTAGCCCGACACAAGGCGAGCCCCTCGGAATGTTGATTTCAGGGTATGCAGAAGGCGTTCTTGCGCTCGTTGGTGAGAAAGATCACTACACACCGATTGTCGACATTGATCAATTGCGTTCAACAGGCGTACAAGTGGTGCTGTATCCGGAAGCGGAACATGCATTTGCACATGATGCATCTCGTCCGGCACACAGACCTGATGATGCAGCTGATGCGTTTGCGCGCGCGAAAGATTGGCTACTCAGCGCATTGCGCTAAGAGTTTCTTACAGTGCGCGTTGCGAGAGTTTTTCGCGCTCGAGAATTCGGTACGAACGATCGCGCTGTTCAAGCCAATGCAACTTGATGAAGCTTGCGATTGCTTTGTTAACGCGCTCGCGTGATGCGCCAACCATGCCGGCAAGTTCTTCTTGCGTCACGGGCAATGTGAAATCATCTTTTCCGTCTGACAATTCAAGAAGGCGCTTTGCTGTACGACCGGTGACATCAAGGAACACACTGTCTGCCAAGGCTTGGTCCATTGCGCGAAGGCGACGGCTAAGCATGCCGATGACATTCCACATGAGTGCACTTGACGAGTTGAGTTGTTCAGTGACTGCGGAGTAGGGAAGTTCGAGAACAGTTGACGCTTCAAGCGCACGTGCTCCGGCGGAACGGGTGCTTGCGTCGAGCATGCCCATCTCGCCGAAAAGGTCACCCTCATCCATAAGGGCGATAACGGTTTCGCGGTTATCAAGTGGCTTATTGCCGATAGCAATTGCGATACGGCCGGAAAGGACTACATAGATGCAGTCAGGGTCATCGCCGGATTCAAATAGAACGTCGCCCCGGACGAGATTTTTCACTTTGCCTGCCGCCGCGATGAGCGAAAGCATGGATGCGGGGGCATCTGCAAAGAATTCTGTGCCTGCAAGAACTTGTTCGTGTGCCATATGTATTTGACGGTACTACCCTTCTTTCATGGCTCAAAATGAAACCGTATGGACAATTGTGGTCGCAGCCGGATCTGGCCTCCGGTTCGGTGCCGCCAAGCAATTTGAGGTGATCGGCGGTCGGCGAATCGTTGATTGGGCAGTGGAAGAGGCGGCCAAGCACTCTGTAGGAGTAGTCGTGGTGCTACCAGCTGGCCAAGCCACTGGTCCTGGGCAAGTGGAGGGCGGGGCAACCCGTTCTGAGTCGGTACGACGTGGTCTTGCCGCTGTGCCTAGCGATGCCACCATCGTGTGTGTTCATGACGCGGCCCGCCCGTTTGCAAGCCCTGTGATTTTCCAGCGTGTCATTTCTGCAGTTGTTGACGGCGCTGACGCCGCAGTGCCTGGCGTTGCGGTGGTTGACACCATCAAGCAAGTGAACGAATCAGAAGTTGTTGTTGCAACGCCACGTCGCGAGACATTGCGTGCAGTGCAAACTCCGCAGGCATTTCGCGCATCTTCATTACGACGGGCGCATGAACAAGGTGGCGAAGGTACTGACGATGCTGCTCTCATCGAGCGCGTCGGTGGAGAAGTAGTAGTTGTTGAAGGTGAAGTCGTGAATCGGAAGATCACATCGCCTGAAGATCTTGAGTGGGCAGTTGCTCACGCGAACAGATTGCTGGCTGGAGAAATCTAATGGTCGACATTCGTGTCGGTCAGGGTTTTGATGTCCACCGCTTTGCAGAAACAACAGAGCCTGGCCGCGTATTAGTTCTTGGTGGCGTCGCATTTCCTGGCGAGCGCACACTTGTAGGCCATAGCGATGCAGATGTCATTGCACATGCGGCTGCAGATGCCTTGTTAGGTGCTGCTGGACTTGGCGACATTGGTCAGCACTACCCAGATACTGATCCTGCTTGGAAGGGCGCAGATTCTTTAGCAATTCTGCGCGATGTTGCAAGCAAGCTTTCAGCGCTCGGTTGGCATATTGGCAATGTTGATTGCAGTGTTGTGTGTGAAGAACCACGCATTGCGCCACATCGCGATGCAATGATTGCATTGTTGTCAGCAGCTGCTGGCGCACCTATTTCAGTCAAAGGACGCAGGGCAGAAGGCCTTGGTTCTATTGGCCGCGGCGAAGGAATCGTCTGTTTCGCATCAGCACTCATAATGAAGGAGTCGTAGTCATGGCACCACGTAAACCAGCCAAGTCAGGCAGTCCCAAAGTGAATACCGGTAAGCCAGGTCGCGCACCAGGTGGCCGCGATACGGGAAGTGGAAAAGGTGGCGGCAAGCCGCCAAGCACTGGTCGCAGTAGTGGCTCATCATCTCGCAGCAGTGGACCACGCGAAGGTGGACCTCGCGGTCGGCCTATTCGTCAATCAGATGCACGTCGCAGCGCACCTGTTGCCAAAGGTCTTGGTGGAGAACAGATTGAAGGCCGTCAGGCAGTTCGTGAATTACTAATTGGTCAACGTCGAAAAGTAAAAGAAATTTGGATTGCGCAAGATATTGACCCCGCACCAATCATTGATGACATCGAACAACTTGCCGATGCTGCACGAGTAACAGTTCTTGAAGTGCCTCGTCGCACGTTGGAAGACACAGCGCGAAGCGAAGCACCGCAGGGGATCATCGCGTTTGCACAACCATTAGAAGAAGCAGACTTCAATGCACTGATGACAAAACGAAATGGCGTGATGCCGTTTCTTGTTGCTGTCGACGGCGTTACCGACCCAGGCAACCTTGGCGCGTTGCTGCGTTGCTGTGACGGTGCAGGTGTCACTGGTGTGATCTTGCCAAAGCATCGTGCTGTGCATGTCACCCCTACGGTTGCAAAGACTTCAGCCGGGGCCATTGAGCATGTACCGATGACATTGGTACCTGGACTGCCAGTAGCAATCACGCAAATGCGCGACAAGGGCATTTGGGTGGTGGGACTTGACGACTCGAGCGAAAACACTTTGTTTGACATCGCAAATTTCGCCACGGACGGCATTTGTATCGTCCTTGGTTCCGAGGGCACAGGCCTTTCCCGACTAGTCCGCGAACGATGTGACACGGTGGTCAGCATCCCGATGCTTGGCCAGGTTTCGTCTCTGAATGTGTCGGCGGCCGCGGCCCTGGCAACTTATGAAGTGACTCGTGCGCGATTGGCTTCTCCCGCCTAGAATTGTCTTTCACCTTGCCGGGTTAGCTCAGTGGTAGAGCAACGCACTTGTAATGCGTAGGTCGTGGGTTCAATCCCCACACCCGGCTCCATTCGCCCTCTTTCGGGCCGACGTCTTTCCTGTTTCCCTTACCCAGTAAGGGAATGCGGGGTGTCGTACCCCTGTACCCGCATAGGAACTACCGTGTAGTCGTCTCCTATTTCTCTCTCGGAGGACCTTTTCCATGAGCCAACAAAAACCAGGCGCCCGTCGCCCATCACTTTCATCTCCAAGCACAGGCACCCTCGGCGCAGCCGTTGCGGTCGTTGCCTTGGTGCTCGGATTCCTTATTCTTCGTGACGTACGAGGCGACGGCGGTGCAGCCACAGGTCCTGTAGCCACAGCAGACCCCAATGCCTCCCTAGCACCTGGCGTAACGGTCGACCCAGCGGCGCCTACAACGGTCCCTGCATTCAGTATCAATGGGTTCAAGATTCAAGTAGCCAACGCGTCCGGACTTGCCGGTAGCGCAGGCGACATGACTACCAAGTTGCAAGACCAGGGCTATGTAGTCCAGGTTGCAATGAACGTGGCTGCTGGTACGGCAAAGCGTATGAAGACTGGTGTCTTCTATCTTGCTGGTTGTGAAGCTGCATCACAGAATGTGGCAGCGGTTCTTGGTGGCAACGTTGAAGTCGCTGCGATGCCACAACCAATTCCAGTTGAGACTGGAACTGTCGGTGAGGCATGCATTTTGATTTTGCTCGGCACTGATCTTGCTAACAAGCCACTTGCTGGTGTTGTTGGTGCAGGAAGTGGAATTGCTGCAACAACCGTTGCACCAGCGGCTGGCTAACTATTACCTAGCAGCATCTCGCGTGCTGCTTCTTCAATACAACGCAAGACATGTGTCATTGACTCTTCTGCACCGAACTTTTGTGTCAAATTTGTGATGAGCAGATTTGCATATAGAGATGAGTCCATTGCTTCATCGATGTCACCAACAATTGCAGCAACCTTTGTTTTCGACTCTTGCGCGTAGTCACTGACACTTCCAACAACTTTTCCGTCGAAGCTTGTGTCGTCAAGTAAGCCTTCGCCAGTGATTATTAGGTCGGTGTTCTGAATCGCTTCATCGAAGTCGACTTCTTCAGCAACTATGTCGAAGCCGGGCATCAGTGTTGCACCGAGAGCAGCTAACGCACCTGCGAGTCCACCTGCTGCACCAGAACCAGGTAGTTCCGCAACATTGATTCCGTATTCCGACTTGTACATCTGTGCAAGTCGTTCCAACCGGCCCGTCAGAAGATTCACTTGTGATTTGGTTGCGCCCTTTTGCGGTGCGAAAACATTCGCCGCATCGGTGAACAAAGTGTCGACATCACAAGCAACAAGAAAGTCGACCGCAAGAAGCCGCGCAGGTGTGGAGATTGCGCGTAGTGCTCCGTACCCGCCATCTGTTGTTGCTGATCCTCCGAGACACACGATTATCTTCTTTGCGCCTTCGTTCAACGCGATGTCAATGAGTTGACCAGTGCCAGTTGTTGACGCAGCAACAGCATCATTGTGCGCGGCTCCACCAACCAAGGTGAGCCCAGATGCACGTGCCATTTCAATCACTGCAACGCCACGATGCAAACGCCATTCGGCTTGCACAGGGTGGCCTAGCGGTCCGGCAACTGTGGTGACGCGGTTCGCGCCGCCCAACACCTCGAGTGTGCCTTCACCGCCATCTGCCATTGGCATTTCCACGCAGTCAATGTTGAGGTTCCAGCAGGCGTGCCCAATAGCGGCGCATACCTGGGCTGCCGATGCAGTTCCTTTGAACTTGTCGGAGGCTGCAAGTACACGCATGTGCATACCTTACGGGGCGCATAAGGTTGCGCCATGAGTGAATTGACAAACTTTGATGCAGTCGACCAAGCCGCACTGGTTGCGAGCGGGAAGGTTTCTGCGCGCGAACTTATTGATGCGGCTATTGCGCAGGCCGAAGCGGTCAATGGCGACATCAATGCAATTATTCATCCGCGGTTTGAACGTGCACAGAAAGAAGCTGATGCAGGATTGCCTGCTGGACCTTTCACGGGTGTGCCGATGGTTTTGAAAGATTTGGGTGCGCCGCTCGCTGGCGAACCGCATCACATGGGAACTCGGTTTTTGAAGAATGAGAATTACATTGCTTCGCGCAGCAGTTACCTAACGCAGCGTTTCTTGCGTGCAGGGTTTGTCGTTATTGGTCGCACCAATACGCCGGAGTTTGGCAACACCATTACAACAGAACCTTTGTCATATGGGCCCACACGCAACCCGTGGAATCTTGAACACTCAACTGGTGGTTCGAGTGGAGGATCAGCAGCCAGTGTGGCGGCGCACATCGTGTCAGTAGGACATGCCAATGATGGCGGAGGTTCAATTCGTGTGCCAGCAAGTGAATGCGGGCTTGTTGGGCTGAAGCCGTCACGTGGCCGCGTAAGCAAAGGGCCCGACCTTGGTGAAACCTGGATGGGCGCAACCATTGATGGATGCGTGACTCGTACTGTGCGCGATACAGCCGCCGTTCTTGATGTGATTTGTGGATACGAATCTGGCGACCCGTACATGGCACCGCCGTTTGTGCGTCCGTTGTCGCAAGAAGTTGGCGTGAACCCTGGTCGGTTACGCATTGGAATACTTGACCATCCATTGTTTGGGTTCCAATTAGATGATGCAGAGTCGCGGGCATCGGTCGCACGTGTTGCAGACCAATTGACTGCGTTAGGTCATGATGTCTCTGTTGCATGGCCAGAACACTTGAATGATGAATTGTGCGCAGGAAAATTCACTGCAATAGTTGCGGCGTGGACACACAGAGACGTTTCAACATTCGAATCGATACTTGGTCGCACAATTGGTGAAGGTGATTTAGAACCGGACAATATTCGTATGCGCGAAATGGGTCGGGCTGTTACGGCGGAAATGTATTTAGCAAATATGGAATGGCTACATGCATGGTGCAGGCGAGTGGTGCAATGGTGGGAACCAACTGACGGCTCGAAAGGGTTCGATATTCTCGTTACTCCAACGCTTGCTGGCCCGCCGCCTCGCATTGGTCATCTCAGTGGCGAAAATGGCGGACGAAACTTGCGCGAGATCATGGCGTATACATCGCAGTTCAACCTGACGGGCCAACCTGCAATCAGTCTTCCTTTGCATTGGTCATCGACTGGTCTTCCAATGGGCGTGCACTTTGTCGGTGCGCCATTTCGTGAAGATGTGTTGGTACGCCTTGCATCACAATTCGAAACCGCGATGCCGTGGCGTGACAAGGTCGCTCCTCTGGTGGCGAATTCCTAGTAGTTCGGTAGGGTTTGGATATGGCCGTGACCGTTCGAATCCCCACCAATATGCGCCCCATCTCAGGTGGCGCATCCACCGTTTCTGTCGAAGGAGCAACCTTGCG
>CAMDLK010000057.1 GCA_945901725.1 Bifidobacterium breve | reverse complement strand
GGCTTTTCCTCCTTCGTCACCAATGTCGGAGTGAAGGACACAACAAAAGACTTCACGGTCGTCATGGCTGATGGCCCATGTTCTGCCGCAGGAGTATTCACTCAGAGCAGATTTGCTGGCCCGAGCGTTGTGATCTCTCGGCGCAACGTAGACAATCTGTCTGCACAAGCAGTCGTGGTGATTTCAAAGAACGCCAACGTGGCAACCGGCGAAGAAGGAATGCGCCACGCAGAAGAAGTCACGTCATCAGTCGCGTCTGCACTCGGTCTTTCCAGCGACCAAGTGCTCATCGCTTCAACCGGAGTCATTGGGCGTCTCTACCCCATTGACAACATTCGTGCCGGAATCGCATCACTTCCTTTCCCACTGCCTAACAACGACGCCGACGATGTTGCTCGCGGCATCATGACCACCGACACCGTTCATAAAATCTCATCCGCAACCATCGCTGGGTCTTCAGCACGCGTGGTTGGCGTAGCCAAGGGCGTCGGAATGATCGAGCCAAACATGGCAACCCTTATTGCAATGGTTTTCACCGATGCAAAAGTCGAATCACAGAAGTTGAACGACATCTTTCGCGGCGTAATCAACAAAACACTCAACTGCGTGTCAGTTGATACAGATACCAGCACCAGCGACACAGCAATTGTTTTGGCAAGCGGCGCAGCAGGAACCGTTGACGATGTTTCTCTCACTGAAGCGCTGCACTCTGTTCTTCTGGATCTCACAAAGGCAATCGCGCGCGATGGTGAAGGTGCAGAAACCCTCATTGAAGTCACTGTTGACAATGCACGTGATGCTGAACAAGCAAAGACCGTAGCCAAGTCCATTGTCAACTCACCGCTTGTTAAGACAGCCGTGCATGGCGCAGACCCAAACTGGGGTCGCGTTGCAATGGCCGTCGGTAAATGCAGCCAATACACAGACATCGACCAAGAAAAAGTAGCAATTCGTTTTGGCACACAAGAGGTGTACCCCACTCGTGTTGATGAATCAGGACTTGAGCAACTCAGTCAGTACATGCGTGGCGACGATGTGACTATTCATGTGTCACTACAAACTGGTTCAGCAACCGCAACTGTGTGGGGCTGTGATCTCACCGACGGATACGTTCGCATCAACGCCGACTACACTACGTAACTATGAGCACCGTTCGGTCTGTACATCGTTCTCCCGTTCATGGATTTTCAAAAGAGTCCGCCGAATCCATCACATTGCTCACTGGCCTCGGAGTCGAGGGAGATGCCCATTGCGGAGAGCTAGTAAAACATCGATCACGAGTAGCCGCGAACCCATCACAACCAAACCTGAGACAGGTGCATCTGATGATGGGCGAAACTCTTGATGGAGAGAGCGTTCCTGATGGTGAACTTGGAGAGAACATCACAACATACGGAATTGATCTTCATGCCCTACCAACAGGAACTCTGATGTCTATTGGTGATTCAACTATCGAACTCACTGGGTTACGCAATCCATGTGCCCAGATCAACACATATCGCGACGGATTACTGTCGGCTTTTCGTTCAGAGAATCCTGACGGCGAAACTGTTCGACGCGCCGGCATCATGGCCATCGTTGTAAATGGGGGCGCCATTCATGCTGGGGATGAAATTCACATCAAGATCCCTCACGGCAAATCAGAGCCACTTCGTCCCGTGTAACTAGCGGGCGCTGAAGTATTCAAAGATTCGTTCGCGATACGGCGCAATGCTCTTGTACTGAGCAACGTCTACAGGAATCTTGTTAATGATGTCGCCGATGTCATGCACGACTGCATAATCTCTCGTCACAAAATCACTCAACTTCTCTACGTACGTGCGAATAGTGAACAGAATCGCACCGGTCTCGGGCAAGCGACGCAATGTTTGCCATTCCGTTCGAAACCACATGTCAGCAATGTCCATATCCGGTGTGTGCGGCGGATTATCAGGTTGAAAGAGTGCTGGATGGTTACTAATTCCCCAATTGGTGCGCCACATTGGTTTCTCAACGTTCATTCGTTTCAGCACTGCGTTCACGGGCGAGTCAAGGTCAATGTCGTACCGAGCAACGGGCACGTGAATAGAAGCCATTGTGCCACCGATCTTTTCGGCAAGGCGCCACCGACCAGGCGAACACAACACTGCAGCAACTAGTCGTGGCATTCCGTTGGCATCAGACATCATGATGCACAAATCATCAGCCACGCACAATGCTGCATCAACAAGCGCATCAACACCGCGTGCACTTGTGGGTGCAACACCTATTGAACTCATGACGCAGCGCGCTACTTCTTCACAGGCCGCTTCAGCACCAGGAAGGCATGCCACAACTTCATCGCGACGCTCTTCAACTAGGGCACGCTTCATTTCAATGGTGGGCAACCAGTCATCGTCCTGAGTTGACACCCATTGATCAATGTCCAATGCGCGAGCTGCAACGCGTAACCGAGCAGCATCTGCAGGCACAGGCAGATACGAATCGGGAATGGCTAAAGAACGACGAAACCCCGAGCCGGAGCTCGGGGAATCGTGCGAAATAATCGGTTGCCGATCAAACGGCGTAAATGGGTCGTTATGGAAAACGGTGCTCACTTAGGCGGCATACGAATGCCACCATCAACTCTGATGGTTTCAGCATTCATGTAGCTGTTCGTGATGCACTCGAGAACCATTGAAGCCAACTGGTCTGGACGGCCAAGCTTCTGAGGAAACAACACACCCTTTTGAAGTTGTGACTTGAACGCTTCGCTCTGGTCACCTTGTCCGTAGATCGGTGTGTCGATGAGTCCTGGAGCAACGGTGTTCACACGAATACCAGATGCTGACAAGTCACGAGCAATAGGAAGTGTCATACCGACAACTCCGCCCTTTGACGCTGAATACGCGTTCTGACCAATTTGACCATCGAATGCTGCAACAGATGCGATGTTCACGATTGCGCCGCGCTCGCCATCTTCAAGTGGCTCTGTTTGGCTCATTGCGGTTGCTGCAATACGAATTGCATCAAATGTTCCGACCAAGTTGATCGCGATGACCTTCTTGAAAGCTTCGATGTTGGCAGCCGAATCGTATGAACCGTCTTTACCAATAGTGCGTTGTGCCCAGCCGATACCTGCTGAGTTCACCAACACGCGAAGTGGGCCCATGGACTTAGCCATTTCCACTGCGTTGATGATGTCGTCTGTGTTGGTGACGTCAACAGCACAAAATGCGCCGCCAACTTCCTTAGCAAGGGCCTCGCCGACCTCTTGCTGACGATCAAGGTCGGCGATGACGACCTTTGCTCCACCTTTTGCGAGGAGACGAACAGAAGCTGCTCCGATACCGGATGCTCCACCTGTGACAATTGCGCTTACGCCTTTAAGTTCCATCCCTACAGGCTACGCAATCAGGTCGCAGACTTCCTAGCGGAGTGAAGAATTGGCCTAAATCTGGGTGTGCGCCACTGCAAGAGCATCAACATAATCGTTCATGCGATTGCCGCTATGGCCCTTGACCCATTCAAATTCCACTCGGCCACGGTTGATAACCAACTCGATAAATGGCTCCCATAAGTCACGATTCGCAACGGGCTGACGCTGAGAGTTTTTCCAGCCGCGTTTGTGCCAACCACGCCACCAGCCATCGTTGAAACACTTCACGACATACGTGGAATCAGCAACAATGCGAATGATGCGCGGGTCGTCTTCAAAATGGATGACAGCTTGGTAGGCGGCCATAATTTCCATTCGCTGATTCGTTGACCTGGCTTCGCCACCACTGTCGTTGATTTCGCCCGTCGGAGCCACGGCCCACGCCCAGCCGCCCGGGCCAGGATTACCCGAGCACGCACCATCTGTATAAATGACAATTACGTCGTCGGACAATTCCATGACACCGATTGTTCACCATGGAACGGGGTAACGACAGGCTTTTGGGAAAAAATCATGGGAGAATGTCAATCGTGATCTTCGACGGCTCAATGCATCAGCTCCCCGACACTGATCCGGGAGAGACTCAGGAATGGCTCGACTCTCTTGATTCTGTAGTTGATGGCCATGGCGTTGAACGTGCCCGTTATTTGCTGTCTCGTCTTCTTGAACGAGCACAACAAACTGATGTGAACTTCCCCGCTACCGTGTCGACGCCATATGTCAACAGCATCACTGCGGACAACGAACCATGGTTCCCTGGCGATGAACATTTAGAGCGTCGCATTCGTGCATACATCAGGTGGAACGCAGCAGTCATGGTGACGCGAGCAAATCATGCTGCAGAAGGAATTGGCGGCCACTTATCAACGTTTGCAAGTTCTGCAAGCTTGTACGAAATTGGTTTCAACCATTTCTTCCACGGCAAAGACAACGGCACAGCAGGTGACCATGTGTATTTCCAAGGTCATGCTGCGCCTGGTGTCTACGCCCGTGCATTTCTTGAACGTCGTTTAGACGAAGATGACCTTGATCATTTCCGTCGCGAAATCGGACGAGACGGGAAAGGTCTCTCTAGCTATCCGCACCCGCGCCTCATGCCAGAGTTCTGGGAATTTCCCACCGTGTCAATGGGGCTTGGCCCACTGACTGCGTTGTATCACGCTCGCTTTAATCGTTACTTACACAACAGAGGCATTGACGACACATCGGCAAGTCGCGTGTGGGCGTTTATTGGTGACGGCGAAACAGACGAGCCAGAAACTCTTGGGTCTATTTCACTTGCAGCACGAGAAAAACTAGACAACCTTGTCTTTGTTGTGAACTGCAATCTGCAACGACTCGACGGCCCTGTGCGTGGCAACGGCAAAATCATTCAAGAACTCGAGGCAGTGTTTCGCGGTGCCGGATGGAATGTCATCAAAGTGGTGTGGGGTTCAAAGTGGGATGAACTGTTAGCAGCCGATGTTGACGGATTGTTGTTGAACAAAATGAACTCAACTGTCGACGGTGAATTTCAGCGTTTCTCCATTGAAGGCGGCGCCTACATTCGCGAACACTTCTTTGGCTCTGACCCTCGCCTTTTGCATCTGGTCGCACACTTGTCTGACGATGAATTGGTGAACCTTCCTCGTGGTGGCCACGACTACCGCAAGCTGTTTGCCGCGTACCAAGCAGCTGTCGACAATCTTGGCTCCGGAAAACCCACCGTGATTTTGGCTAAGACCATTAAGGGTTGGACTCTCGGACCACAAGTTGAAGGCCGTAACGCCACGCATCAAATTAAGAAACTCAATGCTGATCAATTGCGAGCCATGCGCGATCGATTGCATTTGCAAGAAGAGATTCCTGACTCGGCTCTTGAAGGCGACGTGCTTCCGTACTATCGCCCACCCGTTGACTCAGTTGAATACCAATACATGATGGAACGCAGGCGAACACTGGGCGGTTCGCTACCAAAGCGTGTTGTTCGCAATAAAACTCCACTCACCCTTCCTTCAGCAGAGGTGTTCACAGAATTCACACTCGGTTCTGGTGACCAAGCAGTTAGTTCCACCATGGCGTTCACTCGCTTATTGCGCAATCTTGCCCGTGATGATTCATTTGGTACTCGCGTTGTGCCAATCATCCCCGACGAAGCTCGTACATTTGGCATGGATTCCATGTTCCGCGAACTAAAGATCTACGCATCACAGGGACAAAAGTACGAACCAGTCGATCATGACTTGTTGTTGTCGTATGCAGAGTCCGCTCAAGGGCAAATACTGGAAGAAGGAATCACCGAAGCCGGCGCAATGTCCAGTTGGATTGCCGCTGCCACCAGTTACGCCACCCGTGGAGTGCCCATGGTTCCGTTCTACACGTTCTATTCAATGTTTGGGTTCCAACGTGTTGGTGACCTCATTTGGCAAGCAGCAGATGCTCGCGCTCGAGGCTTCCTCATGGGAGCAACTGCCGGACGCACCACGCTCATGGGTGAAGGTTTGCAACATCAAGATGGCCACAGTCTGATGCTCGCCACTGCAATTCCTGCGTGCCAGGCCTACGACCCTGCATTTGCATTTGAAGTGGCCGCCATAGTTCAGCACGGCATTACAAAGATGTACGGCGAAGATCCAGCTGACATCTTTTATTACATCACGCTGTACAACGAAAACATTCCCATGCCCGCACAGCCGAGCCATGTCTCAACACAGGACATCATCAATGGTTTGTATCAGTGGGCACCATCGGCCTCTGGCACTGCTCAAGCATCAATCTTGTTCTCAGGATCTGCATTCACAGCCGCATCTGAAGCCGCAACAATTCTTCGCACCAAGTACTCCATTGATGTTGATCTGTGGTCAGCCACGTCATATAAGTCATTGCGTGACGACGGAATGGAAGTGGAGCGATGGAACCGTCTTCACCCAACAGAGAAGAAGCGCCGTTCACATATCGACACCATGCTTGGCGCCACAACAGCACCTGTAATTGCAGTCACTGATTTCCTACGTATCGTTTCCGAACAGGTAGCCACGTTCGTACCGAGTCGCCGATTCTTGTCGCTTGGCACTGACGGCATGGGCCGCAGTGATACGCGTGAAGCACTGCGTGAATACTTTGAAACAAACGCCCCACATATCGTGATTGCTGTCCTCTTCAGCCTCATCGGATCACATGGCGTGACAAAAGAAATTGTGGCTCAAGCCATCATTGACCTCAATATCAACCCTGACGCAGTACATTCTCTTACTCGCGACTAAATCAAAGGAACAAGCCTGTGGGCACCTTGTACATCACCGGAAATCCTGACTCTGATGCGTTTCTCAACGCCAACGGCACCGCATTACTTATTGGCATGCTGCTCGACCAACAAGTGCCAATGGAGTGGGCCTTCAATGGGCCATGGACATTGAAACAACGACTCGGTCATCTTGATGCCAAAAAAATTGCAGCAATGGACCCGACCGAGTTTCTTGCAATCTGTTTAACGAAGCCTGCAATCCATCGTTTTCCCAAAGCCATGGCGCAACGTATTCAAGGAATGTGTGCAGTGCTTGCCGAAAAGTACAAAGGCAAAGGCGAAAACATGTGGGTCGACGTTGAAGATGGTCATGTTCTGTTTGAACGCTTACGTGAGTTGCCTGGCTTTGGCGCCGAGAAGGCACAGATTTTTGTTGCGCTTCTCGGAAAACGTTTTGACTTCACGCCCACTAACTGGAAAAAGGCTGCTGGAGTGTTTAGCGATTCAAATCCACGCACCGTTGCTGACATCACCTCACCAGAAACTTTGTTAACTGTTCGGGCATGGAAAAAGGCCGAGAAAGCCGCCGCTCGCGACAAGCAATCACGGCCCCTGAAGTAGCCTCTCCTCAATGACCGTGCTCATCACCGGCGGTGCCGGATACATCGGATCCATCACCACACGACTCATTCGTGCATCTGGTCGTGGCGTCGTGGTGCTCGACACTCTTGAAAATGGTCACCGCAAAGCTGTTGGCGACGCTCCATTCGTACAGGGCGACATTGCAGATTCTGATCTCATTGCTCGAGTTGTTGGCGAACACGGCGTAGATGAAGTAGTTCACTTTGCTGCGTACAAAGCAGTCGGCGAATCAATGACCAACCCTGGCAAGTACTTCAGCAACAACGTCACTGGTTCTCAGAAGCTGTTTGAAGCGTTGCACCAAGCCGGCGTCTCGCGCGTTGTCTTTTCCTCTACTGCGGCTGTTTATGGCACTCCACAATCAGTTCCAGTTCGCGAGACAGATGTTCTCAGCTGCGAGAGTGTCTATGCCGAAACAAAGCTGATGATTGAAAAGACACTCGGCTGGTATTCCCAAACAACCGACATGCACAATGTGTGCTTGCGCTACTTCAATGCAGCCGGCGCTTCTGAAGATTCAACTCTCGGTGAAGACTGGCGCTTTTCGCAGAACCTCATCCCGCATGTCATGAAGGCCGTTCTTGGCTTCGCTCCTGCGCTCACCGTGTTTGGAAACGACTTCCCCACCCCAGACGGCACCGGTGTGCGTGATTACATTCATGTTGAAGACCTTGCACGCGCACATGTCGCAGCACTTGATTACCTCGCAAAAGGAGGCGACAGCATCACATGCAATGTTGGTACCGGCCACGGCACAAGCGTGATGGACATCATCGCCACCACAGAACGCGTTACTGGCAAAAAAGTGCCATACGAAATTGCTGGTCGTCGTGCTGGTGATCCGTCAGAGTGTTACGCAGATCCTCGTCGTATCAATGAGACATTTGGTTGGTCACCCACTCGCAGTCTCGATGACATCATTTCTTCTGCGTATGCATGGCATACATCGCACCCTCAAGGGCACGATTCATAAATCACGCTGACAGCGTGCGTTGCCTGTCTAGCCAACCGAGCAATACCGCGATGGCACGCGGGTCATGACGAAGTCGATGCCCAGCCCCTTCAATCACTCGTAATTCAGCACTCCCATGTGCGGCTGCCAAAACGCGCGAGTCAGCAACTGGCACACTTTCGTCGTCGTCACCATGCATTACCAACAATGGTCGCGGTGCGAAACGTTTTGCAGCATCGACGGGGCGGAACCGGCGAAGTTCCCGACTCCATTCATCAAACGATGTAGGAAACCCAGGCGTGCGAATGGCTCCAATTTCACGAGCATGTTCAAAGAAACGTCGTGGCTGGCCAGCCCAGTCATCAAAGTCGGCACGTGCACTGAGCAGCGCGCACCCGCGCACTCGAGGATCATCAGCTGCAACGCACAATGCGAGCGCACCACCTGTATTAGTCCCGACTAGCCACACGCCGTCAGGCGATACTTCGTCTTCCAAATGATCAATGGCGGCACGCAAATCATCAACCCACCCCTGCATTGAAAAATCACCTTCACTGTTGCCACATCCACGAAATGTAAATGTAAGCGCAGCCCATCCCAAGTCATTTGCGACACGATCCATCAGTTGAGAAAACGAGAACCCAGATTGTCGAGCATCAACTGACCCACTTGGAAAACCGTGGCACAAGATGATGCCAGGCAATGACGATGCATAACCAGTCGGTGTCGCCAAGTAACGATTAAGTACTAACGACCCAGACTGGAAAGTTCCATTGGTCGCATCTGACATCTGAATTGAACTTACGCGCGAGGCTTGCGAAGGCGACGTGTGGCGCCCGCAGTTGCGAGTGTGTAACCGCGGTTACGAGCTTCTGCCAATGTGTCTGGTCCGAAGCACAGTCCTACGCCTTCGGCAACGATTGTGTCAACGATTTCCTGCTCGGTCCACTCATCAAGGTCGTACACCAACTGTGTGCGCTTGTCTCCGAGGAATCGTGTGTGCTCAAACTTGACTGGTCTTTCCATAGACATAACGGTAGTACTCAGACCTCCTGTGGGAAGGAACGGCAGCCCAGCCGGTTACTTTTCAGGGGCAAGCATCAACGAAAGGACAGCTTCAAAGGAGACCTTGTCCCATTGCGCAAGGTCAACATGACCTGGGTCCATCTCTGCAACTACGCGACCAATGATTTGACCATGCAGCCAATAGGCCGTTGCCATGGGGTCCAGATCCGTGCGCAACCAACCTTTTTGTTGAGCGAACAACACTGAATCAGCAATCGTGGCGAGAAACTTCTTATTGATGTCGTTAACAGCAGCCGCCAATTCCGGATTCCGTTGTGCAGCACCTAAGACACTGAGGCGAATAGCCCGAGCATGATGACGCGCCGGTTGATAACTCCATTCCATGGACTTACGAAATGCTCTGACGTAATCCTCTTCTGTATCAACCAACACCATCATCGCTTCAACAGGTATATCGGTTTTGAGACATTGCCAATACCACTCGATATAAGCAGCGTTAACCAGTTCAGTCCGGTTCGCAAAGTGGTGGTAAATCGATGGTTCTTTAATACCCAAAGCTTCGGCGATTGCACCGAGACGCACTGAAGATTCTCCGCCCGTTTCCATCATTTCGATGGCCGCGTTAAGGATGCGTGACCTAGTGCTTTCGGCAATCTCCATAGGTAGCGAGGTTACAGCCGTAGATAGCCGGCAGCCGACTCGATGGGAACGTGAGGATTTAGATCTGATCAGCCTTCGGGCCGACAGCACCGATTGCCGCGAAATAGGCCATGTGAGCATCTGTCACGTGCACCACATCAACATCATCAAGAAGGTCAACACCACGTCGTGTCGCTTCCTTCAACAAGTACGCCGTCAAGCTGTTCTCATCAACAACTACCGGAACAGAAATGTTCTGTACTCGATCGGTGACATCAAGAGGCGTGAGCCCTTTGTCATTCATCCACGACAAATGAGCCAACAACAATTGGCGCACTTCATCCATGGTGAGACGAGCTTGAGCGCTACTAGGCAGCACACGAACCACATATTCGGCAGCCTGATCAATGTCGTAGATAACGCGTGGCGCAACCATGTCTAAACGTTGCGCTTCACGGCCCACGACAACTGCAGCGATGACGAATACTGCGAGAGCCGACACAAGGGCAAATAGAACAGTAACTATCGACATGTCATCAGCCTACGAGAAATGAGTTGTTAGAAACTCTCCATCACATACCACTGGTCGTCTGGAGCAACTGTCACAACACGTGCCATAAATGCACTGCCACCATTGCCCCACGAATATTCCATGTACTGCGGCAACCCTGGGCGGTGCATCAAGTTGCGACCCTGGAAACCGAATTCATAGGCAACCGATGGACAAATATACGCAGTGGTTCCAGCAAACGGTGCTGACAATGTCATGTGAGCATGTCCACTAACAACTGCCAACACATCGTGGCGTGCAACAACGTCAGAAAGTCCAGCAATTGAAGCATCATCAAGGCGCACCGAATCCAATGCCTTGCCGCCAGTTGCAAAGCACGGATGATGCATTGCAATCAATGTAGGCACACCATCAGACAGTTCAGAATCCAACCACTCCAGTTGATCCGCATCAAGAGAGCCATCACCGCGGCCCATGCGAGCAGAGTCCATGACAACCACCTTGCCTTCAGGCACCGCAAGTACGTAATCAAGTCGACCATTGCGCGATGGCAATGAGTACAAACGTTGCATCTTTTCTGATTCATCGTGATTACCTGCACACAATGCAACTTCCACATCTACTGATGCCAGAACATCAGAGAAGCCGCGATATTCATTGTCAGTTCCAGCACGTGCTACACAGTCACCAGTGATTAGCACTGCGTTACTGCGTTGAGATGCATGTTGTAGCGCCTTGGTTAGGTTCCCTACGGGGTCTGACCCTTCAAACAATTCGTCACCAGGGCCGACGATATGAGGGTCAGAAATTTGAGCGATAACTGTGCGTGCCATAGGCGCAGGGTACTGCACGCACATTGATTCAACATGTCCGAGAAATGAAAAGAACCCGGGCACAAGGCCCGGGTTCTTTTAAGTTTTAATCAGTTAATGATCAGATACCGATGCGTGTAGCAAGAAGCTCGCGGTGGTAGGTCGGATCACCAAAGATGAGCTCACTTGACTTCGCACGCTTGAAGTAAAGGTGTGCTGGGTGTTCCCAGGTGAAACCAATACC
>CAMDLK010000056.1 GCA_945901725.1 Bifidobacterium breve | reverse complement strand
TGGCCACCATCGTTGCTGGGCTGAGCTGAGTGCCACGCGCACTACTTTCTGTTTACGACAAAACGGGCATCGTCGAATTTGCGACGTCGCTTCATGAACTCGGTTGGTCGTTGCTCTCTAGTGGCGGAACAGCTGCTGCTATCTCGGCTGCTGGCATACCCGTCACAGACGTTGCAGACATCACGGGACTAGCACCGATTCTCGATCATCGTGTTGTGACTCTTCATCCGAAGATTCATGGCGGCATTCTTGCTGATCGTTCAAACCCAGAGCATGTTGCTGAAATGGAAAAGAATGGCATCGGAGGTATCGACCTTGTTGTTGTCAACTTGTACCCGTTCTCTTCAAAGCCCGGAATCGAACTCATCGATATTGGCGGGCCTGCAATGGTGCGCGCTGCCGCAAAGAATTTTGCCCATGTAGGCGTTGTTGTTGATACTGCCGACTACAGCGATGTTCTAGAGATGATCAGCGGTGATTTTTTCAGTGTTGCAGCACGACGTCGTTTAGCCCAGAAGGCATTTCGAATTACAAGTGCGTACGACGCATCAATTTCATCGTGGTTGGCAGATGAAACCAGTGATCGAGAAGATGCAACAGTGCCACCGATTCTTACATTGGTCGCGGAACGCGCTGAGGTGTTGCGTTACGGAGAAAACCCACACCAAACCGGAGCGCGGTATCGCCTTCCTGGTGTTGAGAGCTGGTGGGATTCCGCAACTCAACTCAATGGTAAAGAGATGTCATACCTCAACGTTCTTGATACGGAAGCCGCATGGCAGTTAGTGAGTCGCTTCGACAGGCCAGCAGCAGTTGTGGTGAAGCATGCTAACCCATGTGGTGTTGCACTTGCCCCCACAATTTTTGAAGCGTATTCACGTGCGCATGGCGCTGACCCAATCAGTGCATTCGGTGGAATCATTGCCGTAAATGGTGAGGTCAATGGCGATACCGCGGCTGAAATCAACAAGACATTTACTGAAGTTGTCATAGCACCTTCGTTTACATCAGATGCGCTTGAAATCTTGTGTGCAAAACCTTCGCTTCGTGTGTTCGAAGCTGTTGCGCCGTTCGGTTCGATGGCAATCAATGTTCGGTCAATTGATGGCGGCCTACTTGTGCAGTCGGTTGATGAAGTTGATGAACCGCTTGATGATTTCACTGTGGTCACCGAACGTGCGCCGAGCGCCGATGAGTGGTCAAGTCTGATGTTGGCGTGGCAAACGGTTGCCGCAACATGGAGCAACGCCATTGTGCTTGCGCACGGGGACACTGTTGTTGGTATTGGTGGGGGACAGCCAAACCGAATTGACGCAGCACGGTTAGCTATTGGGCGTGCAGGCGACCATGCAGTCGGTTCAGTGGCTGCAAGTGATGCTTTTTTCCCATTCGGCGATACGGTTTCAGAGTTGGCTGCCGCTGGTGTCACTGCAATTTTCCAACCCGGTGGCAGTGTGCGAGACGAAGAATCCATCTCGGCAGCCAACACTCATGGAATCGCCATGGTGTTCACCGGATCACGCCACTTCCGTCACTAGGTAAGTCGTAGACTAAACAAATGGCACGAATTGGTGACCTCCTTGCGGCAGGACGAACATTTTCTTTTGAGTTTTCGCCTCCCAAAACAACTGCCGGATCAATGTCCCTTGGTCGCACAATTGCGGAACTTGAAGCACTCTGTCCGTCATTCGTTTCGTGCACATACGGCGCGGGTGGTTCGACTCGCGAGAATACCCGAGACACTGTTCTATGGATAGAACGCGAAACGAATATTCCTGCAATGGCTCATCTCACGTGCGTTGGACATACTCGCGCTGAAATTGCTGACATCATCAGTACCTACACTGCAGCCGGAGTTGAGAATGTTCTTGCGCTTGCGGGTGATCCACCGAGAGACCCGGCTGATGCCCGGCCAAGCGACTACATGTATGCACTTGACTTAGTAGAACATCTACGCGAGGTAGCTGATTTATCAATTGGCGTGGCTGCGCATCCAGAAGGACACCCACGTTCACCAGATCTCGCAACAGACCGTCGCCTTCTCGCTGAGAAACTTCGAGTTGTTGACTTTGCGACCACTCAGTTTTTCTTTGACATTGATCATTACTTGTCGTTGGTTAACGACCTGGCCGACCTCGGAGTTACAAAACCCGTTGTTCCCGGAATCATGCCGTGCACCAATATTGCTCAAGTTGAACGCATGGCTGAATTGTCAGGTGCCGCATTTCCTGGTTGGTTGCGTGAACGACTTGAATCGGGAACATCGCCCGAAGACGTACGCCGAATCGGAGTAGAGGCTGCAACAGAGTTATGCGCGCAGTTATTGTCTGCGGGTGCACCCGGGCTTCATTTTTATACGCTGAATAAATCAACCGCTACACGGGAGATATACGCCCAATTGGGTCTTCCGGTCGCATGACCTTTTTCTTTCATGAGTAATCAGAACGATCAATCCACGCAACTTGGCGGAACTCCAGCATGGGGCACCCGCAGAGGTCCTGTTGTCCCGTATATCCCTGCACTTGACGGTCTACGAGCACTCGCAGTTATTGCAGTGATTGTGTATCACGCCAATCATCAGTGGCTTGGTGGCGGATTTCTTGGTGTCGAGGTGTTCTTTGTTATATCTGGTTATCTCATCACGTTGCTTCTCATTGCCGAACGAGAGCGTTCTGGCACCGTTTCTCTAGGTAATTTCTGGATGCGCCGAGCCAGAAGACTCTTGCCGGCATTGTTCACGTTGTTGCTCGGAACCATTGTGTATTGCGCCTCGTTTGATCGCGATCGTCTGGGCATGTTGCGTGGCGATGTCGTTGGTGGATTTCTCTATGTTTCGAATTGGTTCCAGATTTGGAGCGGTTCTTCGTATACGTCCGCTTTCGCTTTTGCGCCTCTTCGGCATTTGTGGTCACTGGCAGTGGAAGAGCAGTACTACATCGTGTGGCCACTCGTTATGTTCGTATTACTTCGTCGAATCAGACCAAAGACACTGCCGATTCTGGGCCTGGTTTTCACAGCGTTTGCTATTGCTATTGCGGTAGCTACAGCAATGATTTACCGCACTGGCCCCATCGACACTTTTGCGAATACTCCAGAGCAGTACATGTCAATCTTTGGACGCCGCGTTGTCCGCATTGATTTCCTTTACCTTGGCACCATTACTCGTGCCAGTGGTTTGTTGCTAGGTGCGGCGCTTGCCACAATGTGGAGGCCATGGGCACTGCGCCGAGGACGTGCTGGTTCGAACGCAAATGGACTTGATATAGCCGGGGTTCTAGCGCTCGTGGCTCTTGGCTTTATGTGCTGGAAGTTCCGTGAAGTAGTCGACGTACCTGATGTTGGTATGACTGGCTATGACTTGTTGTACCGCGGAGGTTTGATTGCTGTAGCAATTGCCACAGTTGTCGCAATTGCTACCGTGACGCATCCTCGTTCTCGGTTGGGCAAGTACGTCATTGGTACGCCATTGTTGGTGTGGATTGGCAAGCGCTCATACGGTCTGTACTTGTATCACTGGACAATCTTTCAGGCGTATCGCAAGGCTGCAGGAAATTCGTTAGACGCTCGTGAGTTCATTGCGCTGATGGCAATCACCGTTGTCATCAGCGAAGCGTCATATCAGTTCATTGAAACACCGATTCGAACAGGAAAGGCATTGGCTACGTATCGTTCGTGGCGTGCACGTGGTGGCACTACTCGTGGCCCATTGGGAATCGTGCTTGGAACATTGGCTGTTATTCCAGTGTTCAGTGTGGTCAGCATGGCAGGTGCACGCGTGATGCCAGATGACATCACTGCAGGTCTTGATGAAAATGAAGGCGCAGTCACACGAATCACAACTACGACAATCGGTGCAGGAACCACAACAGTTCCGTTAACTCCCACGACCACTCTGCCTCGGGGAAAGATGGATGTGTTTGCAGTGGGCGATTCAGTGATGTTGGGATCAGCAAAGAAGTTGAAGTCCTACGGCATCACAGTTGACGCATCAAAAAATAGGCAGGTCATTGATGCAGTGCAGATTTTCAACTATTACAAGTCCGTTAACGAGTTAGGCGACGTTGTTGTTATTCATTTAGGTACAAATGGCATTACAAAGGCTGCGACATTTGAGCGAATTCTCAAGCCGCTTGCAAACGTCAAGCGCGTGGTCATTCTGACAATGCGAGTGCCGGGTCGCGCTTCGGAACAGTTGAATAATGCGGTCATCAATGACCTTCCAGCCAAGCATTCCAATGTGACCATCCTTGATTGGTACACATTGTCGAAGCCGCATCCCGAATGGTTCAATTCGGACGGTATTCACCCCAATGCATTAGGGCAGGACAACTATGTTGCCCTAATTTTGCAGGCGATTGGTCGCTAATTCTCCGTCCAATACGGCTCTTCCATTGGGAACATGCACCCCTCATTGCCTACGCTTAGAGACATGACATCACCAGTTCGTATTGCCGTTACCGGCGCAGCCGGCCAAATTGGCTACAGCCTCCTTTTCCGTATCGCTTCAGGCGCAGTATTCGGCCCTAACCAGCCCGTCATTCTTCAACTGTTGGAAATCACTCCTGCACTTGGTGCGTTAGAGGGCGTGCGCATGGAACTTGATGACTGCGCGTTCCCGCTTCTTGCTGGTGTCGTATGCACCGACGATGCTGAGACTGCATTTGGCGGTATTGACGCAGCCTTCCTTGTTGGTGCAATGCCACGTAAAGACGGAATGGAGCGCGGCGACTTGCTCAGCGCAAATGGTGGAATTTTCAAGCCACAAGGCAAAGCACTTGGTGTCGCAGCAAAGAAAGACGCAAAGATTTTGGTTGTTGGAAACCCAGCGAACACCAATGCAGTAATTGCAATGAACAACGCACAGGGTCTTGACCCAAATCGTTTCACCGCAATGACTCGACTTGATCACAACCGCGCCATGACACAGTTGGCAGTAAAAGTAGGCAAGCCAGTCACTTCAATTAAGAAGATGACTATCTGGGGCAACCACTCAAGTACTCAATACCCAGACCTTTTCCATTGCGAAGTTGATGGCAAGAATGCAGCAGCTTTGGTCAACGATCAGGCATGGATTGAGAATGATTTCATTCCTACTGTTGCAAAGCGCGGAGCGGCCATCATCAAGGCACGTGGTTTGTCATCAGCAGCGTCAGCAGCAAATGCCGCAATTGATCACATGAACTCATGGGTTCTCGGCACTGCTCCCGGAGACTGGGTGTCAATGGCAATTCCATCTGACGGAAGTTATGGCGTCCCTGAAGGCATCATCTCGTCGTTCCCATGTGTTTGCAAAGACGGCACCTACAGCATCGTTCAAGGTCTTGATATCGATGATTTCAGCCGTTCACGCATTGATGCATCAGTTGCCGAGCTTGTTGAAGAGCGTGACGAAGTAAAGAAGCTAGGCCTCATTTAATGAGCGTTGCGGCACTCGTCGATACAGACAGGTGGCCGCTAGATAGTGCTGAATTACATAGGGAATTGAGTGACACCTTTACGAAGGAAAACATTGCGATTCTCCCTGGTTTCATTCGTGAGAATGCAATAGCTAATTTGATTGCCGAATGTGATGAATTAGCGAAGGTTGCGTATCACACCACCGTTAACGCGGATCTTGAAGTCGTGGCGTATGACCAGTTCCCGTCAGACAGTGTGATTCGTTCACTGTATGAGTGGGATCCACTGATGGAATTCGTTGCAAAGATTCTGGGTGAAGAGAAACTGTTTCGTTATGCAGATCCTTTCGGCGCACTGAATCTTGCTGTTATGCGTGATGGTCATGAACTTGGTTGGCATTTTGATCAAACAGACTTCGTGGTTTCTATTGCTTTACAAACGTCGTCTGAAGGTGGACATTTTGAGAATGCATCGCGCATTCGCACAGCCACCGAGGAGAACGCAGACACAGTTGCTGCGGTACGTCGCGGCGATCGCCCGGACTTAGTTCGTACCGAGCCAATGACACCTGGAACACTCATGGTGTTTAACGGACGCAATAGTTATCACCGTGTGTCGCGCGTGTCAGGAACAGTTCCTCGCCATGTTGCCTTGCTTGCATATGACACGAAGCCTGGCACTGTTTCGAATGATGCATTGCGCATGGGCCGTTACGGCCGGTTGCCAGCATGAAGATCGGTGAAGGTTTTGTAGGCAGTGGTTCCAATGCTGCACACATCAACGTTGTTCTTGGTCTACGCGATGGACCAGTCGGCACCGCATGGGCAACAGCACTAGCTACACCGCGTGAAGGTCATGTTCCGTTTGTTGCAGTTGCGCAACCAAACATGCCCGTAGTTCCGTTTACGTTGTTTGTAAACAAAGCAGCAATTGCAAATGATCGTCATGGCGAGTTGACATGGGGTGGGGCACAGGCTGGTGTTGCAGCGGGGGTCGGACTCGCTCATCAAGCGTCACTGTTTGATGGCGACATTGACTCGCTCGTTCTCATTGTTGCTGTCTGGGTGAATCCATCTGCTGATAACGAAGAGGAAGTTTTCTCAAACAATCGAGACGCCACATTCGCTGCGCTGAAACAGGCTCGAGATGCTGGCCCTGACCTGAACCAGGCACTTGCGGCAATGACTAATCCGTCAAACCCGTATTTCCGTTCGAACTAGATCTTTACTCGTACGTTGTCAGCGTGCGTACGGCTTCGAATGCGGCGTCAAGGGCGGCAAAGACAGGCACAGCATCCATAAGGCGCTGAGTGTCTCCTGAGATGCGTACATGGCCCTTGATGAAGGCTTCTTGGGCTGGCAATGATCCGGTTGCAACCCCAACCGCTGTGTCCCAGGTCTGTTCCATGCGGACATCCTCTTCGGGCGCAGGGCCAGAGGCAAAGCGGGCAATGCCGTTGCCTACCTGCAGGTGATAGAGCACCGAGCCTTCAGGGCCGTCTGTGACGACCTGGGTGACGCCAATGGAATGAGTTGAGGCAAGGTCTGTGAGCGACTCACTAGAGGCCACCTGAGCCTGCATGGCATCAATCCAATCGAGGCTGAGATATCGCATGTTTCTATTCTGCCGAAAGTTTCTCGGAAAACACAAAAGGCCCGAGCACACGGCTCGGGCCTTTTGGTAAGTAGTTACTTAGTTAGTTGCTGGACCAAAAGTTGTCTTCTGGCGCGATGAACGAATCACCGATGCAGCAAGAACTACGAGTGCTGCAGCTGCAATAAGCAAGCGCTGGCCGTCGTTGTCCTGAGTACTGATGATTGCTGGAAGCACCAACAACGACACAAGGTTCATCACCTTGATCAGCGGGTTCAATGCAGGACCTGCTGTGTCTTTGAATGGGTCACCAACGGTGTCAGCAATAACTGCGGCCTTGTATGGCTCTGAGCCCTTGCCGCCGTGGTTGCCGTCTTCGATGTACTTCTTTGCGTTGTCCCATGCACCACCAGCATTGCTGAGGTAATTAGCCATGAGCTGGCCAGTCAAGATGACAGCTGCAAGGAATCCACCAAGTGCTTGCCAACCGATTCCGAATCCAACGATGACTGGTGTCAACACTGCAAGAAGTGCGGGTGTAGCCAATTCACGAAGTGAAGCTTCTGTACAGATGTCAATGACTGGGCCGTACTCTGGCTTCTTTGTGCCGGCCATGATCTTTCCGTCAGCGAACTGACGGCGAACTTCCTGAACGACAACACCAGCTGTGCGGCCTACGGCGCGAATAGAAAGTGCTGAGAACAAGAACGGTACAGAGCCACCAATAAGAAGACCAATGAAGATCTTCGGATCAGCAACGTTGATTGCAAGCTCAGGAGCTTTGAAAACTCCGTCAGCCAAGTTCTCGGCCTTGATCAACAATTCAGCACCAGCTGTTTCAATGAACGAAGCGAACAATGCAACAGCAGCAATAACTGCTGAACCAATTGCGAAGCCCTTAGTTACGGCCTTAGTGGTGTTACCAACTGCGTCAAGCGCAACCATGATCTTTTGTGGTTCACCATGGAACTCGCCAGACATTTCTGCAATACCTGCAGCGTTGTCTGATACAGGACCAAAGGTGTCTTCCGACACGATGACGCCTGTAGTTGCGAGCATTCCCATTCCGCACAAAGCAACGAGGTAGAGCGAGAACGTGAGGTTTCCGCCACCGAGTGCCAATGCCACACCAATTGCAATTGCAATTGCAAGAACTGCGTACACGCTCGACTCAAGACCAAATGCAGTTCCCGAAAGAATTGCAGTTGCTGGGCCAGTTTCTGCTGATTCAGCAATTTCTTTTACTGGACCATGATGAGTTGCTGTGTAGTACTCAGTGAGACGGCTCACAAGTTGTGCAAGAAGCAGACCAACTGCAACCGCACCAAATACGCGCCAACCGGCTCCGCCCATCAACTGAACGCCTTCGCCGGCTGTTCCCTTTTCGTTACCTACATAAGCAAGTGACAAAGCAAGAGTTCCGGCAAGGGTTAGTACGCCAGCAACAAGGAAGCCCTTGTTGATTGGCTTGAGTGCATCTGTTTCGCCTGGCTTTGCTTTCACTGCGAACACACCAAAGATTGATGCGATCACGCCGATAGCGCGAGCTGCCAGTGGGAACACAAGTCCCATTGCTGGGTTAAGGCCAATTGAGTTGAACGCTGCAACACCAAGAATGATCGAAGCAACAAGCGTTACTTCGTATGACTCGAAGAGGTCAGCTGCCATTCCGGCACAGTCACCAACGTTGTCACCAACGTTGTCTGCGATTGTTGCTGGGTTACGCGGGTCGTCTTCAGGAATTCCTGCTTCAACTTTTCCAACGAGGTCAGCACCAACGTCTGCAGCCTTGGTGAAGATTCCTCCACCAACACGCAAGAACAATGCAAGAAGTGATCCACCAAAACCGAATCCAACAAGAATGACGCTTGACGTGTTCTGGAAGATCATGATGATCAACGTTGCACCGCTTAGTCCGAGACCAACGGTGAACATTCCGGCAACACCACCGGTGCGGAATGCAACGGTGAGAGCGTCTGGCATTGAACCAGTCAGAGCAGCAGCGGCTGTACGTACGTTTCCGCGTGTAGCCAATGTCATTCCGATGTAACCGGTGAATCCTGAAGCAGCACAGCCGAGAATGAAGGCGATTGTGCGCCAAATTCCGGCTTGCATGAACGACAACGCTTCAGTTGCCTCAGCACCTTCGCCCTTCAGAATTGCAGTCGATGTGACGAACACGATGGCTGCAAGCGGGATGAGAATAAGGATGATGGTCTTGAACTGGCGCTTCAAGTAGGCGTTTGCACCCTCTTGAATTGCGAGTGCAATTTCTTTCATCTTCGGCGTGCCTTCGTCGGCAGCCATTACTAATCGGGCGAGATAGAACCCAACAGCGATGGCAAGCACGGCTGAAGCAGCTGAAAGCCACAACACCGCCCATTCTCCGCCCTTGAGCACGAACTCTTGGTAGCCGCCTTCGGCAGCAAATAATCCTGACACTTAATTGTCTCCTGGCAAGTTCTGAGGCGACCTGACTTTCAGGCGCCCGCTGTATGGAACATCGCAACAGTAGTGAAAAAAGACACGCTGGAGCGAAATGGTCAAGTTGTGCCCTCGGGGGTCTCTCGGGCTACCGTTTGAAGTGCATTTGCACAGCCGGCCCGCCCGGCCCGCAAGGAGACTTTATTTACATGGCACAAGTAGTTACATCTCACCGTGGCCCGGTCACCGGAACCGCTACTCAAAGGCGTAAGAAGCGCCCATTTCTCCTTGACCTCTATTCCACCGCGGTGGGCAAGAAGTACGTAATGGGGATTACAGGCATAGCCATGATGGGTTTTGTCCTCTTCCACATGATCGGAAACCTCAAGATGTATGCCGGCGCAGCAGATCTTGACCATTACGCCCATTTCTTGCAGACGTTGCTCTACCCGCTGGCTCCCAAAGGCTGGGTGCTCTGGATCCTTCGCGGTGGCCTTATCTCCATGCTGTTTCTTCACTTACATGCAGCGTGGTCGCTGACTGTTCTCAACCGTCACGCTCGCCCCGTGAAGTATCAAAACAAGCGTGATTATCAGATTGCCAATTTTGCGAGTCGAAGTATGCGTTGGACAGGAATGGTCGTCCTGGCGTTTATCGTCTGGCATCTTCTTGATCTGACCTTTGGGGTTGTGAACTCTGAGGCCGGAAAAATGATTACTCATCCTGGAGATGAGGAATCCGTGAAGGCGGTGTATGCCAGCATTGTGTATACATTTCAGCGCACCCCGGTTGCTCTGTTTTATGTCGTTGCAAATGTTTTGCTCGGAATCCACTTATTTCACGGTGCCTGGAGCATCTTTCAGTCCTTTGGCTTAAACAACCCGCGCTTCAACAGTTGGACGCGCGCGTTTGCAACTGGATTTGCCACGATTGTCGTTGTCGGCAATGTTTCGTTCCCAATATCTGTAATGGCCGGCATCGTCGGTTGACCGATACGCCTCGAAGAAGAAAGACACGATCATGACTCTCACTGATGAACTGTTCGCAAAGAACACGGTCAAACTTGACAGCAAAATTCCTGAAGGTCCCGTTGCAGACAAATGGGACAACTACAAAGAAAACATGAAGTTGGTTAACCCCAACAACAAGCGCAAATTCAAAGTCATTGTGGTTGGTACCGGTCTTGCTGGTGCGTCAGCTGCAGCAACACTTGCTGAACTTGGATATCAAGTTGATGCGTTTACATTTCATGACTCGGCCCGCCGTGCGCACTCCATTGCTGCACAAGGTGGCATCAACGGCGCAAAGAACTACAAGGGTGACGGCGACAGTGTTCATCGTTTGTTCTACGACACCGTCAAAGGTGGCGACTTCCGTGCGCGTGAAGCAAACGTTCACCGTTTGGCACAAGTCAGCGTTGACATCATTGACCAAATGGTTGCCCAAGGTGTTCCATTCGCCCGTGAATACGGTGGTCTTTTAGACAACCGCTCATTTGGTGGAGCACAAGTAAGTCGTACTTTTTATGCTCGTGGTCAAACTGGTCAGCAATTGCTGCTCGGCGCGTATCAACAGTTCTCACGCCAAGTTGGTCTTGGTGGCATCAGTTTGTACAACCGTTCTGAATTGATTGACATTGTTATCATCGACGGCCGTGCATCAGGCATCGTGGTTCGTGATCTTGTAACAGGTGAAATTTCATCGCACGCTGCACATGCAGTTGTATTGGCAACAGGCGGATACGGAAACGCATTCTTCTTGTCAACAAATGCAATGGCGTGCAACGTCACTGCAGCATGGCGTGCGCACCGCAAGGGTGCATTGTTTGCGAACCCGTGCTACACACAAATTCACCCAACATGCATTCCTCAAAGTGATGACAGTCAGTCAAAACTCACGTTGATGTCAGAGTCATTGCGTAACGATGGTCGCGTGTGGGTTCCTACAAATCCAAACGAAACTCGCCAGGCTCGTGACATTCCAGAAGAAGAGCGCGACTATTACCTCGAGCGTTTGTATCCGTCATTCGGAAACTTGGCACCACGAGACATTTCGTCGCGTGCGGCAAAGCGTCTTGTTGACAAAGGACAGGGAGTCGGACCAAAGAAGAATGGTGTGTACCTTGACTTCTCTGAGGCAATTGAGCGCCTTGGCCACGATGTAGTGCAAGAGCGTTACGGCAACTTGTTCGAAATGTACGAGCGCATCGCTGGCGAAAACCCATACGAAACACCAATGCGTATTTACCCAGCTAGCCATTACACAATGGGCGGTTTGTGGGTTGACTACGAGTTGCAAACAAACATTCCTGGTTTGTATGCAGCTGGCGAAGCCAACTTCTCTGATCATGGCGCTAACCGTCTCGGTGCATC
>CAMDLK010000055.1 GCA_945901725.1 Bifidobacterium breve | reverse complement strand
AGTTGCAGCGGCTCTTCCAGGAATACCTGTCACGGGGAATCTTGCCGATGTCGTTGGTGTTGCTGACGTAGTTATTAACGGCGTTGTCGGGTTTGCAGGGTTGTCCGTAACTCTTGAAACTTTGCGTGCGGGCAAGACTCTTGGTTTGGCCAACAAAGAGAGCCTCATTGCCGCTGGTCCAATAGTGAAACCTCTTCGTTCAACACCCGGAGCACAGTTGGTTCCAGTTGATAGTGAACATTGTGCAATTCACCAGTGCCTACGCTCATCGTCGCGACCAGCCTCAGAAGTAGCCCGCATTGTCCTTACCGCTAGTGGCGGCCCATTTCGGGGTCGTTCAGCCGAATCACTCGCTTCAGTCACGGTAAACGAGGCATTGGCGCACCCCACGTGGAAGATGGGGCCGAAGATCACAATCGACTCTTCGACTCTCATGAATAAAGGTCTTGAAGTAATTGAAGCACATGAATTATTCGGCACGTCGTTTGACAATATTGATGTTGTGGTTCACCCACAATCAGTGGTTCATTCAATGGTGGAATTCACGGATGGTTCAACCATCGCGCAATTGTCAATGCCCGATATGAGATTGCCAATTGGGTATGCACTCGGTTACCCGCATCGCATTGCGACCCCATTTGGTCGAATTGATTGGACAACGTTGTCACGTCTGGATTTTGAACCGCCTGACAGAAATACATTCGTGTGTCTTGATCTTGCCTACGCAGCAGGTCGAGCAGGTGGCACAGCGCCAGCGGCATTGTCGGCGGCCAACGAAGTTGTGGTGGAAGCGTTTCTTGCTGGCCGCATTACGTGGTCGCAGATTGGAATTTTTGTGTCACGGGTGATGGAAAAGTTTGTAGTTACTGTGCCAACATCGGTTGACGATGTTCTTGAGGCAGATGCTCAGGGTCGTCGACTAGCGACAGAGGAGCTATCACGATGAGCGATTTTTATCATAAATTTCGCGCTGAAGTTGCGGCTGGTGGTGCCGTAGACGAGGCAGTGTCACCTATGGCAACACGAAACGGCAAAGCCACTGGGTTCATCATGATTGCACTGCTTGCATATCTGGCATTCAAGAACCCGTGGACTTTTGTGTTCGTGATCGGCCTTCTTCTGTCTGTCTTCTTGCACGAGGTGGGGCATTTTTCCACTGCCCGTCTGACAGGCATGAAAGTAACTCAGTTCTTTATGGGTTTTGGTCCACGAGTGTGGAGCAGAACAAAAGGCGAAGTGGAATATGGCGTTCGCGCATTGCCACTTGGTGCGTTTGTTCGCATCATCGGGATGAACAACGTTGATGAAGTTGATCCGGCTGATGAATCGCGGGCATATCGTTCTCAAACATTTCCTAGCCGATTACTTGTCATTACCGCTGGTTCTCTGATGCACATGGTGATTGCATTTATTTTGTTCCTTGGCGTCTACGCCTCTGGGGGTCGTCAACAGAACACAGGTATCTCTACTGTTCGGGGGCTAGCCGAATTGAATAGCCCCGCAGCCTCTGCTGGCATCGTTGTCGGCGACACGCTTGTCTCAATTGGAGGCATTGCTGTAACGGATTACAACAGCGTCTCTGCTGCAATACAGTCTTTTTCTGCTGGTGAGTCAATCTCTGTCGTGTTTGAACACGAGGGCGTTCGACAAACTCGTGATGTCGTGCTGGTTCAGCACCCTACGATTGCAGGTCGTGCGTACTTTGGTGTGATGGCCGATGACTGGGGATGGAAAGATCTCGGAGTCATTGAATCTGTAGAGCAATCAGTTGCAGATATTGGTACGACAATCATTGATTCAGTGAAAGGGGTGGTCGTTGCGCTTAACCCTATGAATTCAATTCGCCACCTCACCAAATCTCCTGAGGCCACACTTGAAACCCGTCCAACCACTGTTGTTGGCGTTAGTGACTTCAGTGGCACGGTTGGTCGATCTGATGGGCTGAAGGGTGTGCTTGCATTGCTCGCCAGCATCAACGTTTTTGTCGGGGTATTCAACATGTTCCCGTTACTGCCCTTCGATGGCGGCCACGCTGCAATCGCCATTTATGAACGAGTGCGTTCTCGCAAAGGACGCCTATACAAGGCAGACATCAACAAGATGGTTCCCTTGGCCACCTTGGTGGTCGGGCTTTTGTCACTCTTACTTCTCACTGGTTTGTACCTAGATATCACTCAACCACTCGGGTAAACGGCTGAGGAACTGACAGACTGAGACACATGTTCGAGCGTCGCAATACTCAGCAAATAATGGTGGGCAAAGTCCCTGTCGGTGGAGGGTCTCCCATCACGGTGCAGTCAATGACCACAACGAAGACTGCCGACGTTGAAGGCACACTGCAGCAGATCTATGCATTGGCTGCGGCCGGATGCGACATCGTGCGTTGCACGTGTAACGACCAAGAAGCTGCCGAAGGCCTTGCACAAATTGTGCCGCGTTCACCTATTCCGATCATTGCTGATATTCATCATCAGTACAAGATGGCATTGGCTGCAATGGAAGCAGGTGTTCATGGTCTTCGTTTGAACCCAGGCAACATTCGTAAACCGGAACACATCAAGGCTGTGGCCTCTGAAGCACGTGATCGTAATTTGGCAATTCGCATTGGTGTCAACGGAGGCTCTCTTGATCCGTCGTTGTATGAAAAATATGGCGGACTCACAGCAGCGGCAATGGTCGAATCTGCAATGCATGAAATTGCCTATTTCAAAGAAGTTGATTTCAACCTCATCAAGATTTCTGTAAAGGCAAGCAATGTGCCACTAATGGTCGAGGCGTATCGCATGTTGGCTGACACAACTGATATTCCGCTGCATCTCGGAGTCACAGAAGCAGGGCCACCTCCGGCTGGTCTTATCAAGGCCACTGCAGGAATTTCTACGCTTCTACTCGAAGGCATTGGTGACACCATTCGGTACAGCCTCACTGCGGATCCTGTTGAAGAGGCACGCGCTGGTCGACAACTGCTTGAGGCTCTCGGACTTCGCGAACGAAAGAACGTTGACCTCATCGCATGCCCAAGTTGTGGTCGAGCCGAGATCGACGTCATTGCTGTTGCCAATAAAGCGCTTGCAGCTTTTGAACACAAAAAACTTCCTCTACAGATTGCTGTAATGGGGTGTGTAGTTAACGGACCAGGCGAGGCCCGCGAAGCAGACCTTGGTATTGCAGCTGGAAACAAGCGTGGTCACCTTTTTGTGAAGGGGCGCAATGTCGCAGTTGTGCCAGAAGATGAGATGGTGGAAGCGTTGGTTGAATGGGCGGAGTTCATTAATGAACATGGCACCGATGCTGCAATTGCCCGAGCCGATACAAAACTTGCCGAGCGGGAAGCTGCAAAAGATCGGTCTCAACTAATGGATGAAAAGGGTGAAGACGCCAATCATTCAGCAGAGAAGATTGTGGAAATTCGAAAAGCGGTACAGAACTAGTTCTGAGTGAACATCCAGGCGACATTGTGAGTGCCTGGAACAGTTTTGAAATTGTGTGATTCTCCGGCAGGCAACCACGTCATATCTGGGCGCGCATCGTCTCCCAGTGGGCCAAAAAAGAATCTGTGTGCGTTACTCGCCTCGACGGTATGCAAGTTTTCCCAAGCTGTTGAAGCAACAGAGAATGCCGGCGACGGAGACGCATATTCGGACCAGTGGTTATTCACAAATGTTGGGGAGATTGGGCTCTCCAGTGGTGAAGTATCAACGATTCGCAAGAGTTCTGCAACGTCAACGTGTTTCGATGTAAAGCCAGCACGCACCACGTTGTCTGAAGATGCCATGACTTCGATGCCTGCTCCGTGAAGATATGCGTGCAAGTTTCCGGCGGGAAGAGAGATTGCCTGACCTGGTTCTAAAACAATGTGATGCAGCAATGGCGCAACACGTAATGCTCGGTCGGTGGGGTATGCATCGCTGAGGCGCTGCATCCAGCCAGGAACTGCATTCATGGAAGGCGACGTACGTTGATCAAATGCCCATAACAAATAGCCATCTATGCCGTTCTGATCGAGTACATCAGCTTCTTCACGCCAGCCGAACTGTTGCAGGCGTTCGATTGATGCTTCGATGGTGTCAAACCCGCAAAGTGCCTCGAACTCCGTAAGAGCAATGAGTATTTCGGGTTTATCCGATGAGTCTTTGTACACACGTTTCGGATCAGTAAGTGCAATGCCTGTGGCATTCTCACGAGCGAATCCGCGTTCAGCTTGCTGGCGCGTTGGGTGCGTCTGCAACGACAGTGGTGAAGTGCAGGCAAGTACTTTGACAAGCATTGTCATTTCGCCGATGTCATCTGACAACAGCGGGCCATCTTCTGTATCAAGTTTCGATGGGGCAGACGGGTGAGTTCCGAACCACATTTCTGCCCACGGTTGTGAGTTGCTAGGAAGTTGAAACAGTTCCGGAATAAAAGTTGGGTCGCCCCAGTCGTAGTGCTGTGGCGCACCTATGACACGGCGAAACATTGTTTATCCTTCGCGCACCAATGCAACAATGCGTTGCACCGCATCGGCAAGAGGGACTGCTTCGTTCGTACCCGCATGGCGGTCGCGCAACTCGATGTTTCCTTCGGCCAGAGATTTACCAACCACAACAATGGTGGGAATTCCGATTAGTTCCGCATCTTTGAACTTGACGCCGGGCGACACGCCATTGCGGTCGTCGATAAGAACTTCCAGTCCCTGTGCTTCAAGTTCTGCTCCAAGTTTTTCGCCAGCGATAGTTATGTCATCGCCGTTCTTTCCGGTGACAACAATGTGAACATCAACAGGAGATATTGCCCGTGGCCACTTCAAGCCGATGTCATCGTGGAACACTTCGGCAATTGAAGCAACAGCACGGGATACGCCGATGCCGTACGAACCCATTGTGACAACAACTTGTTTGCCGTTTTGATCAAGTACTGAAAGGCCAAGTGTGTCTGCGTACTTGCGGCCTAACTGAAACACGTGACCAATCTCGATACCTCGGGCAATCTCCAGTGGCTCACGACATGACGGGCACGGGTCTCCGGCTGCTACTTCGACAGCTTCAATAGTGCCGTCAGCAGTGAAGTCTCGGCCATTCACTAAATGCAGAACATGTGAGCCTGCAACGTTTGCACCGGTAACCCACTCGCTACCAGCGACAACTGAAGGATCAAGAAGATAACGAACGCCAGTAGTGCTTGTTGTGCCCAAGACTTGAGGCCCGATGTATCCGCGAATAAGGCCTGGATGCTTGGCGAAACCCGCATCATCTAGTGGTTCAACTTCAGACGGTGATACTTGCGCTTCAATTCGTTTGATGTCTGCATCGCGGTCACCAGGAACTCCAACAACTAAGACTTCGGTTGAGCCATCTGGATGACGCAATTGCAACACGACATTCTTCAATGTGTCAGAGGCTGCCCATGCTCGGTCGCTGCGAGCATGATTGGCATTGAGAAAATCGACGAGCGAAGCAATGGTGGGGCAGTTAGGTGTCTCGACAACGGCTGCGGTTGGGTACGAGGCTGTGTCTGGCGCTAGTACTGCTGTCGTAACTGCTTCGGTATTTGCTGAGTAGTCACACTTCGTGCAACGAACGAATGTGTCTTCGCCTACTTCGATCGGGGCTAAGAACTCTTCACTTGCTGAACCACCCATGGCACCACTCATTGCTTTCACAATGACGTAGGGCAATTTCAGACGTGTGAAGATCCGTTTATACGCATCGCGGTGTGCGTTGTAGCTTGCGGCAAGTCCTGCATCGTCGATATCGAACGAGTAGCTGTCCTTCATGAGGAACTCGCGGCCACGCAACAGGCCGGCGCGTGGACGTGCTTCGTCGCGGTACTTCGTTTGAATTTGATACAGCGAGACGGGCAGGTCTTTGTAGCTGGAATACAAATCTTTCACGAGCAGGGTGAACATCTCTTCGTGGGTTGGTCCCAACAAGAAGTCGGCGCCCTTGCGGTCTTTCAGGCGAAAGAGATTGTCGCCGTATTCTTCCCAGCGACCAGTGAGTTCGTAAATGTCGCGGGGGAGCATGGCCGGAAAGTGAACTTCTTGTGCTCCCATCGAATCCATCTCGTCTCGCACGATGGCTTCGACCTTGCGCAGGACCCGCCAGCCAAGGGGGAGCCACGTGTATCCGCCTGGGGCGGCACGGCGGATATAGCCAGCGCGCACCAGCAATCGGTGGCTAGGGACCTCGGCGTCGGCCGGGTCATCTCGAAGGGTGCGAACGAAGAGTGTGGAGGAACGGAGCATCGGAGCGAAACCTTACTTTGGTTGGATATGATTGTCCCCGTCCTTTGAAGTTCGGTGAACCTGAGGCACGGGCTTACCCCCGTGCCTTTTGTTCTGTTAGAGCCAAGTTTTTGGCGGGAGAGGTGAGTCATATGTCGATCAATGTCGTAGAAGCAGTGACAGCCATGGTTTCTCCCATCTTGGCCGACCTTTCCCTTGAGCTGTATGACCTTGAATTTGCCGGTGGCATTCTGCGCGTCACCATCGATACTCCGACTGGCCAAGAGTCGGGCGTGGATGTCGATCAGATCGCTCTCGTCACGCGCCTTCTTGGCCGCGAACTTGAACACGACGATGTTGTGCCTGGCCGGTTCACCCTAGAAGTCACGAGCCCAGGCCTCGAGCGCACCTTGCGCACCCCTCACCACTTCCAACGCGAAGTCGGAAAGAACGTCACCATTCGTCTGGTAACTGAACTTGATGGCCGTCGCCGTTTTGCAGGTGCACTCATAGGGGCTACTTCCACTACGGCAAGTGTTCGTCTTGAGAATTCTTCTGACACTGTCGAAATTCCACTCTCACTCATCGAAAAGGCAAAAACCGTTTTCGTTTGGGAGTCCCAAGCCAAACCCAACTCTCCAGAGGCACGCGCCGCAAAGCGCAATGCCGCTGCCCAATCTGAACCCACCAACAATCAGGAGGTCAACGCACAATGAGCAACCTAGATATGTCCGATGCAGTTCGTCTGCTCGCAGAACACCATGGCATCAGTGTTGATGCTTTGCTACAAGTATTAGTAGAGGCGCTCGCCACTGCATACAAGAAGCGGCCAAACGCTGCTGATGAAGTCATCGTTGAGGTGAACCCAGAGAACCTCGACATGAAGTTCACTGCCTATGACGTCGATGAAGACGGCAACTGGGTAAACGAGCGCGATGACACCCCTAACAAGCACGAACTCGGCCGCATTGCTGCTGCGACGTTCAAGCAAGTGATGAGTCAGCGAATCCGTGAAGTAGAGCGCGATCGCAAGTTCGAAGAGTATGCAAACCGCGAAGGCGACCTTGTCACCGGAATCATTCAGCAGTCAGATGGCCGCTACGCATTGCTCGACCTTGGAAAAGTGGAAGCACTTTTGCCACAAGCAGAACAAGTGCCATACGAGCGTCCAGAAACTGGTGCACGTCTGAAGGCATACATCGTTGAAGTACGCAAAACTGCAAAGGGCCCACAGATTGTTGTGAGCCGTACGCACCCAGGCCTCATCAAGCGTTTGTTTGAACTAGAAGTACCTGAAATTGCTGACGGAGTTGTCGAAATCAAGTCATGTGCTCGCGAGCCTGGCCATCGCACAAAGATTGCAGTTCTTTCAAACGATCCGAACGTAGACCCAGTGGGCGCATGTGTTGGTGCTCGTGGTGGACGCGTGCGCATGGTTGTTAACGAACTTCGCGGAGAAAAAATCGACATTGTTTCCTACTCAGAAGATCTTCATGATTTCGTTTCAAAGGCTTTGTCGCCAGCGAAAGTAACTGAAGTTCGTCTCAGCGAAGACTCCACTCAAGCTGACGTCATTGTTCCTGACTTCCAATTGTCCTTGGCAATCGGTAAAGAAGGACAGAACGCTCGTCTTGCAGCTCGTCTTACTGGTGTTCGTATCGACATCAAGTCAGAAACGCAAGCAGTCAACGAATCAAACGGCATTTTTGAACCACGTCAATCACCGCGTAAAACTGAATACGCAGAGGGCGAGTGGCGCAAGAACGACGAAACTGGCGAAATGCAATTCCACAACACTGACGGCTCTGTCGTTAGCGAACAAGAGTGGGCAGGCAACACGCCAGCGACAGCCGAAAGCACGGAGGCCTAACCCTTGCCAGTCAAGAAGATCCGAATCGCCGAGCTCGCAAAAGAGCTCGGCCTCACGAACAAAGAAGCACTCGATCTTTCAAAGACGATGGGCATCGACGTCAAGGGCGTTTCGTCCTCGATGGAAGAAGCTCAAGCTGACCGTGTGCGTCGTAAGGCCGTCAAGGACGGGTTGAAACGCGATGTTCAGCCTGAAGAAGAAAAGCCTGCCAAGAAGGCTGCTGCTAAAAAGGCTGCTGCTAAAAAAGTTGACGCAGAAGATGGAAGCACACCAGCTCCTGTCAAGAAAGCTGCCGCAAAAAAAGCACCTGCTAAAAAAGCTGCAGCTGCAAAAGTTGAAGCAGACGCTGTAGTTGAAGCGTCAGCTCCTGTTGTCGAAGCTCCTGCACCTGTAGCGGTCGTTGAAGCTCCTGCACCGGTAATTGAAACTCCTGCTCCTGTTGTGGAAGCACCAGCTGCTGCAGTCGTTGATACTCCTGCGCCAGTTGCTGAAACTCCAGCTGGTGAATCACGTGTGATCTCAAGTGGTCGTCCAACTCCGACAAGTTCAATTCCTCGTCCTCCAATTAATCCGATGCCGTCAGCGCGACCTGCGCCGTCGACTCGTTCAACTCCTCCAGGCATGCCACCAACCGGCATGCCTCCTCGCGGTCCTAGCGCTCCTGGTGCACGACCCATACCGCCTCCTCCTGGCCCAATGTCTGCAACTGGTCGACCAATTCCGCCTCCTCCAGGCGGTCGTGTAGCTCCTGGTGAATCTCGTCCTGGTTTCCGTCCTGGTCCTGGTGGCGCTCGCCCCGGCCCTGGTGGTGCTGGTTTCCGTCCTGGTCCTGGCAGTCGTCCAGGTCCTGGTGGTCCTGGCGGTCCTCGCACAGGCGGACCTGGTGGTCCTCGTACCGGTGGCCCAGGTGGTCCTGGTGGTCCACGTACTGGTTTTGCTCCTCGCACCGGCGGACCTGGTGGTCCTGGTGGCGCACGTCCCGGCGGCCCTGGTGCTGGCGGTCCTGGCGCAGGCGGCCCTGGTGGCGGTCCTCGTCCCGGTGGCGGTCCTGGCGGCCCACGTAACAACGGTCAGCGTCGTGCACCTCGCAAGAAGTCACGTGCGCGTCGCAGGGCAGAGTTCGACGAACTGCAGCCGCAGTTCACTAGCTACTCAAATAGCAATGCACCAGTGCCTGAAGGCACCATCATCATCGAGCGTGGAGCATCGGCACAAGAGTTTGCGCCGAAGTTAAACCGCACACCTGCAGACGTTGTTCGTTACTTGTTAGAGCACGGCGAAATGGTGACAGCCACGATGAGCCTTGGCGACGATCAGATGGAGCTATTCGCTCTTGAAGTCGGCGCAGAAATTCTTCTCGTTGATCCAGGTCAACAGCAGGAAACAGAACTTCAAGCATTGTTCGACGACTCAGACGATGACGACGAGTCATTGCAGCAGCCGCGTCCTCCAGTCATCACTGTCATGGGTCACGTTGATCACGGTAAAACAACACTGCTCGACCGTATTCGTTCAGCAAATGTTGTGGCCGGTGAAGCTGGTGGAATCACACAGCACATCGGTGCATACCAAGTTGAAAAAGATGGCAAGAAAGTCACCTTCATTGACACTCCAGGTCACGCCGCGTTCTCAAAGATGCGTATGCGTGGAGCACAGGTCACTGACATTGTGGTTCTTGTTGTTGCAGCTGACGACGGTGTGATGCCGCAAACAATCGAAGCCATCAACCATGCAAAAGCAGCTGATGTGCCCATCATTGTTGCGGTGAACAAGATAGACAAAGACAATGCTGATCCTCAGCGTGTTCTTACTCAATTGGCTGAATACGAATTGGTTCCTGAAGCATGGGGTGGAGACACCATCGTTGTCGAAATGTCTGCACAGCAGAACCTCGGTATCGACGATCTTCTTGAACAGCTCACAGTTGTTGCTGAACTTGAAGAACTCACAGCTAACCCAGTTGGGCGCGCAAAGGGTGTTGTTCTTGAAGCGAACCTCGACATTGGTCGTGGACCTGTTGCAACTGTTTTGGTTGACAAGGGAACACTCAAAGTCGGTGACCCAATCGTGGCAGGCGCCGCGTGGGGCAAGGTGCGTGCACTCATCAATGAGCGCGGCGAGCAAATCAAAGAAGCCGGACCATCGACTCCAGTACAAGTACTCGGATTGTCGTCAGTTCCTCAAGCCGGTGATGAATTCCGTTCAGCACCAGACGAAAAGACTGCTCGTGTAGTTGGTGACGCTCGTGGACATTCACGTCGCGTTCTCAGCCAGCGCGGAGACTCTCGCGTCCAAGGCGGAGTAAAGCTGGAAGACATCTTCAGCCAAATTCAGGCCGGTGAAGTGGCAACACTGAACCTGGTAATCAAAGCCGACGTTCAAGGTTCGCTCGAAGCGGTGTCTGAAAGTTTGCGCAAGCTAGAGCGTCCGGAAGTCAAGGTGGCATTCGTGCATCGTGGCGTTGGCGGTATCACCGAGAACGACATCACGCTTGCAGCAACCACCAACGCAACTCTGATTGGTTTCAACGTTCGTCCTGACCGTAAGTCTCGTGACCTCGCAGAAGCTGAAAAAGTTGAGATTCGTACATACGAAATCATCTACAAACTTCTTGAAGACATGGAACGCGCAATGCTCGGTCTCTTGGCTCCTGAGTTTGAAGAAGTTGTCACAGGTGAAGCAGAAGTGCGCGAAATCTTCCGCGTTCCAAAACTTGGCGCCATTGCTGGTTGTTTCATCCGTACCGGAGTCATCACTCGCGGTACCAAGGTGCGCTTCCTTCGCGACGGAACCATCATTTGGAAGGGCTCAATTCAGTCACTTCGTCGATTCAAGGACGATGTCCGTGAAGTGCGTGAAGGATTCGAATGCGGAATCGGTTTGTCCGACTTCCAAGACCTGAAGCCTGGCGACCTTATTGAAACATTCGAAGAACGCGAAATCGCTAGGGTCTAGCCATGACTGACCTCGATTTTTTCTTCGATCCTGTATGTCCGTGGGCATGGATCACATCTCGTTGGGTTGCTGAAGTTCAAGAACTTCGTGATTACAAAGTCTCTTGGAAGTTCATCTCTCTCAAGATTCTGAATCAAGACAAGATGGATTATGCATCGATGCCTGCCGGATACAAAGAGGTACATGCCGCCGGAACTTCCGGCTTACGCGTTGCCGCAAAGGCTCGTTCTGCTGCCGGAAACGATGCTGTCGCAAAGGTGTACACCGCACTTGGCACAAGCTTGCACAACAGGCAAGAGCGCGAACTGTTTGTTGCTGACATTGAAGGTCACATCGCAGGCTTGCTTTCACAAGCTGGCCTTCCTGTCGAGTGGGCAGCAGCAGTGAACGACGAAACTTTTGATCGTCTTATTTCCGACGAGACAGCATTGGCACTTGAACGTGCTGGCAAAGATGTTGGAACTCCCATCATCACTTTCAACCCCAGTGGTCTAAAGGAAGCATCGTTCTTTGGTCCGGTCATCTCCACCATCCCTCGTGGCGAGAATGCCACGAAGTTGTGGGATGCCATTGAGACCATCGCCACATCGTCTGATATGGCCGAGCTGAAGCGCTCTATTCGTGCGCGTCCAAGTTTCGACTAACAGTCTTCTAGTGTTGTCGGCATGAAAGTCGTTTACACCCCAGCGCACCTCTTGCATGATCCGCACACGGAGATTGAAAAGGGAACCGTTCATTCTCCGTTCGAGCACATTGGTCGTGGTGAGATCATTCGTGAAGTGTTGTCAGCCGATTCCCGTTTTGATTTCCAGTTGCCAACACAGTGGGGAGTTGACCCCATTAATGCCGTACATGATTCAGGGTTAGAACGTTTTCTCACAACTGCATGGCAGGAGTACCAAGACGCCATTGGTCCATGTCGCGAAGTAACGCCTGAAGTGTTTTAT
>CAMDLK010000054.1 GCA_945901725.1 Bifidobacterium breve | reverse complement strand
GGCTCAATAGCGATGATCTCGCCAAGGACTCGCGCAAGAGCGCGTTCGCGAGAACCAAGACTTGCGTTTATCTCGCCAATCCAGGAAGAAACGCCGTGGTCACGGCATACATGGTCGATATGCCCAAGCAGGGCCAAAGCAACAGCCCCAGAGCGCTCGCCTTCCTTGATGTTCATATGCACATGTGCGCCAATATCAATCGGCAATCGCTTCCGAGATTTCCACACAGTAAGGGAATCCAAGAATCTCAGGCGATAGAACTTTCGACTGCGTGCAGTTAATCGGAACGTGACAAGTCGGATGAACACTCGTCGCGTCAGTTTCTTCGCTACCTTTGCAAGCCATTCGTCATATGCCACAGGATCTGTACAAACCAATGCGTACCCAACTACTTCATTGTCGCGAATCGCTACGGCGCCTAGATGTGCAGCATTTTTCAGGTACCAAGCAAGGCTTAGTTCTTCGTACAAGCCAACTTCATCAAGCGAGAAGCCCAAGGGTCTTCCCATAAGAAAAGTCTCATGAAAAAGGTGGCGAACCTCTGATTCATATTGACCGAGAGGTTCTAAACGAATCTGGTGCTCAAGAATGATTGACATACTTAGAAATTCCGATACTCGATGCGAACAGTTCAACCATTCGTTCACCAGTGACAGTCCAATTGAAATTGCTAGCACGTAATTCGCATTGAAGACGTAGGTCCTCGCGCGAGAACTGGCGTAGTTGATTAATTGCGGCAACAAGTTTTTCGGGTTGTAGATCTACAACCACACCGCATGTTGTGTCAATAACTTCACATGATGCACCAGCTGAAGCCACAATGACTGGTGTGCCAACTGCGAGTGCCTCTAATGACACAAGACCAAATGTCTCAATATGGCCAAGATTCAAAACCACATCTGCAAATGCAAGCAAGTTTGCAAGCGCATCGCGGTCACTGATGTGCCCCATGAAATGAACCGGCAAACCAATTGCCTGTTCCTGAAGGCTATTCATCAATGGGCCGTCACCTAAGACCAACATCTGGCAGACATTATTTCTGCAGAAAATTCGAAGAGCTTCGATTGCGACATCAACGTTCTTCTCGGGTGACAAACGCGCACAGACAACAAGCGTGAATGGCGTTCCCCAATTAGAGGACTTCTGACTACTTGAGAATTGCGCGCCATCAACACCAAGCGGGACAATGTGGACCGAGTCTGACTGGCCCTCAAATTCTGCAGCGGCAAAGCGAGACGCACACACAATTACATCTGCTGAACGAGAAATAGCCCGTCGGAAATAGCTCACAATTGGAATTAGAGGGAATCGTTTCCACCCCAATGAATTGAGCGCCAGATCTGTTCGTTCATGAGAAATGACAACACACGTAATGCCATTTTTTCTGCACCATTTTGGAACCCAATATAACGTCGACTTATCAGACAGTTCCACTACATCAGGTGTAAGACTGAGCAAAATATGCTTCAATTCTCGTCGACCAACTATTACTCGATAGCCACCTGTCATCGGCAGAACTGGCCCGCGAATCGTGAAGTCTTTTACCGCATTGGTTTCGTCTGAACATGAATCGATGCCAGGACGAATGAGTACAACCTCGTGCCCTTGGGCAAGATACTGATTCTGAAGTGCTCCTAATGCGGTCCGCATTCCCCCCGATGTCTCGTGGATAAAGTTTGCGACCTGGACAATTTTCATGTCAGTTGAATCTTCTTCAGAGCAGATGATTTTTGCTGTACAGAAGTCGGGAATTCGTATGCACACATCTCGGCATAGGTCACCGAGTCATAGCCCCGCGAAAGAAACTGCGTGATGAGCCTTAAGTTCGCCTCCCGCAAACGAGGAGACATCAAGTCGGCTGGGTGAATAGCAATCCGTAGTGGTTCCCCGCGTGTCTCAGCATATTTGGCTATGCAATTGGTAACTGCCACACCAGGAAGACTTAAGAGGCTGCGTGGGCGCTGCGATGTGACCACTACAAGCCTTTTGGCTCCTGTTTGTGTGTTAATCAGATGAGTGTGGTTGTTCGTGTATTGGAAACCCGTGTCACGAAGTGCATCAAGCGTTGCTTCAGACATCATCCACGCTGGCGCAACGAATCCAGTCGCTTGAAACCCGCATTTGGCCATGATGGATTTCCCTTGAATCAGGCGTTTGAAAGCTTCTTCGTACGGAAGCTCCCAAAATTCCTGGCACCCTCTACCCAACAATTGGCCGACTTGTGATCGACGGGATGCAGTTGCGAAATTCTTGTCGCGTGTGTGCAACAAGCCATGTTGAACAATCTCATGTCCACGTGATTCGGCCGCATGAAGCCAATCAACGAATGCTGGAGACTTACTTAGTTCCTTACCGTTCCAACGACCCGGAATAACCAATAGAGATGCTCGAACTCCAAGAGTTTCGAGCAGTTCCAGCCAGCGCCGTGAAAGTTCAGCTGTTGCTGGTGCAACATCATGTAACGAAACAACTATCTGACTCATGCTGCGACTCCGCGGTACGCAAAGCTAAGCCCGCCGATGACTGATCGATAATGGCCTTCCAATTCATCCATCACTTCACACCATGGTCGAACTTCAACTGATGGTCGAGCATTTGCAGCAAGACGTTCTCTCTTCACTGGGTACTTGGCTAGTTCTGCCACCGCACCGACAAGTGAATAGCGAGAGGTCTCTGTCCAAAGGAACCCGTTGTGACCATGTTGAACCAAGTCAAGTGGACCGCCTGACGCTGGAGCAACCACGGGAACTCCAGACGCAAGTGCTTCTTGTACGGCTTGGCAGAAAGTTTCATCTTGTCCTGTGTGTACAAAAACATCAAATGATGCGTACAGCTTGCTGAGTTCTTCACCGGATTTGAATCCCATGAAAATCGCGCCTTGTAATTCTCTTTCTAATTTGGCCCTCATCGGCCCGTCCCCCACGATTACCACTTTGATGTGTGGCATCCGGCAGAGACCCTTCAGTCGTTCAATCTGTTTTTCACGAGCTAGCCGGCCCACAAAACCAATGATCAATTGCCCATCAGGAGCAAGAGATTTTCGTAACTCGTCATCGCGAAATGAAGGATTGAACCGCTCTAAGTCGACACCACGCATCCATCTCACAACGTTGTCTACACCACGCTCTCGTAGGTCCCATACAGCTGCTGTAGATGGCGCCAGAGTTAAATCCGCACGTTTATGAATCCTTGCGATGTATCGCCAAATTGATCGCCCAGCAAGGCCCATGTGATACCGAGAAGCAAAACCGGCCAAGTCGGTTTGATAAATCGCAACAGATGGAATTCCCAGGTCTTGCGCAGCGCTCAAACTTGCAGCACCCAATACAGCGGGAGAACCGAGGTGTACAAGATCTGGTTTGATCTCACGGAGTGCATCTCGAACGAACGAACGTGAATGACCTATGCGCAGTTCGGGATACCGCGGAAACCCAAAAGATGGAACTCTGATGATTCGGGCTTTTCCATACGCAGTAACACCTGGTGATGGAGCAATCACCGTTACTTCATGGCCTCGTGAGGTCATATGTTCGATCACACGGAGAATTGAATTAGTAACACCATTGATGGCAGGAAGAAAACTCTCGGCAACGATTGCAATTCTCATTGGCGCAAGAGATCCATAATCTATGACTTGATCCCCTCGCATCTTTAGTTCCGATATTTCATGCATGGGAGTTCCCCTCTAGAAAATTCCTACGCATTGGCAGAGACTTTCTATCTCGTTGGTTAATGAGTCCTACTGCTGCAGCCACGCCGCCCATCACCATCAGTTTGATGATGAGGCGCGATCCAGCTGAGTCGCCGTCCTTCGATAAATAGAAGGCAACAGCCGCTGTTACACAAGAAATAACAACACTTGATCCCCATGCAGACCATGGGAAGACATGCCGCATAGAGACGTCAAAAACATTCTTCAATCGACTGAGAATCCATACCCACGCAACAGAGAAGGCAAGAACGGACCCCATTGTCAACCCGACTAAGCCATGCACTTGAAGTCCGATGTATCCAAACACAAGATTAGAACCCAACAAAATCAGACTTGAATAGACGATTTCGACGCTTCGACCTGCAGCTCGCAACACTGCTCCGTACTCGGTCACGCGATGTAAGCCAATCAATGTGAAAATTTGAAATGGCAATACTGAAGTTCTATACGAGTGTGAAAAGAGAATCTCAAACAATTCCGGTGCAATCACTACTAGACCCACTGTTAGCGGCACTACTACTAATGACATCATTCGTGCCTGGTTCCACCACACGGAATGCGCACTTGAAACCTGATCGTTATGAAACATCGTGACCATTGACACCGCAATTGCCGCTCCGCCTGCATAAGGAAGCACAGCCAGAATTGGTACTTCAAACGCCGCAATTGAATAAATCCCAACCTTCAATGGCTCGTGCCATGCGACAAGCCATTTATCGATTGATCGAGTGAGCACACCAGCAGCAAGGGCAACACCAAGTGGCGCACAAAAGTACAGCTGACGCTTCAAGAGGCCGGGAGTGTGAACATGTTCTCCGTTGACATAGCGACCAAACACAACGGTAAAAGATGTCAGGCGAATGAGGCCTGACGCAGCCAGGCCATAAGCAATGCCTGTCGCGCCAAAGCCACACAGCGTTGGAATCATCAGAGCCAAGAACTGAATAAGTGCATGACTAGACCCCCACATGCTTGCGTAGCGTTCTTCACCACGCGCAATAAATGTCGGCGTCATCACCACAGTGGGAAGTTCGCACGCAACAGCACATGCAAGACACACTGCAATACCCATGGTGCCTAAAACCCCTGTACTGGCCTGCACGAGAACTATCCCTGCGCCGCAAACAAACCCAGATAGTCGTAACAAGTTGACTGTCTGATGAAGAAGTCGATTTGTTTGGTGCTGCGTCAACTGAGGTAAGAAAAAGAGAATGCTGTGTTCAAGATTCAATGAACCAATTGTCACTGCAACCAAATAGACCGATAAGCCGAGAGCGATGATGTTCCACGCGGAAGGTGCCAAGAACCGCACTAACAAAATGGCGCTCAGTACCTGCCCCGTTCGTGCAACTCCTTCTCCGAGAGTCAACCAACCAATGCGTCGCCACAATGGCACTGCATTCTCAACCTGCGCTACCGCCACACTCATATTGCGACCAATTCGTTGTCACGGTCATGGCTACGGGTCATTTGGCGCAGGGAGTCTTTTTCGAGGCTGTTCAATTTGAATGCCCGATGCCGAGTCACATCACTCACAATCCAACGTGACCAGACCCAAGACGGCCAATCAACAACTCTGCGATGAAGTCGTGCAAGGAAATGATCCTTTTCCCACGTGTTTAAACCATGAAACACTCTGATGAACAGATGTGAATGGTTTTCATCAAGCACCACGAGGCCATTACTGTCCTTCACATCTCTGAGAAATATGCCGTCTTCGTTACGGGCCAAATGCGGATACCGCACATCACTCTTTCGAAACATCAGAGTTCCAGGCGTTGCAATTCCGCTGTCTCCTCGAAATGTCAACGACTGGTCAGCATCATCCTTCACATGCATCAATGTCCACTTCAAAGCCGAAGCACCTACATCTGCTTGAACAGCAGCACTGAGTTGAATTGCAAGTCGCTCAGGGTGATACCACTCGTCATCATCCCATTGCACACACCACTCGCCACGTGCTTCTTCAATTGAGATGTTGCGCAATTCCCCTAGAGACAAACGAGGACTAGCAGGCTCTAACTTGACGTACCGCACCAGGGAAGCGCAATCAAACTGCGCAATCATGTCGCTGTAATCTTCTCCACCGTCATCAATGATGACTAATTCCTTGTTGAGCCACGTTTGCGCTTGGAAGCATTCAATAGCCACACGAGCAATGTCTCCCCGATTTGCTGTAACCATTAGACAGCTCACGAGCGACTGATTGCTATGTGTTGTAGAAGCTTCGCCAAGCTGACTTTTGTTGTACTGGCTCTCAACAGTTTCAATCAATTCCGCCATAACAGTGCCCGCGCTACGAGTCCAGGAACATGATGCATCAATAGTTGGAATCAACTTCTTGTGATTCGACGCCGCATAGTGAATCAGATATGCCTCAGGAGAAAGGACCAATGTCTGATCAGAGAAGAAGCGAAAGCTTTCTCCCGGTGCTACTGAATAGAAGTGATTGACAGGAAGAACAGAGACCAATTGGGGAAAGTCCTTCGCAACCTGTGACACCAGAGTTGGCCCCGTTGCATATCTCACAGTGAAATCAGTATCAAGGCATGCAAGCAGAAGTTCTCGAATAAATGATGATTGCGCAACAGCACCCATAACAGCATTATTTGGTTGTTTCTTCGACCAGATGACATCGGACTTTTCAAGAGCACGCGCTAAATGCAATTTGCCACTAAACCACGCGCTATCGGCACGACGTAGAAGCCAACTAGTTAACCAAAACAGATTTCGTGGGTATACGCACACCCACCACTTACCGGCCACCCGGTCTTCATCGCCAACCCATACATTCTCTTCACCAATGAAACACTGATGAACTGCGAGATCAGAAAGTGACTTCGTCACCACAGTGTCAAAATCTAGGTATACCCCGCCGTGCAGATACAGCAAGGCGTACCGCAAAATGTTGCTTCGAGCTGAAGCCGACGATTCTGGAATCTTGTGAAAGATGGTCCCGACGCCTGATACTTCTGATGGCAACTGGGAGAAGATTTCCTTCGGATCAATTCCCACGATGTTGACCCGGTCAAGACCACGAAGGTTCTCAAAGATGTCATTTTGAGGTGCCGGACCAACTAGGTACACCACAACCGTGGCACTGGCATCGGCAAGAAGCAGGCTCTTGACGGCGAGAAGATTTAGGTAAGGAAAGGAACTGCCTGACCAGATGTAGAAATACTGGTTTGGTATAAGTACATCCACTCAATAATCATCTATTACCAAGTTGTACGGACGGCTTACTTTACATGAACGCAGTTTTACAATTGAGGGCGACTATTTGGTGCCGAGTGCGCGCAAGAAATCTGGCGGAATCACGATGTCATCGCGAGTCAGTTCGGAAATGTTTGCTTTCCCAAGTCCCAACATTGCAGAGTCAATGCCTCCACGTAATACATCGAGCACGTTTTCTACTCCGGCCTGACCATTAGCTGCCAAGCCCCACAAGTAGGCGCGACCAATCATGACTGCACGAGCGCCAAGGGCAACGGCTTTCACCACATCGCTTCCGCGACGTACTCCACCATCGAGAACGATTTCAATTTGGCTTCCTACTGCATCAGCGATCGCTGGCAATGCACGAATCGGCGCTGGTGTGCCGTCCAAGTTGTTTCCACCATGGTTTGAAACAGACAATGTTGTTGCGCCAAGGTCTACGACGCGCTTTGCATCATCAACACGACTGACACCCTTCACCATGAATGGGCCACCCCACTGCTCACGAAGCCACGCAATGTCTTCCCATGTGGGAAGAGGTGTTTGCATCCATTCGTAATACGCACCAAAGAATGTCGGTGCCTTTTCGCCAGGCTTTGCCATGTTTGGAGCACTGAGATCTGGAATACGTCCAGTCTTTGCAAACGCCCACAACCACGCTGGTTTCTGAATTACTTCCGGAGCCAACTTGATGATTGCCTTCAAGTCGATTTTTTCCGGAATCCATGGGCTGCCCCAGTCACGTCCATTACTGAATGACCAGTCGAGAGTAACGATGAGTCCTTTTGCGCCAGCAGCACGAGCACGTTCCATGCGCTGTTCCAATGTGGCGCGATCGCCACACCAATACATTTGAAACAGAGTCGAATCATTCACTGCTGCAACGTCTTCAACGGACTTGCTTGCAAATGAACTTAGACCCATAGGAATGCCGCGGTTAGCAGCGGCACGCGCAATAGCTACTTCACCTTGTGGGTGCACAGCCTGCACACCAGTAGGCGAAATGATGACCGGCATTGACAACGACTGCCCCATAACGGTGGTGCTCATGTCGCGTGAATTTGAATTACCCGCAACGTGTGGCGCAAAACCGAGTTGATCGAACGAGGTCAAGTTGTCGGATGTTGACAAGCCTTTTTCAGAACCAGCAATCAGTGCGCCATAGACAGACTTTGGCAGGCGCGCTTTCGCGCGACGTTGTGCTTCTGCAACTGTTTCAAACCAGTCATTCGCCATTGGGGGTTCCTCTCGTGGACGAGTGTTTCTAGGTTACTTGGGGAAGATGTATTCGATGTCGGTGAATGAGTCCGCAGCAAAGAAGTACAACAACCGCAAAGGCTCAGTGCCCGTATTCACGGCAACATGTTCAGAATTTCCAGGGATAAATACGGCATCGCCCGTGCGTACGTCGCGTCGCGTTCCGTTCACCACCACATGGCCAGTGCCAGATAAGAAGTAGTACACCTCAGACTGTGCGTGCATATGGCCGCGCTCTGGTTCAACGGCCCCCACAGGTATTTCAGCTACACCAACAGTGAGGCCATTGGTGTCAGTGCGGTCACTACTGAAAAGTGTCCACCAGTCGACGATGCCTGGCCAAGACTCGGTCTCGCAGTCTTCTTCGCGCCGAAATATTGCATCACCTGTAGCCATATGCCCCCCGTGTGTTCTTCCGACCTTATTACCGGCAGCTTTCCCAGTGATTCTCAATAGTGGGAATGGTTCTCATTATTGGTATGGTTCATCACATGAAACGCTTCCTTGCCCTTATTTCAATCACTATTGCTGTGACAGCCTGCGGTAACTCGTCATCTCAGCCCGATGCACAGAAAGATGTCATCTCAGTTGCAGCATCCTTCTACCCCATCGAAGAGATCGTCCGTCGCGTGGGTGGCACATACGTCTCTGTCGTTGGTCTCACTCCGGTCGGCGAAGGTGCCCACGATGTGCAACTCACTGCAAAGAATCTTGATGCACTAACTAACGCATCTGCCGTGTACTACATCAGTGATGGGTTCCAACCAGATGTTGAAAAAGCAGTTGCGTCGTTACCGAACTCCGTAGTCCCAGTTGACCTTTTGCAAACAGTGACTCTTTTGGATGTTGTCGCACAACTTGATGGCACTGAAGGCGAAACTGACGGCGAAGTACTGGCCTCTGGCAAAGACCCACATGTCTGGCTTGACCCTGCGAACATGGTTGCGATGACTACCGCAGTTGCAGATTCGCTTTCACAGTTGAAGCCAGAATTTGCGACAGAATTTAGCGCAGCAGCAAAGTCATATATTGCCGAACTTCAAGCATTAGGCAGTGAAATCGACACCAAGCTTGCTACGTGCGAATCACGTGCCCTTGTTACTTCTCATCGGGCCTTCGCCTACTTGGCGAAACGTGTCGACATTCGACAAGTAGCAATCGCTGGCGTTAACCCAGAAGAGGAACCTTCAGCAAAAAGCCTGGAAGCAATTGCAGCTTTTGCTAGAGCCAACAAAGTCAGCACCATCTTTTTTGAAACCCTTCTCCCTGCTGACCTTGCAAAGACACTGGCTGACAAAGTTGGCGCAGCAGCAGACCTTCTTGATCCGATAGAAGGAATCAGTAGTGAGGACCTTGCATCGGGTGCTTCGTATCTCACAATCCAACGAGACAATTTGGCGCGCCTACAGAAGGGGCTCGGCTGTTAATGATCGCTCACTCTGAGTCAACTGTTCTTGCAGCTGTCGATGTCGCCGTTTCATACGGTGATCACGAAGCATTAACCGCAAGCAGTTTCTCAGTTGACGCAGGCGAACTAATTGCAGTGGTTGGCCCAAACGGAGCTGGAAAATCAACCCTGTTTAAGGCTCTTGCCGGGTTCATTGACCATGATGGTGATGTTGTGGTCCACGGAGAACAGTGCCATCACCTCGAGCGTCAGGCAATTGCATATATTCCGCAACAGTCAGATGTTGACCTTCGCTTCCCCATCACCGTTGCAGAAGTCGTAATGGCTGGTCGGCGACGTTTTCACGGGGCCCGCATGCGGCCATCGCGCAGTGATCACGACAACGTTGCAGATTGTCTAAAGCAAGTAGACCTCGCCGACATGGGCTCACGTTCATTGGCAACTTTGTCTGGTGGTCAAGTGCAACGCGTCTTGCTGGCACGTGCGTTAGCCCAGGAAGCAGACGTGTTGTTACTAGACGAAGCGCTCTCTGGCGTTGATGTGCGCCACACGGCAGACCTCATTGGCTTATTCACCCAGCTATGTTCACGCGGAACATCAGTTCTTGTGTCAACGCATGATCTTGGCCTTGTGCGCACCCATTTCTCGCGTTGTCTTACGCTGAACGGCCGAATCATTGGTGATGGCAGCCCTGCTGTTGAATTAGGCGGCGACAAACTTGAAGCAGTCTTCAGTGGCACGTCATTGCAAGGGCGCTCATAATGCATTGGCTACTTGACCCCTTTCAATCAGATTTTTCACAACGCGCCGGCATCGTATGCCTAATGGTTGGCGTGCTCGCCCCAGTGGTTGGCACATGGATCTCATTGCGCCGTCTTGCCTACATGGGAGACGCCATGTCTCATTCACTTCTGGGTGGTGTTGCATTGGCCTTTGCATGGTTCGGCACAGCAGCAGTACTTCCTGGTGCTTTAGTTGCCGGAATCTTTATGGCAGTTGTTATTCACTTGCTATCGCAAAACCGACGCATTGCTCACGACTCCATCATTGCTGTTGTTGGTAGTGGCATGTTTGCATTCGGTGTTCTTGCACTCGGCAAAGTAGACACGTCGGTCTCGCTTACACACTTTCTATTTGGACAGTTGCTCACCGTGAACACACTTGATATGTGGATCACCTTTGCACTCACCATTGGCAGCTTGTTCTTCGTATGGTTCCGTTTTGAAGACTTGAAGATTGCTACCTTTGACCGCGACCACGCCACCCAAGTAGGCGTCCGTGCCCAGCGGCTAGATGCGGCAATGCTGGTTTTGTTAGCTATTTGTGTTGTGGTGTGCTTTTCCACTGTCGGCACAGTACTCACAGTGTCATTGCTGATTACCCCAACATCAACTGCCCGATTGTTCTTCAATCGAGTCAGTTCCATCACGCGGGCAGCGGTTGCTATTGGGTTAACGGAAGTTCTTGCCGGTTTCATTGTGTCGTATCACGCAAACCTTGCACCAGGACCAACCATCACTATCATCACCACTGTTGTGTTCATTGTTGTGTACATCACACGATTCGCAACTTCTGATCGCACGTATGTTCATCACACACACGAACATGAACATCACTGATGAATCCCGACCCACTTGCAGACTCAGGGCTTGACCTCACCACATTGACATTGTGCGACTACGCCAATATTCGCGAAGGAATGCTGAACATAGTCAGCAGTGGCGTGACACGTATTGCTCTTCATTCGGGTTTTCCATCAGAAGTTGATTCATACATTGCGATGTCTGTTTATGTGCAACCTCACCGGGTCGGTACTGCTCATCACGGCCGTGTAATCATTCGTTTTCCTGACACCGCTGAAGAGATCGCTCGAATCGATTTTGAATTCAATGTTGATGCAGATCGTCACCCCGGGGAAGGCTTGTTCTTTCCATTTGCATTGCCGCTCCGTGGCATCGGTTTCCCTCATGCAGGGCAAGTCGACATCTCAGTGAGTTTGAATGACCAGCCAGCAGGCCTCGTCAGCTTTTGGCTGATCGACAACTCTGCTTCTCAGTAACTCATTTCTGGTCTACTCTTCGGCTATGGAAAGCCTTGCACTTCTTGCAGCAGTCATCGTGCTGGTGATTGTCGTGTTAGGTGTCATTTCGTTATTTGCAGTTTTCCGTAAACCAAAAACTTCAGGTTCACGGGGCATTTTTACTGTGTTGCACATCGCCTCAGTTTTTGCTGGCGGTTGGCTGATGTCGTTACCTGTCGGAATTGGAGCGCGCCTTCTGGGGCTCTTGGTTTTTGCAGCTGGGTGTGTCGGGCTACTGCGAATTTTCCGCGGCACGTCTCGGTCGTAACCCAGAAATGCAAACGGGCCGCCGGTTCGAATGAACCGACAGCCCGCAGCTGAAATACGTGGAAAGAAACTAAGCGCGAAGGCCTTTGTTC
>CAMDLK010000053.1 GCA_945901725.1 Bifidobacterium breve | reverse complement strand
ACTCAATCAACATGGCGGCTATGCCTCTGTTCCACATTGGCGGCGGTGGATGGGCAATGGCCGGCATGATGCAAGGCTGCACAACCATTGTGGTGCGAGAAATGAACCCGGCTGCAGTTCTTGATCTCATTGTTGAAAAGCGCATCACTCACGCATTCCTCGTGCCTGCAGTATTGGCGTTCATGAACATCATTCCCGGAGCTGAGGATAAGGATTATTCCAGTTTGCAAGTTCTTGTATACGGCGCGTCTCCAATTAGTGAGGCCGTTCTTACAAAGAGCGTTGAGATGTTCAAGTGCAAGTTCTGGCAGGCATACGGCCTTACTGAGACAACAGGTGGAGTCATCAACCTCTCCCCTGCAGATCATGATTTGAGTAGCCCTAACAAACATCGTTTGCGTAGTTGCGGCACTCCAGGGCCAGGCGTTGAAGTTCGCATTGTCAACAACGACACCAACACAGATTGCGCAACTGGCGAAGTCGGAGAAATCTGGATTCGTTCGGCACAAGTGATGGCCGGTTATTGGAAGAACCCAGAAGAGACCGCAAAAGCAATCACACCAGATAAGTGGTTCAAGTCGGGCGACGCTGGCTACATCGACGCAGACGGATACGTCTACATTCATGACCGCGTGAAAGACATGATCGTTTCAGGTGGAGAAAACGTCTACCCAGCAGAAGTTGAAAACGTGTTGATGTCGCACCCCGGCATTGCCGACGTTGCAGTCATCGGTATCCCCCACGAAAAATGGGGCGAGACTGCGCTCGCAGTTGTTGTTCGTGCACCAGATACCGAAGCAACGGAAGAAGAGATCATTTCGTTCTCACATGAGCGTCTTGCGAAGTTCAAATGCCCAACACAAGTTGCATGGATTGACGTTCTGCCTCGTAACCCAAGCGGCAAGGTTCTAAAAAAAGATCTTCGTGAACCATATTGGGCTGGCCGCGAGCGACGCGTCAACTAATTATTTAAGAAGTGATCCACCGTCACAGGTGATTACTTCACCAACGGTAAATGCACCAGCGCGAGAGCACAAGTACAACGCCAAACCGGCGATGTCTTCTGGCGTACCAACACGACCACTTGGGTTCATACGACCAACTGTTTCCCAGTCGGTGTTGTCTACGTCTCCGCCGCCGCCAACACCAGTTGACAACATCCATGTTGGGAATGGTCCTGGCGCAATTGCATTAACAATGATGTGACGCGAAGCCAAACGGCCTGCGAGAACTTTTGTCAGAGAGTGCACAGCGGCTTTTGATGGACCATATGAATAGGTCTCAAAGCTTGGTGTGCCAATGCCATCGATTGAACCTATGTTCACGATGCGAGAAGTGTTGTCCTTCGAGGCACGGGCCTGCAACAACGGAAGCAACTTCTGCGTAAGAAAGAAGACACCCTTCACGTTTGTGTCCATGACTTTGTCCCAACCAATTTCTGGGAACTCTTCAATCGGAGCACCCCATGACACACCAGCATTGTTGATCAGAATGTCGACATACTTTTCACGCTTGGTGATCTCAGCAACCAGTGCTTCGATTCCATCAATGTCTGCCACGTTTGCAGGAATTGAAATGCACTCTCCGCCGTAGTTGTCCATGAGGCGCTTTGCAGCCTCATCACACGCCTGTGCCTTACGAGCCGAGATATAGACCTTGGCACCATTGGCCAAAAGCCCAGCAGCGATCATCTCTCCGATTCCGCGCGACCCTCCGGTCACTAGGGCAACTTTCCCTTTCACTGAAAACAGTGATTGCACGCTCATGTCTGACATGTGATTCCTCCATCGATTTGGGTAAGGACTAAGACTAGGACATCCACCTTCACAGACCCCGAACGCAGTGTGTATCGTTCTAGAAACCGCACACCTTGGGGGCAAACGTGGCACATGACCTTATTATCCGTAACGGACTGATCGTCGACGGCACAGGCCGCGATGGCTATACAGCCGACATCGCGATTGATGGAGACACCGTCACATTCATTGGTGACCTCACTGGCGAAATCGGCACTCGAGAGATCGACGCTAAAGGCTTAGCCGTGACTCCGGGCTTTATTGACCTTCACACTCACCTTGATGCCCAAGTGGGCTGGGACCCACTCATGACATCCAGTTCATGGCACGGCGTCACCACAGTATTGATGGGTAACTGCGGCGTTACTTTTGCACCAGTTGCAAAAGGTGACGAACAGTTCCTCGCAGAGATGATGGAGAGCGTTGAAGACATTCCGCGTGAAGCAATCTTGAATGGTCTTGCATGGGACTGGGAGACATACCCCGAGTACTTAGATTCCGTTGAGAAGCTGAATCCTGCTCTCAACATTGTTGGAATGGTCGGGCATTGCGCAGTGCGTTACAACGTGATGGGTGAACGGTCACTTAGTGACGAGCCTGCAACCGCACAAGAACTACAACGCATGAGCGACATTGTTGCTGAATCAGTTGCTGGTGGTGCAGTTGGTTTCTCAACATCACGTATTTTGTTGCACGTTGTTCCAGATGGCCGTTACGTACCAGGAACTCTTGCACCCAAAGATGAGTACCTTGCAATTGCAAATGGCCTCAACGCTGGCGGCGGTGGAATCTTCCAAGCAGTAAATGACTTCGCCACGAAAGCTGCACACGAATTTGATCTCTTGCAGTCAATGTCAGAAGCATGCGGCGATGTTCTATTCTCTGGCGGCGTCGGCAACGGCGACAAGCGTTCAGCAGAAGGATTCGGCAACTTCCTGAATAACACTCGCGCTAACGCTGGCCGAATCACATCTGCTGGCATGACTCGCCCTAGTGGGTCTTTGTGCGGGCTTGCTCAAATCTCTCCTGTGAAAGGAAAGAAGTGGCGCGCACTGATGGACCTTCCTACCCTCGAAGATCGCGTGGCGGCATTGCGTAACGCAGCAACGCGCGCTGAACTTGTAGAAGAAGGAAAAGAAAAGGGCATGTGGTACGACCCGAATCACATCTACCCATTAGGAACAGAATTCTCTCCGAACTACAACGAGCAAAATGGTGTATCAATTGCGCAACTTGCAGAAGCTGCTGGTGTGCACCCGGTTGAACTCGTCATTGATCGCCTCATCGAGTCCAATGGTCTCGAGCTCTTCAACACCTGGTTCTTTAACCGCAACACATCAGACCTTGAAGATTTCCTGGCACTTGACCATGTGTACCCAGGTCTTGCAGATACAGGTGCCCATATCGGCCAGATCTGCGATGCAGATGCCACCACGCATTACCTGCAGTACTGGTACCGCACACGCGGCGTTGTCACATTGCCTCAGGCCATTCGCAAGCTCACCAAAATGCCTGCAGAGGTATTGGGCTTGAAGAAGCGCGGCACTCTTGAAGTTGGAAACTTTGCTGACATCAACATCTTTGATCCACAAACTGTTGCATCAGGTCAGCCCACTTACGTGAACGACTTTCCTAATCAAACAGGTCGTTTGCTCATTAAGTCACGTGGCTACGCAGCAACAATTGTGAACGGACAAATTGTGACTGAACAAGGCAACCACACGGGTGCCCGTCCGGGTCGCGTTATTCGCGAATTCGCCCGCGCCTAATCACTTAGGCGGACCGCCCTTCGTAAATGCAGTTCCAGGCGGGTCAATTGCCCATGCTGGCGATTCACCCCATGTATCTCCGTAGATAAGACCCGCCATTGGAACACGTCGTACAGGCCCATGATGTCCGGCTGGTTTACCAAGTGAAATAGATGCGGCTATCAATGTGTCATCCGGAATTCCCAGAAGCGTGCGCAACTCTGGTTCAACAAAACCATGAAACCCGGTGATGACTCCCCCATACCCAAGACCACGTGCAGCCAACAACAAGTTCTGACACGCCGGATACACAGATGAACCTTCTGTTGGGTTTTGTTCGCGGTATCTCACCAACACAGCAAGTACCAGTACGGGAACCTTCGCGAAGTTGTCAACGTACTGCTGCATGGTGTGAGCCATGCGAGCTTTCGGTGAATCTTCAACAACACCTGAGCCCTTTTCGTAGCCGTCATCGGTTCGCTTGTAGTTCCATACTTTCTGGGCGCCGGTTGCAATCAATGTCTTTGCTTGCTGTGCGATGTCTGAATCGGCAAGAACTATGAACCGAAATGGTTGACGATTACTACCGCTTGGCGCACGCGTGGCCGCAAACATGATGTCGCGTAACACTTCATCAGGAATTGGCTCGTCGAGATACCGACGGATTGCCCGCGTTGTACTGATGCCTTCAAGCAACCCAACAATGTCAGGCGCTACAGGAGTGTTCTTGTCAACCATTGTTCAAATTAGTGGTGGTCAAGGACGCCAGCATCCTTCGCCCATTTCCAGTGCATGCGACCATGATCAGCATTTGCGCCAATCACTCCGCCAATTGTTCCGTCAGCCCATGGCGCACCTGGCAGCACTTCTTCAAGCTGTTCATCGGTCAATTCGCTGAGAAGTTCTAACGACACCGCACGAGCACTTGCACCGAGTGCCACCACTTCATGCAGAGATTTACCGTGGTGTTGCTTCTGCCACTCTTCTGTCATGGCATGAACTGACGCCATAATCTGATCGCGTGTGCGTGGAGCACCTGAGTCATCCGTTGTCAACCCAACCGGGTTCTTATGGCCACTGATGTGGCGGCGAATCATGGCTGCAAAGTTGCGTTCAATCAATGCCAAGTGCGCGAGGTGGTCAAGTGCTGACCAGAAGTTTGAAGGGTCATGTTCACTAGGAGTCAGGTCACCGAACAACTGGTCTTCCGTCAACTGCGAGTAGGTCTCCAACAACCAGGCCCTGTCTTCATTCAGTTTCTTTTCAATTTCTATGCGATTCATGATTCCCCCTGAGAATTAGTAACCCGATTCTGCCATGAGGCATGCCATACAAGTACTGTCACAGACATGGCTTCACTTCCTGCCCACCCTGAACTTGGCTTCTACACGTTGGCGGGGGCTCCGAAATCACCGCGCGACATGCTGGGTGAATTGGCAGACGCTGAGTCCATGGGACTTGGTACCGCGTTCATTTCTGAACGATTCAACATCAAGGAAGCCGGAGCACTCACTGGTGCAGCCGTAGCTGTTACTAACTCCATCAACATCATCACAGCGGCCACGAACCACACCACTCGTCACCCCTTAGTTACTGCTTCATGGGCAAGCACCTTGCACCTGTTGTCCGAAGGGCGTTTCAGCCTTGGCCTTGGCCGCGGCATCGACGCCATGTTCAAGGCGTACGGCATGCCATTGGCAACCACGGATTCAATGGAGAAGTTCGCACACATGATGCGTCAGTTGTGGCATGGCGAGACCATAATGAATTACGAAGACATCACTGGCAAGTACCCAGTACTTCGCCTTGACCCCGCATTTGATTTAGATATTCCGCTCAGCATCACCGTGTTTGGACCACAGACCCTAGAAATGGCAGGGCGTGCATACGACAACGTCATCTTGCATACGTTCTTCACAGATGAAACAACACAACGCGCAGTACAGACAGTGAAGCGCTCGGCTGAGCAAGCAGGTCGTGACCCTGCTTCCGTAAAAGTGTGGTCGTGCTTTGCAACCATTGGCGACCACATTGACCCAGCATTGCGCCTAAAGAAAACCGTTGGCAGATTGGCAACGTACTTGCAGGCCTACGGCGACCTCATGGTGCGCACGAACAATTGGGACCCTGAAGTGTTGAAGCGATTCAGAGCAGATGAATTTGTTCGAACATTCCCTGGCGCCCTTGACGCAAAGGGAACCACAGAAGATCTTGAACGCGTTGCGCCGCTGATTCCTGACGAATGGCTTGCACCTTCAGCAACGGGAACACCAGAACAATGTGTTGCCGCAATTCGTAATCAGTTTGCACTCGGCTGTGATGGCGTCATCATGCACGGCGCTACACCAACAGAACTTGCACCTATCGTTTCGGCCTACAAGGCCTAACGCCTTCTTACAGGGGCTTTCTGGTACTAAGGAGTCAAGAAGAAAAAAGCCCCCCTAACGGGTGTGTCGTTCACCCCGATTTCATAGTAAATAAACCCAAAAGACCTACTTTCGGCTCGACGACTTTTCTATTGTCACTGCATGACGCATTCGGGTTCTTCTGCATTTAGTGAAGTTAATGAAAAAGTTGCCCAAGCAGGAGAAATCCTGGGATTAAAACCCGGAGTAATCTCTGCACTTAGTAGTTGTGAACGAGAAGTAGTCATTTCTATTCCACTTCGTCGAGGCGACGATGTGGAAGTCCTCACGGGTTATCGAGTCCAGCATTCAAGTGCCCGCGGACCTCGCAAAGGAGGCATCCGTTTTCACCAAGATGTAGATCTTGATGAAGTGCGCGCTTTAGCGTCGTTGATGACATGGAAAACTGCACTGATTGATGTTCCATTTGGTGGAGCAAAGGGCGGCGTAGCGGTCGATGCATCCAAACTATCTCCTATCGAAAAAGAAGAAATCATCCGACGTTGGACCCGTTCGCTAGTGCACGTGCTTGGCCACCATCGCGATATTCCGGCCCCAGATATGGGAACGGATGCCAAGACAATGGCATGGTTGATGGATGAGTTCCACAGATTAGAAGGCTTTCAACCTGCGTGCGTAACTGGCAAGCCAGTTGAACTTTTTGGAGCACCAGGACGCGAAGAAGCAACAGGTCGTGGAGTGGCACAGATTGCAGCTGCAACTTTGGAAAAGAATGAAGTGAAAGTCAAAGGTGCATCCGTTGCAATTCAGGGCTTTGGAAACGTCGGACGATATGCCGCCCTTGTGTGCCAAGAACTTGGCATGAAGGTGATTGCAATCTCCGATGTTTCTGGAGGTGTCGTTGATAACAAGGGTATTGATATCGCATCAATCTTTAACGTGAAGTCTCTTACAGATGTGCAAGCAGATGAACGCATCGGCGCTGCTGAAGTCCTTGAGGTCAAATGCGATGTTTTGATCCCAGCTGCCCTGGGCGGAGTTATCAATGAAAGCAATATGGACAAGATCAACGCAGATTTCATTATCGAAGGGGCCAACCAGCCTCTAACAATTGCAGCGGACCGCGAGCTTCGTGCCCAAGGCATTGTGATAGTGCCTGACATTTTGGCTAACTCGGGCGGCGTCATGGGCTCTTACTTTGAATGGACTCAAAACATTCAAGAATTTAGTTGGCCTATCGAAAAATTCCGCCACGAGCTAGATGTACGCATGGAAAAGGCATTTGGCAATGTTCACAAGGTTTCTAAGCAGTACTCAGTGGACCTGCGCACAGCGGCATTTATTGTTTCAGTGGAGCGCGTTGCACAAGCCTTTGAGATGCGTGGATCATTGGTGTAATAAAAAGGAATCCAACACAGCGTAATATCCACTTACTTACTGGCTGGCCCAATGGGCCATCAACATGTCAGCACCTAAGTCTGGGCGCTGGCACATCCACCAGTGCCCCACTTCTGGCAACACTGCAACGTCTGCACCAACGCTGTTAGCAACTGCAGTCATAGTTTCAAGGGAACCTGCGAAATGATCGCCTTCAGCAATGATGACTAAGCCATTTTTCGGCTGTGCAGCAACAAACTGTTTACCCACTGCCACCATTGCAGGCTGTGCTGCATCGCGATATAGCGCAAGAATGCACCGAGCCATTTCATCATCAATCTTTGATTTCACTTCTGCTGCTATTTCACGTGTCATGCCTAAACCACTGAACGCATCAACGAACTGATCATCCGGCATTGCAACCATGCCTGCCACCATCTGCTCACCAAGCTCAGGCGCTTGCCAACCTTGCGCCATGTCGTGCCATTGGTAATCCGCATGTAAGAGACCCGCACAATCAGCTGCCCATGACCGCACGATGCCGGGCTTCTCACTAAGAACGCCATACACATGGCCAGCACCCCAGTCATGACCCACGAGGTCAATGTCGCCGCTGATGGCTTCAAGTTCTGCAATAAGCCAGTCGCGATATTCGCGCATGGTGCCACCCCAGCCTGCTGGAGTTGGTGCACCGAAACCTGGTGGCGTTAGCAACACGATGTTGTCAACTCCGCGCTTCTTCAATTCAGCGACCAGCAATGACCACACAGCCGAAGTCTCTGGATTGCCGTGAACGAAAACTTTTGTTGTACCCATATCTTTACCCCTTGTTCTTTGATTTCAAATATGCAGCACTTGCTGCACGACTTTCAGCATCGTACGTTGCAATTACCAATGAATCTGCATCGTTGGCATTGCGCGCCGTACCAATCATTTCTTCAGTGACTGCATTAACTTGTTGCTTTGTTGTGCGCAATGAATAGCCGGGCTTTGCGGCTAACGACATGGCCATTGCATCAACATGCGTTGTCAATTCAGAATCTGGCACAACCGCATTCAAGAAACCCAAAGACTTCGCTTCTTCTGGGTAGAACCGTCGACACGTGAGCACTAATTCTTTTGTTGCAGCCGGCCCAATCTCTCGTACCAACCGCGGAATTCCGCCCCATGCAAGTGGTATTCCAAGATCAACTTCAGGAATTTGAAAAACTGCTGACTCTGCTGCAATTCGCAAGTCACAACTGATTGCCACTATGAGTCCGCCACCAATGCAATGACCCTGAACTGCAGCAATAGTTAATGCGTTCATGTTGGTGACTGTCTCAGCCATGATGCGCCCTAGGTCAGCGCTTTCACGTATTCCCCACTCTGGGTCTGGGTTCGAAAAGTCATTGAGGTCAAAGCCAGCTGAGAAGGAACGACCTTGGCCAGACACGATGACCACCTTCACCTGGCGCTGTTCATCAAACCATCGAGCAGCAGAAGCCAAGTCCTGTAGTGCCTCGCGCGACAACGCATTCAGGCGTTCTGGACGGGCCATTTGCAGGCGCCCCAATGACCCTTCTACCGATACTTCAAGAGTCTGAAATTGGGCCATAACGGCGCCTCCTCAATGGTTCGACACAACATGCCGTGTCATAAGGTTTAGTTCGTACACCACAGGTGGCTGAAACCCAGCCACCTGCAGCCAAGGGAGACCCAATGGAACGTGAAGCCTGGATTATCGACGCAGTTCGCTCACCACGAGGAAAGGGCAAAGACACCGGCGCCCTTCACAACGTGCACCCGCAACGCATCCTCGCCCAAGTTCTTAATGGCCTGAAAGATCGCGTCGGTTTCGATACCGCATCAGTTGACGACGTCATCATGGGTTGTGGCGCTGGCAGCGGCGACCATTCCATGGATATCGCGCGTATGTCGGCTCTTGACGCTGGCTGGGCTCTCGAGGCCCCTGGCGTCACGCTGAACCGTTTCTGTGGTTCCGGTCAGCAAGCAGTGAACTTCGCAGCCATGGGCGTGTTGTCCGGCATGCAAGACATCGTGGTTGCTGGCGGCATTGAATCAATGTCTCGCCCATCACCAATGCACGTTGATGGCTTCACTGCCAACAACAATCACCTTCGTGATCAGTACAACATGGTTCCGCAGGGAATTTCTGCTGACCTTATTGCAACTACTGAAGGCTTCACCCGCGAACAGTGCGACGCACTTGCAGTTGAAAGTCAGCGCCGTGCAGCTATTGCAATTGCAGAAGGCCGCTTCGAGCGTTCACTGATTCCGATTTATCACGACGACGGAACTCTTGCACTTGCAGTTGATGAACATCCTCGCGCAGGCACAACACTTGCCGACCTTGCAAAGTTGACACCAAGCTTCGAAGGCATGGGCGGATACAAAAAGGATCCAGAAGGTCTCACCATTGACGAAACAGCTCGCCTTGCATACCCACACATCTCAGGCATTAATCACGTTCACCACGGTGGCAACTCTTCTGGTGTTGTTGATGGCGGTGCCGCAGTTCTTGTGACATCACCTGACTATGCAAAAGCACACGGTCTCAAGCCACGCGCGCGCATCATCATGAGCGCCGTTGCAGGAACAGAGCCCGTCATCATGCTCACAGCCCCCGGACCAGCCGCAAAGCTGGTACTGAAAAAAGCCGGAATGACATTTGACGACATTGATCTTTTCGAAGTCAATGAAGCTTTTGCTGCTGTTGTATTGAAGTTCTTCAAAGACACTGGCGTTGACCCTGCAAAGGTTAACGTGAACGGTGGAGCCATGGCTCTTGGTCACCCCATCGGCGCAACCGGCGCCATGCTGATTGGCACCCTGGTCGACGAACTCGAGCGCCAGAACAAGACCACCGGCCTCATCACCATGTGCACCGGTGGCGGCATGGGTACTGCCACCATCATCGAGCGAATCTAATCTCGCGCCAGCAACCGCTGGCGTACAGTAGTTATATGTCAAGCAATCTTCTTCACTCCTTTGCAAAGCCATCTTCCGACGCATTCATCAACATGGTGCGCGGCGACATGGCGTTGCTATGGGATGACAAAGGCAATGAATACATTGATGCCATCGGCAGCCTTTGGTATTGCCAAATTGGGCATGGCCGTAAGGAAATGGCGGATGCAATTGCTGCGCAGGTAGGCACGCTTGAGACCTACTCAACATTTGATCCGTTTACGAACCCGTTAGCTGAAGCAGTGGCAACAAAAGTCTCATCGCTGTCCCCCATTGCTAATTCACGCGTCTTCTTGTGCGGCAGTGGCTCAGAATCAATCGACACCGCCATGAAGATTGCCCGTACCTCACAAATTCAGGCAGGCCACCCAGAACGCAGTGTCATCATCACCCGTAACCGCGGCTACCACGGCACGAACTACGGCGGCACTAGCGCCCAGGGTTTGCCGCTGAACAAGATCGGCTACGGGACACTTCTTGAAGGCGTCATTCAAGTTGATGCTGACGATATTGAAGCAATGTCCATTGCGTTCGAACAGAACAAAGGCAAAGTGGCTGCAATCATTGCCGAACCACTGCAAGGTGCTGGTGGCGTATGGCCATCAAGCACCGAATACCTCACTGGTCTTCGCCGTCTGTGCAACGACAACGGTGCATACCTAATTTTTGATGAAGTCATCACTGGTTTTGGGCGCCTTGGCGAATGGTTTGGCGCCACCTATTACGGCGTCACTCCCGACATGATCACCTTCGCCAAAGGCGTCACAAGCGGTTATCAACCACTCGGTGGAGTCATCACTGGCGAAGCAATCAATAATGCGCTTGCCACAGACCCCACATTTTTCTTGCGCCACGGATACACCTACTCAGGTCATGCCACTGTGTGTGCAGCCGCACTCGCAAACATCGCAATCATGGAACGCGAAGGGCTAGTTGAACGCGCAAAACACATTGGTGCTCGAATTGAAAAAGGACTTCAAGCCCTCAGTGCAGACGGCACGCTCACCGGTTACCGCGGTGCTGGTGCCATTTGGGCAGGCAAACTTCCAGACGACATGGACGCAACTGTTGTCCGTGATGCAATGATCAAGAAGGGCGTCATTGCTCGCTCTATTCCCGGCGTCATTGCAGTGTGTCCGCCATTAGTGATCACAGACCAACAAATCGACACTGTGCTCGACGTATTTGCGTCGGTCGTACAGAGCCTCTAAGGCAAGCGGCGGATCAGGCTGCTGGTATCCAAGCGGCCAGCACCACCTGCGTACAGTTCGCGATAAAAGCCAAGAACCAAATCCGCAACGGGTAATTCAGCCCCATTTCGTTGGGCTTCTTCCACACAGAAACCCAAGTCCTTTATCATCCACTCAACGGCGAACCCAAAATCAAACGAATCGTCCACCATGGTGTGACCGCGGTTTTCCATCTGCCAGCTCTGTGCTGCGCCTTTAGAAATCACATCAATCACCGCATGCGCATCAAGCCCGGCCTTCGTTGCAAACGCCAAACCTTCAGCAAGCCCTTGCACTACCCCAGCAATACAAATCTGATTCACCATCTTTGCTAACTGACCACTGCCGGCATTACCCAACCGAACACACGAACGCGAATACACCGCTGCCACAACTGCAACATCAGCAAACACAGATTCAGAATCAGCGCCGCACATCACAGTGAGTGCGCCGTTGATTGCACCAGCTTGACCACCCGACACCGGCGCATCAACAAACCCAACTCCGGCTGCAGAACATGCCAAGGAAATTTCACGTGCCAGTTCGGCACTAGTGGTGGTGTGGTCCACAACAATCAAACCGGAATGAGCACCAGCCAAAACCCCATCAGGACCCATCACTACAGCACGCAC
>CAMDLK010000052.1 GCA_945901725.1 Bifidobacterium breve | reverse complement strand
CACATGCCGTGAGTTCGTTTGCGTTGCCAAGTAATCAACAATTCATTGTTCAAGGCAGCGAGGGCCAGATCAGCACTGCTGCCGGGGAGTCCTTCACAACATGGAATGAAGCTAGTTCCCTACTTGTAAACGATGTACTTGAAGAGTTCGCCGTCACGAACGCTTTTGTTGAAATGGTAGAGAATGTCAGTCGGGTACTTGGTGGAGATGCAGGTTGGCTTGTGCCTGCTGCAGATTCAATTCGCGTAGCGCAGATTCTCGACACTATTGCAGCCACCGCGTTGTAATTTGACGCCTCAGGATTTTCCTGACAATTCAGACCTGGATTTCATAAGACTATGGTTGGGGTTTAGAAGTTTCTTCCAGTCCTTTTAATGAAACGATGATTCCAATGACAAATTCTCCATACATTCTCTACGGAGGACCCGTTTCCCTGTACACCGGAAAAGTGCGTTCCTACCTGCGCAAGAACAACATTAATTTTGTTGAAGTTCACCCCAACAGTGAGCGCTACTTAAAGCACATCGTTCCTGCAGTCGGTCGGTGGATCATGCCGTGTCTTGAAACACCAGACGGTCACATCATTCAAGACGGTGCTGACATAATTGACTTTTTCGACAATGAAGTGAAGTTGTCACAGTTTCCTATTCGACCGACAACTCCAGTCCATCGCGCAGTCAGTCACCTGTTCGAAATCTTTGGTGGTGAAGGCTTATTGCGTCCAGCTATGCACTACCGCTGGAACTTCGACGAACAGAACATTGATTATTTGGAAAGTGAATTCACAATCAGTGTGATTCCGAAGATGACGGAGGGCAAAGAGCACATCAACTTTGCTCGATCAAGTGGTCGCATGCGCAAAGCTGCTGTCACTTTCGGTGTCGGCCCACATTCGCAAGAAGCCATCGAGAGTTCATTTGCGGAATGGCTTGAATTGTTCAGCGCGCACCTGGCCAAGAATGCATACCTCCTTGGCAACAAACCAACGCTTGGCGATTACTGCCTGATGGGGCCAATGTGGGCTCACTTGTTCCGCGATCCTGCTCCGACCGCTCTCATCAAAAAGACAGCACCACGCGTAGGTCGCTGGGTGGAGCGCATGACCACGTATGAGCCATACGACGGTGAGTATTTCGAATCAGCTACAGCCCCTCGCGAACTAATTGCCAACGATGCTTTGCCTGAGACCTTGGTAGCCATGATGCGTTACGTGGCCGAGGAGTACCTCTCTGAGATAACTGCACACGTTGAATACGCAAACAACTGGCTTGCAGAGCAGACTGACCTGGTTACCGGCACCAACGGATTACCAGACCCTGGTGCTCGCGGAATTGGCAAGACCGCGTTTGCGTGGCGCGGCATTGAAATAGAGACTGCGGTTATGCCATATCGCTTCTGGTTGTTGCAACGCCTTCAAGATGCGGTTGCTACAAGTGACGCAGCTTCTCAGACCGCCATTCGCACGGCGTTCGCCAAGGCTGGCCTTGAATCGATTCTTGACCTACGGACTATTCGTCGCGTTGAGCGAGCAAACCACCTTGAGGTGTGGGGCCCACTCCTCTAATACACAGGTTATTCGGCCTCATTACGGCCCTTCGGCTGACTGTGGTTTACGATTTCCTCGTCGGTTACAAACCTTGAAGGAACACCATGTCAGACAAACCTCGCCTCAGTCACAACTACGGAACAATTGATAAGGAATACGCCACGTTCCTTGCAACTCGCCCGCCTGAAGAAGACGGCCCGTTGTACATGGTGAACCTGATGAAGTATCACGAGGTAGCTCAGTACTCAGAAGATGGCGTCGTTGATCATGCAATCAGCGGTCGCGAAGCAGATGACCGTTACAACCCAGCGTCAATCTTGAACAAAATTGGCGCAACCATTGTTTTCGCAGGCGATGTCACCAGCAACAATGTTGGCGACGAAGACTGGGATCGTATTGCCATTGTTCGCTACGCCACTCGTAAGTCATTTATCGAAATGCAAAGTCGTAAAGACTTTGGTGACAAGCACGTACATAAGGCTGCCGGAATGATGCGCACCACCTTGGTGTGCTGTCGCCCAGAAGATGAATCACTTGATTCGCGTAACCGCCCAACGCCACTTGAACTTCGCACTGTTGCAATGATCGTGCGCCAGACTCCAGACCGTGCTGGCGCATTTGCTGCACTTCCTGGCGCAATCAACTTCTCTGCAGAAGGAACCGTCATTGGCGATGGCCGTAAATGGGACACAGTGCAGTTTGTGCCAGTGAATTCAGAAGCAGAAGTCGCTGAACTCGCCGCAAAACTTGACTATTGCAAGCCTGGCGAAAGCTACGTAATGGGTATTCAGGTAGTTCTGGATTCAATTACACTTCCGTAAACCATGATTCTTCAATCTCTCTCAATTTCTCGCACAGAGTTCGAAACCGCCACGGGCTGGCAGTTGAAACCTGAAGGTGCCTGCCACGGAGAAATCTGTGTGCCCCTGCCTCAATCAGTAAGTGCAGATATTGCTAATGGGATTGTCGATGTCAGCGCGGTTGCAGAACGTTTAGGTATGCCCATTGTGCATGATGCAGAAATGGGCCTGTGGGCCCTTGGTCCAGCTTCAATGTCAGGCCGGGCTCTTTCTACTGCGGTTGCACCAGAATTAGAACTTCCCGACCTTGACGGAAACATGTTTCAACTGTCGTCGTTGCGTGGCAAAAAAGTTGTCATCGTTTCTTGGGCGCCTTATTGAGGTTGTTCACGTGATTTGCCAGTGTGGCAAGCCTTTCGAAACGAAGTACACACACGTGGACTAGAAATAGTCACTGTAGGAATGGATACCTTGGGTGCCGAGTCGTGTCGCCCATTTATCGAAGCGGCTAATGCAGAACACCCATCGCTGATTGACATCAACCACGTAATGGCTGAACGATTTGGCGTTATCAATATTCCGAACGGAATCTGGATAGACGAAGAAGGAATCATTGTTCGTCCTGCAGAACCGGCACCAGTTCCCGGCGGAAAGACTCCTCCACCGAGTGCTCCACCTGTTGGTCTTCCGCAACGCATGGCGGACATAATGACCGAGGCCTCAAAGATAGTGACAGACAGAGATTCATATAGCGCTGCGCTATATGACTGGATTGAAAACGGTTCCAAGAGCAAATTTGCGTTGTCGCCCGAAGAGGTCATCGCGCGATCAGGAAACCGTGACACTTCAACGGCTGAAGCTTCTGCACATTTTTCTCTTGCGCAACACTTATGGAATGCCGGGCACCGAGATGCTGCGATTAAGCATTTCCGAGAGACCCACCGTCTGCAACCAGACAATTTCTCGTACAAGCGTCAAGCATGGTCGTTAATGGCACCGCCTGAGGCTGGTCCGTTTGCACGGTTCATACAGGGCCCAATGGAAGGTCAGGAATCTGACTGGCCATTCGAAAGCGACTGGGTCACCGATGTACGCGCCATGGGTGCTGAAAATTACTACCCCTCGTTCAAGGAATAGCTAGAACCAGGCCTAACCGCGTCCGGCCATTCCGCCAGCGATCGTGAGAGTCTCAACGTCACGCACAATGCGCGGCAAGAGGTGCGCGCGAATTGATTGAAGTGCCGTATCGGCACGTGTATTTCCTGCACGTTGCAACACGTCTAGGTCTGTCATGCAGTCTTGTAATGCATAGCCAAGTTCGCGATGAGCGGCACGAATTGGCGCCTGGTCAGCCGGCATTGGCACATCTGCAAGCGCACCAAGCGTTGTAGCGCGAGCACGAATACGGTCTGCCTCAGGGCCAGTTGTGTCACCAAGAGCGGCAGCAACATCACGCAGCACTTGAGTCATCTGATTATGTTCTTCTGCAACGTACGTGTCATAGACAGGCAAAGCTTGTCGTACTTCTTGAATAAGTGACTGCACCATTTGGCACATCACATGTGCTTTCGGGCTGCTGACATGCGGCATGATTTCGTTTTCCAAAGAAACGATGAGACCTTCGAGAAGATCGTCAAGAGTCGGATTGGTCATCATGCTGGTACCCCCGCATATCCCATGAGCTGCGCCATTGCTGGGAACGCGCCCATACTTGATTGAGCTACGTAGAACGGAAGCAACAACATGTACTCCTTGTTTACGCGACGTGAAACAAATTGCTGAACTGGCACCGCTATTTGCATCGTGCCGAACAGTGTGAAGTACCCAAGTTCTTCCGGCGTGATGTCATTGCCGGTGAGCTTGTTGTAATAGGAAAGGAAACCACCTTCCTTTTTCGGATAATCCATCACGTGTGAGTTACTAATCACGTCCATCAAAACCATCCAGCCAAGATCTTCACGCGGATCACCGACACGACTGGCTTCCCAGTCAATCAGAGCTGATACTTGCCCGTCTTTGTACAAGAAATTCGCAGGGTTGAAGTCTCCGTGAACTATTGACAACGGCATTGCACGTGGTTTATTACGGCGCAATGTGTACACAGCATCAAGCGCAATCATCAAGATTGGATCGAAGTTAAGAGTGGGGTACGACGACCTAAAGAATTCAATTGTTGAATCCATAAATGAGTCCCACGAATCAATTTTGATTCCACGGTGAAACGGATCAGTTAATTCACCATTGGGGTCAATCATGTTGATCGGACACTTATGAAGTTCAACAAGGGTCTCACACAGATGCTTAATTACGCTTTCGGCTTGGTCTTCATCAGCTCCACCGTTAAACAGAGCAGATGTCTGGCCGCTTCCCGATGCGCGTTCAATAATCATTGCGGGCTCGCCAAAATGTTTTGGATCCATCTCGTAGCCGTAGCTTTGGCTGACCGGAATAGTGGTGCGTAGGCGCAGCGACTCGATGAGATTGTGCTCAACAGCTCTGTCAGTGTGAAGAATTGCTTCTACATCTGGCGGGTCTTTGCGCAAGATGAGCGGCATTATCTCCTCTTTGCCGCCACGAGTTACACGAGCATCACATTTAAATGTTTCTCGTGAGAAACCACCAGCTATCTGTTGAAAATCCTCAACAACAATGCTCGTGGCATCTGGAAAAATGCGTTCTAAGAACGTCACAATTGATTGTTCCATCAGTCCCCCCGGTTGATACAACTTTTTCAAGAGTGTAGACCAAGTAAACAATGGGTAAATTCACGATGTCGCCATTGGGGGCGCACGGTAGGCACCTAGGTCTCCTAGGCAGTTAGCCTTGCGCTATGGCAACACCACGCGAGGTCTGGCAGAAGGCTTTTTCTGAATCTTCCGTACGTCCTGGTGCGTACGAAACCATGTCTGGTATTCCGCTGGAGCCTGTGTACGGGCCTGATGACGGAGAATTCCCCGGCGTCTACCCATACACGCGCGGGCCATATGCCTCTATGTACAGGTCAAAGCTGTGGACCATGCGCATGTTTGCTGGGTTCGGCACAGCTGACGACACCAATAAGCGATTCAAAGACATCATCAACTCAGGTGGCGATGGTTTGTCCACCGCGTTCGACATGCCCACACTCTTAGGCCTCGACAGCGACGACACTATGTCGCTTGGCGAAGTAGGCCGATGCGGCGTCGCCATTGACACTGTCGAAGACATGGACGACCTCTACCGCGACATTGACTTGGGCAAAATTACAACTTCAATGACTATCAACTCGCCTGCTGCGGTGTTGTTGTCAATGTTCATTGCCCAAGCCGAACGCAATGGCACTCCGCGTGCACGCCTTGGTGGCACATTGCAAAACGACATCTTGAAGGAATACCAAGCACAGAAAGAATTCGTGTTCCCTCCGCGCCAGGGCATGCGTTTAGTACGTGACACCATTGCATTCACCGCAGCCGAAATGCCTAAATGGCATTCTGTTTCCATCTCGGGATATCACATTCGTGAGGCAGGCTCTACCGCTGCTGAAGAATTGGCATTTACTCTTGCTAATGGTTTCGCTTACGTAGAACTTGCTGCACAGACCGGACTGTCTGTTGATGCGTTCGCACCACGACTTTCATTCTTCTTCAACGCACACATTGATTTCTTTGAAGAGATCGCAAAGTACCGTGCAGCCCGCCGCATTTGGGCTCGCTGGCTGAAAGAACGCTATGGCGCTACCAGCGAGCGTTCATTGCAGCTTCGCTTTCACACACAAACCGCTGGTGTTTCACTTACAGCACAGCAACCAGAAGTAAACATTGTTCGCACAGCCATTGAGGCATTGGCTGGTGTGCTCGGCGGAACCCAGTCATTGCATACAAACTCAATGGATGAAGCAATGGCTTTACCAACTGAGCGCGCCGCCCGTATCGCATTGCGTACGCAACAAGTGATTGCTAATGAAACCAATGTGACTGCAGTTGCAGATCCACTTGGTGGTTCATGGTACGTAGAAGAACTCACCAACGAGATGGAACGTCGGGCTGAAGAGATATTTGCCGACATTGAAGCATTTGGTAACGGTTCAATGCTTGATGGTTGCATCAACGGCATTGAAGAGAACTGGTTCCAGAGCCGTATCGCTGATTCTGCGTACGACCTTGAACGCAAGTTCAACTCTGGCGAACGCATCATTGTTGGTGTTAGCCAATTCTTAGAAGGTAACGACGAGGACGAAATTGACCTGCTGCGCATCACTAATGAAGACGAACAGAAACAGCGCCGTCGCCTTGAGGCCGTGCGTTTATCACGTAACTCTGCAGCTGTGGCCGAATCACTTGCAGTGCTTGAAACCGAAGCCGCTGACCCGGAAATCAACCTCATGCCAGCCCTGATTAATGCATCGAATGCGCAGGCTACGGTTGGCGAAATGATGAAGTCCATGGGCACCGTTTTTGGCCGCCATATTGAAGTGCCGACGATCTGATGACTCTTCGTGTGCTTGTTGCAAAGATCGGACTTGACGGTCATGACCGCGGAATCAAAATTGTTGCGCGTCTTCTGCGTGATGCGGGCATGGAAGTTATCTATACCGGACTCTTTCAAACGCCTGACACTGTGGCATCTGCCGCAATTGACGAAGACGTTGATGTCATCGGGTTATCAATGTTGTCAGGCGCGCACATGACTCTTGCGCCATTAGTTGTAGAAGCGTTGCGATCACGTGGGGCATCAATTCCTGTGGTCGTAGGCGGCATTGTTCCGCGACAAGACATACCGCTACTAAAGGCAGCAGGTATTTCTGAAGTGTTAGGTCCTGGCGCGCCAGGTACCGCTGTTGTCGACACTATTCGTGCCGCAGCAAACGCGTCGTGAATTACTGACGATTCATTTCTGCTTGTGCTTCAGCTTTTGCAGTATCAACGCGACGAGGTCCCGATTCAATAATGATTTCGTGTAGTTCACCTGTGTAGGCATACGGAGCGCTGTAACGAGTTGACACCGGAGAACCATGGTCGAATCCGACGCTTGGCCCGACAGATGAAATCATGCGCATGTACAGCGACACTTCTGCAGAGCCACCCGAGACACCGTCAATCGTGACTTCCAAGTAGCCAGACATTCCGTCACCGCGGCGAAGAACTGCACGAAGTTCGTGATCGCCTTCTGGGACTAAGCCAGCCGATTCGATAATGGTGTGATCACCAAATGCGTTGTAGTCAAGAAGTAGTCGGCCGTTCTGAATAAACAGTGAAACTCCGGAGTTCTGCGTACCTGATGCATACAACACACCTTCATCACCCTTTTTGTACGTGATTTTGGCAACGATGTCAACATTGCGACCACCGATACCACCCGATGCTTGTCCAGGCATTGGTGACATTGGTGGGCGGTACACATAACGACGATCTTCGGGGTGTGGAGAGTTCTTACGGAAGCGAGAGCCAAAGAGTTCAACTCCTCGATCATCAAGTGGCAGTACGCCATGAATCTCTGCTTGTTCCCACCAATGAGCAATCATCTCTTCAAGCTTCGCTGGTTCACTATCGGCAAGGTCGTTGCACTCTGAACGGTCAATCGACAGGTGATACAGCTCCCACTTTTCATTGCTGTATGGCTGGCCGGCAGTGTGCTTTAACACGGCTTTCCATTCGCCAGCAACAATGGCCAAACTGCCACCATTTTCAAAGTGTTGAACCGTGTTTGTGGCAGGCGCCTTCGGGTCTTTGAGGAATGACTTAAATGAATGTCCCGTGACAGGCATTTGTTCAAGTCCTTTGCGAACCTTCGGAGGCGTGACACCAATGATGTCGTACATCGTCGGAACGATGTCAGCAACAAACACGAACTGATCGCGCTTTGTTCCCCGTTGGTCTTTCGGAATACCGTTTGGCCAATGCATCACCATCGGTACGTGCACACCACCTTCGTGTGTGTTCTGCTTGTACCAGCGGTACGGCGTGTTGCCCACTTGTGCCCAACCCCATGGGTAGTTGTTGTGGCTGTTTGGTCCACCAATGTCGTCAATGTCTTTGATTGCCTGGTCAGGTGTTTCGAAAATGCCGTTAAAGAACTTCATCTCGTGCATGACTCCGTATGGGCCACCCTCTTGTGATGCACCATTATCGGCATGAATGACAAGGACTGTGTTGTCGAGTTGTCCGATTTTGCGCAAGCCTTCAACCAGACGGCCAATTTGGTCGTCGGTGTGGTCAAGGAATGCTGCGAATGCTTCTTGCAATCGTGCAGCAAGTCGCTTTTCGTTATCTGACAAATCTTCCCACGGCTGTACGCCAGGGTTACGAGGTGACAACACAGTGTCAGCTGGAATCACGCCATTTGCAATTTGCTTCTTGAACCAACGCTCGCGAACAATGTCCCAACCTTCGTCGTACTTACCGCGATATTTCGCCATGTACGAAGCAGGTGCTTGGTGAGGTGCGTGTGTTGCACCGAATGCAATGTAACCGAGGAACGGACGGTCAGGTCGGACGCCTTTAAAGTCCGAAATAATGTGAAGTGCTTGATCAACAAGATCTTCTGAAAGGTGATAGCCCTCTTCTGCTGTGCGTGGTGCGTCGACAGGGTGATTGTCTGCAACCAGTTCAGGGTGGAACTGATCTGTTTCACCATCAAGAAATCCGTAGAAGCGATTGAACCCACGTGCAAGTGGCCACTGATCAAACGGGCCTGCAGCAGAACATTGCTCCATTGGCGCAAGGTGCCATTTACCAACTGCAAATGTTCCGTAGCCCTCGTCGCCAAGAACTTCGGCAACGGTTGCAGCATGGTTTGAGATGTGACCAAGCTGATTCGGAAAACCTGTGATGAAGTTCGACACGGTGCGCATACCGACTGCGTGGTTTGAACGACCACTGATGAGAGCTGCACGTGTAGGTGAGCACAACGGCGTTACGTGAAAGTTGGTGAACTGCAAACCATTGGCCGCAAGCGCGTCAATGTTTGGCGTATCAATGTCAGAACCGAAGCATCCCATTTGCGCAAAGCCGGTGTCATCAAGAAGCACGAGAATGACGTTTGGAGCATCGGAGCCTGGGTGGGCTGGGGTCGCGAACCACGGTTCCGACTCCGCCACTGTGCGTCCAATTTTTCCTTCAAATCCGTAGTTCTCAGCCATGGTCTCTCCTATCACTTACGAGACACCATCTTTGCTGGCGCCTGACCCTTTATGGGGTGTCGAATCAGAATAGATGCTGTTCCTGTGGGATTATCAATGAGCCCGTCAGAACCCATAAGTTCAATACGAACAAGGAGACCCCATGCACCTCGAGATCGACCGATCCAACCTTCGCAACCACCGCATTGCGGCAACTACGGCGCCCGCTACGGCACCCGACGGTTCAGTGGTTCTGAAGCTTGAGCGGTTTGCGCTCACTGCAAACAACATCAGTTACGTCATGTCGGGCGACGCTCTTGATTACTGGGGTTTCTTTCCCACAGAAGATGGTTGGGGCCGTCTACCCACCATGGGCTTTGGTGTTGTCACCTCGTCTGGCGTTGCTGGCGTAAATGTTGGCGAACGATTCTTTGGTTTCTACCCAGCCGGCGACCACCATGTGGTGCAAGCAGAAGCAATCAGTTCTGGTTTTGTTGATGCATCCCCTCACCGCGAATCTCATGCCATGGCATACCGCGGTTTCGACAGAGTGTCACCTACAGAAACTGAAAAGGACAACGCAACTCTTGTGTTGCGTGGTCTCTTTGTTACATCGTTCTTGGCTGAAGACTTCCTTCGCGAGTCAGATTTCTTCGGCGCCACTCAGGTACTTGTTACAAGTGCTTCCAGTAAGACTTCAATCGCGTTAGCGCATAGCCTTCGTGAAAACTCCAAGACAAAGGTCATCGCACTTACATCTGCTGCCAATGTTGACTTCACATACGGCGTTGATCTGTATCACCAGGTCATTACCTACGACGACATTGAATCTCTCGACCCTGCCATTCCAACCGTAATCGTTGACATGGCGGGTAACGCCAGCGTTATCTCGCGCGTGCATAACCACTTCAATGATGCGTTGAAGTATTCATGTCGTATTGGTGGCACACACTGGGACCAGTCAGGTTCTACAAAAGGAATTCCTGGGCCACGGCCCGAGTTCTTCTTTGCACCAAGCCAAATGGCCAAGCGCGGAAAAGAGTGGGGACGCGACGTATTCAATGAGCGCATTTACACCGCCTTGTCTTTGTTTCTCGATGATTCAACGCGTTGGCTCACCATTGAACATTCACACGGTGCAGACGCTCTTTCCGATGTCTACATGCAGTTAGTGGAAGGGCGCGTGCGCCCCGAAGCCGGACACATTCTTTCTCTCTAAATCACTACCAAAGGAACAACACCATGTCACCAAACAAACCCACATACGGACAAGTTGACCGCGATTACGGAATGCGTATGTTCACTACCCCTCCAGAGCAAGACGGCCCTGTATGGATGGTGAACTTCATGAAGTACAAAGAAGAAGCCACATACGCCGATGGCTCGAGAGGTATTACGGGTCAAGAAGCTGACGACAAGTACGCCCCGACTGAAATTCTTACTGAATTGGGTGCAGAAGTTCCGTTCTTTGGCGACGTTGTCTTGCAGCTGGCAGGAAAAGATTACAAATGGGACCGTATTGGTGTTGTGAAATACCCAACACGCGCAGCATTTCTTGGCATGCAGAATCGTAAAGATTTCCTCGATAAGCATGAACACAAAGAAGCCGGAATGGAATTCACATTCGTGGTCGGTTGCCAGCCAGTTGAACTCCCCGGCAAGCTCCGCGTAAAGCCAGAATCATGGGACAGCATCGAACATGCACCTACCGAAGAAGACGGGCCTGTCATGGTTGTCCATCTTTTGAAGTTTGTCGAAGGCGGTCGTCAGGGCGACATGGAGGAATACCAGTCAAAGGCATTCACTGTTGCTCAGAAGCACGGTGGTGGAGCAGCTGCAGTCTTTACTGTTGAAGGCACAATCATGGGCGATGGTCGCCAATGGGATGAATGTCGCTTCATTGCATACCCATCAATGCGTTCATTCATGGCTGTTGTACAAGACCCAGAGCGTCTTGAAGCACAAGGCAACCATCGTGTTGCCGCAATTGCAGATACCTACACAGTTATTGTCCGCCCACAGAACGATACGTTCACAACTCACGGAGCAATCTGATGGAAATAATGCGTACCCCCGATAGCTGCTTTGAGAATCTTCCTGATTACAACTTTGCACCTCATTACACAACCATTACGGCCGCAGACGGCACAGCACTTCGTTTTCACTTTGTAGACGAAGGCCCACGTGATGCGGCACCAATTGTGTTGATGCACGGCAACCCATCATGGTCATACCTTCATCGTCACATGATCACAGGGCTTGTTGCACTTGGTCACCGTGTGTTGTCGCTTGACCTCATGGGTCTTGGCCGATCTGACAAACCAAATGAAGCGTCGTACTACTCGCTTGCTAGTCATGTTGATTGGGTAACGAAATGGTTCGAGGCAGAAAACCTCACCAACATCACCATGTACATGCAAGATTGGGGTGGCCTCATTGGCTTAAACGTGTTGCCACATATTGCGGACAGAGTTGATCGGGTCATTGCATCGAATACCGGATTACCTGTTGGTGAAGGTGCCAATAAGGCAATGCGCGAATGGTTGGCATTTTCCAGTTCGGTTCCTGAACTACCTGTTGGAAGCCTGGTGAACGGTGGCTCAACTCGCACACTCAGTGCTGAAGAAATTGCTGCATATAACGCTCCGTACCCAGACGGTAGTTACCAAACCAGCCCAAAGATATTTCCAAGTCTCATTCCGGTTCAACCAGAAAATCCTGGTGTTCCACAAAATAGAGAAACGTGGAAATTCCTCGAGACATGGACCAAGCCATTCCTCACTGCTTATGGTTCAGAAGACCCAATTGCATTCAAGCCTGGCGCTCACCTTGGATTCCAAACTCGAGTGCCTGGAGCTGCAGGGCTTACACATCATGTGATTGAAGGCGCTAACCACTTCATTCA
>CAMDLK010000051.1 GCA_945901725.1 Bifidobacterium breve | reverse complement strand
AAGCCCATCATCACAACAAATGCTGCAAATGCGATGAGAAAGTGAATCTGCAAGCTGGCTACGACTGCTACCAGCGACACAAGAACGCCGACTAGCGCCCACCAGACACGACGGGCAGAGTGGCGATACAAGCCAGACGAGGACACAGCGTTTGCAAACTTTTCATCAGTTTGGAGCTGAGCTTCAATCTCACGCAGGATTCTTTGTTCTTCGTCTGACAATGGCACAAGATGATTGTCTCACCTCACAGACCGAAACGCAATGCGCCTCAGTGTGTTCTATGTCAGGCGCCTTCGTCGAGGACAGGTCCCGCAGGGCTCTGGCCTGGCTTTCGGGTATTCATTCCGCTGGCGGGCCCGATCATTCCGGCCCCAAAGCGATCAACAATGAGGTCAACTGCCTTGCTGGCTGGTTTCCATTGTTCTTCGATGTCTTGCGGAGTGTCTCCCCCATCGTCGAACAATCGGGGAATCCCTTCACTCTGCTCTGTCAACTTCTGCGCATGAACGCCAAGTAAACGAACACCCTGTGCGTAATCCAACATCGCTAACAGTGGCTCAAGGGCTGCAACCATTGACGGGCCAGTCGTCAATGGCACCGAAGGAGTCACTGACCGAGTGACCAACTCAAACGAGGAGAATTTAACTTTCAGTAACAACGTGCCGGCAGCGACACCAGCGTCGCGAGTACGGCGTGCCACCGCGTCACACAGCCGCACCAACTGAACTCGCAATTCCTCGTGCGTCGTCAGATCAGCAGAGAATGTTTCTTCGTGCCCGATTGATTTAGCAATTCTTTCTGGCTCGACTGTCCGCTCATCAATTCCTTGCGCAAGGGCATGGAGGTGCCGTCCGTTCACGTCGCCGACCGCCGAACACACAATGTCAACATCAAGTTCGGCTAAATCCGCAACAAGACGCACTCCAATAGCTTCAAGTTTTGCAAGTGTTGCAGGCCCAACGCCCCATAGAGACTGCACCGGAAGCGGCAACAAGAACTCAGATACATGTCCGCGCTTTACTTCGAACACTTGATACCCCCGCTGAACACCACCAGCCATTGCACGAGGCTTGGCATGTTCTGAAGCAAGTTTCGCAAGAAATTTATTTGGCGCCACACCGACGCTGCATGTCAACTGTGTTTCAGAAACCACCCGCTCACGTAAGGCCCACGCAATAGACACGGCATCTCCCATCAATAGTGATGCCCCAGTGACATCAAGAAACGCCTCGTCGATAGAAATTTGCTCGACCAGCGGAGTAAACGACTCAAAGATTGTGTGCAACTTTTGGCTGAACTCGACATAGTGGGAAATATCCGGCGCAATGAAAACTGCATCAGGACATAACTTGCGCGCCACAGCAGAAGAAATTGCAGAGTGAATCCCATAACGACGAGCCTCGTAGGAGGCAGCAGCGACCACGCCGCGCCCTCCTGTTCCACCCACGACGACAGGTAGTCCGCGTAATTCCGGGTGACGCAATAACTCAACCGACACATAGAAGGCATCCATATCAATGTGAAGAATCGAACGGTCAATGGTCATTTCACCGAAACGCTACTGCACTCGTCATGCCTCCACGCCTACGATGGGAAGGTGCCAGACTCCACCTCTTCTCTTTCAGCTCTACCGTCCGTCGCTGCACGAGTTATTGCCTTTTGCTCAATTCTCCTGGGTGGTCTCGCGGGAGGTCTTCTCGGTTACGGCTTAGTTGATACGCAGTGCGATGGTGCTTGCACTGTGCCAACGGGTATTGGAATACTGACGTGCAGCCTGATGGGTGCTGGTGGAACTGCAATCGTTGCCGTTCTCGTTTTGCGGGTTCAAGGTGAATGGCGACAAGTAACGGAACCATCGTGATCATGTCGCCTTCCATTGGGTCCCAATTGCGTCTGATTGCCGAATCGCTTGCTCGCGAAGCTGGAGACATGGCGCTTAGCGGGCGCCAAAGTGGCCCGCTCACTGCAACAACAAAGTCTTCACCAATTGACATGGTGACGAAGTTCGACAAAGCAAGCGAAACTCTGATTACTGAGGGCTTGGCGAAGGTTCGGCCTGACGATTCAATCATCGGTGAAGAAGGCGCAGCCAAACAGGGTGCTTCCGGAATCACATGGCACATTGACCCAATTGACGGAACAACAAATTTCTATTTCGATCTTCCGATGTGGGCGGTGTCAATTGGTGCAGTTGACGAACATGGTCCACTTGCTGGTGCCGTCTATGTTCCTGCACTCGGCGAGATGTTTAGCGGAGCCCGCACCGAGGGAGCCACTCTCAACGGAATGCCAATCAGTGTTCGCAACAACAATGACATTGCAGATGCACTCGTGTGCACCGGGTACAGCTACCTAATCAGCGAGCGCAAAGTACATGCGAAACGCGTTGCAGACATCGTGATGAAAGTACGAGACATTCGACGACTCGGAGCAGCGGCTGTTGATTTATGTTTCGTCGCATGTGGTCGCCTTGATGCCTACTTCGAAGAACACCTCAATTCATGGGATCTAATTGCGGGCCAAGTCATCGCAACCGAAGCTGGTGCCGTATTTTCTGATTACGTTGGCAATGCTGTTACACCTGCTCAAGTACTGGCCGCCACTCCGGGAGTGCACGCGGACCTCATTCATCTCATTGCAACATCGGGGCACGGCGTTTCATGAGTGTGGTGCTGGCGATCGATGCAGGCACCACCGGAGTACGCACGCGCGCTGTCTTTGATGACGGGCAAGAATCATTTTCTGCATACAGAGAATTCACGCAATACTTTCCACAACCAGGCTGGGTTGAACATGACGCACTTGAAATTTGGGATGCAATTGTTGCCACACTGCAAGATGTTTGTAGCCAACTCACCCAACCTGTCTCAGCCATTGGAATCACTAATCAACGTGAAACTGTATTGGCTTGGGACAAGCGAACCGGGCAACCAACAGCACACGCAATTGTCTGGCAAGACCGTCGCACTGCAGAACGTTGCGAGGAATTACTGCCACATCTTGATCGAGTTCGTGCGGTAACCGGCCTTGTGCTCGACCCGTATTTTTCGGGTACAAAAGCTTCGTGGTTATTGCAACACACCGCAGTTCCAGCAGTCGAACATTTGTGCATCGGAACAATTGACTCGTGGCTGGTGTGGAAACTAACCGCCGGCGCCGCATTCGTTACTGATCCATCCAATGCAAGCCGAACAATGTTGTTTGACATCAACACATTGCAATGGAGTTCTGAAATGTGCGACCTCCTCGGTGTTCCCATGTCCGTTCTGCCGACTGTGCAACCATCAAGTGGACGCTTTGGTGTCACTACTGATGTTCCTGGTGTGCCGAACGGAATACCAATCTCTGGAATCGCTGGCGACCAACAAGCTGCATTGTTCGGACAAGCATGCACAAGCGTTGGCATGGCCAAGAACACATACGGAACAGGAAGTTTTGTTCTTCTTAACATCGGCACAACATGTCCGGCCCCTGCAGATGGGATGCTGACCACAGTTGCGTGGGACCTCGGAGATGGTGCGCCAGTGTATGCGCTTGAGGGAGCGATCTTTGTTACCGGCGCTGCCATTCAATGGTTGCGAGACGGGCTTGGCATCATCGATGATTCATCGGAGATCAGACCATTGGCCGAGTCCGTGCCCGATTCAGGCGGCGTCTACGTCGTGCCAGCATTTACCGGTTTAGGAAGTCCATGGTGGGATCCATATGCGCGCGGGTCAATCATTGGCATTACTCGTGGCACAACTAAGGCCCATATTGCTCGCGCAGTAGTCGACGCAATGGTTCATCAAACTCGCGATGCAATCGATGCAATGACGCAGGCTGGCGGTGTCACTCTTGCTGAGCTACGTGTTGATGGCGGAGCTTCAGTAATGGATGCAATGCTGCAACGTCAGTCTGATGCCTTAGGTGTTCCTGTTTTGCGGCCTACTGATCATGAGACCACCGCACTAGGCGCTGCGTACTTGGCTGGTTTGGCAGAAGGCGTATGGGCGAATCTTGATGAAATTGCTTCAATGTGGAAACTTGATCAACGATTCGAACCACAACAAGAAGACCCATCTCATGCTCAGTGGCTGCGCGCTGTTGAACGCTCGCGCAGTTGGGCTAGCCCTGAGTCATAAATAAGGCGCATCCGATTGCGCCAGCGCGTTCACCCAAGGCCGCAACATGCAAAGCGGGATGAGGCCGCGATTCAGATGAATACAGCGCGGCTGAAAAACTCTTCGACACGGACTCAAGAACGAACTCGAAGGACTGCACGACTCCTCCGCCAATCACAATCACTTCCGGATCACAGATGTTTGTCAGACTTGCAAGTCCAACTGCCACCCAATCTGCAAACGTGGCAACGACAGACTGCGCATGACTATCACCCGAACTAGCTGCCGCAAATACTTCTTCACCGCTCAAGCCCCCACTCAACATTCGCAATGCGGAACCCGACGCATACCGTTCCCAACAACCACGCCTGCCACACACGCATAGTTCACCTTCATGTTGCACCACCATGTGCCCAATTTCGCCTGCAAACCCGTTTGCACCACGCTGCAATTGTCCACCCATCACAATGCCGCCGCCGATACCTGTACCAAGAGTGACGATGACAGCATTCATCGCGCCGCTAGCAGCGCCAGCTTTCCATTCACCGTACGCCGCCATCGTTGCATCGTTTTCTACATGCACACTTATTCCTAGTCGCGCACGAAGTTCAGGTCCAACCGCGATGTTGTGTGCGCCCTTCATGTTCGGAGACGCCCGCACGATTCCGTCTGGCGTGATTAGACCGGGAACTCCGACACCGAGTGTTTCTGTTCCGGAGAGCTCATGAAACATCGACTCAAGCAGATCAACCAATTCCGTCGCATGTGGCGTGGTGTACCTGATTTCTTCAAGAACAACACCCTGCTCGTCGACGCGTACGCCATGACACTTTGTGCCACCAACATCAATTCCGACGAAGCTCACGACTCGGCGCGTGCCTTCAGTTCTTTGACTGCTTCGATGAGAATTCGGGCCTCTGCGCGGCGCTTCACAAAGCCAGGCAACGGAACAACAAGTTCCAGTTCCAGTTCATAAAAAACTTGGGTTCCGCCATCAACTTCAACAAATGAGTACGCACCGTTGAGCGCACGCATGATGTCGCCTTCCACCAGATGCCAAGACAAACGTGACGGCTGTTGCGAATAATCGTATTCAAGTGTGTAACGAGTACTGCGACCAAGAGCTGATGCGCGATATTCAACCCGAAGCCCACGACCTTCATTGTCGCGTGTTAACACATTTGCTTCCTTGACATCTTTAGCCCAATCGGGGTAATTCTCGAATCCGAGGACTACATCCCAACATGCATTGAGAGGAGCCGAGATGAGGGTGGTCTGTGCAGCGCGGTCAGTCATGGTTCTAATCTTGACCGCTCGCGGGCTCTTGAAGTGGCACCTCATCGGAATCACCGAATTGACGGGGGGCAAAAGCGCCATACGTGGCTCCCCACAGGCCATTGAGACCAAGGCCCAGCATGGGAACCAATACCCCAAATGCCAAGGTGCTCCCTGCTCGACCATCCGTTGTTGTTCGACTGATCGCCGTGGCAACTGCCACCACCACTTGAATCCCGAGGGCGCCGTTCATCAGTCGTGCAACTGATTGTGGTGCACATTTGTCAACCAAGAAATAGAGAGCGGCTACCGAAATATTGTCGGTACGACTTCTTTGTACTGCTGTCCAATAGCCCCACAAGAATGCAACGATGCCAACTGAAAAGCAACCCAAACTGACAACGACACCAATGGTCTTCCAGGGAGAAGTGAACGTGACCGCAGCAACGATTGACATCGCAACAAAAATGCTCGTTAACACAAGATTGCATTTGACGATAAAAGACCCTGGCATGACATCCATCATTGCCCAAGCTTCAGTACTTGTCCCAAACGTGTCGCAAGTACCGAATACTCGAATTCGGATTCAGCACGAGAACGCGAGGCAGCAGCCATTGATGCACGCAAAGAATCATCATCAAGAATTGTGGCGATGCGAGCTGCCAATCCAGATGGGTCAGTGGGGTCTTTCATGACATAGCCAGTGACTCCGTCAAGAACTGCCTCTGCTGCTCCCCCGCTGTCGCCCGCAATTTGCGGCACTCCACATGCGGCGGCTTCGACAAAAACGATGCCAAAGCCTTCTTGTTCGAGGCCCGCCCAACGATTACGACACATCATGGAGAAAATATCTGCGCATCCATACAACGCGGGTACGTCATCATGTTCAACGCGCCCTAAGAAGGTAACCGGAGCATGTAATTCATTAGCAAGTTTTTGCAATCGATCTTGATCACGACCCGTGCTTGCGATTACTAAACGCAAACGTGGGCGGTGTGGCGCCAGTTGCGCAACGGCTCGAATAACAGTGTCGAAACCCTTGCGGGGAACAAGCCTGCTGAATCCGAGAATTAGTTCGTCTTCTGCATCAAAACCAAATCGCGCACGGGCCGCCTTCTTGCCTGCAGCGTCTAACGGAACAAACCTTTGCGTGTCGACACCAGGCGGAACAATGGTGGACGGTAATGCACGTCCTGCTGCATGATCACCTTCAGTTGCCGGATAACCACCAGCAGCAATGATGTGTTCAGCACCGCGCAGTACATGCCCCAAGACCTGACGAGACAAAGGCAACCTGCCTGGCACAGTGACTTCTGCGCCGTGCAACACCACCATGTACGGGACAGAAAGTCGCGGCCCTACAAGACCTAATGGCAGGGCAGGGTCAAGCACAACAAAATCTGCACCGAATTCATTAACCATTGCGTTGATTCGTTGCACCATCCATGGGTGTGGCAACAAGACAGGTTCGCGAGTTCGTTCAATGCGATACGGCTCACCTGCATCGAATGCTGCAGAGTCCGCATGAGGACTTGTCAACACTGCAAAAGAGTCAGGCGGCAATCGACGCCACCATTCCCACAACAGCGACTGAATGCCACCAATCTTGGGAGGGAAATCATTGGTGACGAGAAGATGCTTCATAGGCCTTCCCGCAAGGTTGGCAGATGCAGTAACTCATCACGCACCATAGGGTCAGAATCTTCATGATTTATGAGATCGCCGAGACCCAATCTGGATGCAGCCCACACAGCATGGGCACGCAACTCGCTTCGTGAATGCGAAACGTAGGTGCGGATGGCATCAACCACGTCCGGGTTGTTTGGGTCAGCAATGTTGCCAAGAACAATCAGTAAGTTTCGCCGAATCCATGTCATGTCACGTTTGTGCACATACCAACGCTGGCACGAGACGTTTAGTTCCTCATCATCCATTGACAACCATGACAAGACTTCGACAACCGACTGAAGTTGTTCTGTTGACTCACTCAGCGTTGTGCGTCGTGTCGGAGGGCACACAGTTTGGCAATCGTCACACCCATAGATGCGATCATGCAGAGCGACGCGATACTCGCGATCAAATATTCCCGGCTTCTGAAGCAACCATGCCAAACACTTGTTGGCATCAATGACGCCCTCTTTCACTATGGCCCCAGTTGGGCACGCAGGAATACAGCGAGAACACGCACCACACCCGTCATCAGCGGGCGTAGCTACCGGAAGAACTGCAGTTGTAATCACGCATCCAATAACAAAGAAGCTTCCATGTCCTGGCAATAAAATATTTGCGTTCTTTCCGAACCAACCGATTCCTGCAAGCCACGCCGATTCACGATCAACCATTGCGTTGTCGTCTGCAAACACCACAGCGCGATGACCGTCCTGCCGCAAGCGTTCAGCGACAACTGAGAGCGAATCTTTGAGGTGACCATAATGATCAAGCCATGCATAGCGAGCAACTCGCGCCAAGGGAGACGATGTGACGGCATCTGGATGATCAGCGATTGCATACGAGCGAACGCCGACAATGATTGATTGTGCCCCATCAAGATGCTGTGTAGGCGTTGTCGAACGCTCTGGACGCAAAAACGTGAATTTCATGTCGTTGACCAGATCATGATCAATACGATCTTGAATCTGCTGACGAGCACGAAGCATCGCGTCGGCCGGAGCTACTCCGAGTGAATGAAGACCAGCGGCTTGACCGATGGCGTGCAGTTGCTCCCAATACTCAGGTCCCTGAGGGGCGTCTAGAGAGACGACTGTGGGATTACGGGAGAAAGGTTTAGCCAACGGCACGGTGCCGAAGCGTAGGCACCAAACCGGCCTGAGCGAGCAACCTAATTTCCCGAAGCTCCTGAAGGTCAAGAACAACAGCGCCTTCAGAGGGGGCATCACACAGGAAACTCATGATGCAATCACCACAAGCATCAGTGTCTGCCATGACACAAGTGTCACAGGAGATCATGAGAACTGGTTCGTACTGAGGGGCGTCTGAGAGGGTGAGTGGCGTGATGTCCATGTCACAAGAATGACGAATGGGTGTGACACGGTTGCGATTATTACACCTGCATGCGCTTGGCTTCAGCCGAACTGACGGCGACAACCTGGGCCAACATGCTTGCTGCAGCACCCGAATCGATGGTGGCACGAGCCACGTCCATACCGTCAGCAACTGACTCAACATGCTTGGCGACAAAGAGTGCGCAGCCAGCATTGAAGGTGACAATGTCGCGGACAGCTCCGGTTTGACCACCGAATAACTCGTTCATAATGGCCAAGTTGTCGGTGGCGTCTCCCCCACGAATATCGGCAAGCGTGGAATGGGCAATTCCGAATTCGGCAGCGTCAATCTCGAACCGTGAAATGTTCCCGTCTCGCAATTCGTACACAATGTTCGGACCGCTCACGGCAAGTTCATCAAGTCCGCCATGGCCATGTACCACCCATGCGCTGGTGACATTACGTGACGCCAACGCACCCACCATTGCTTCCATCATGTTTGGCATTGCAACACCGACCAACATGTTCGAGATTGGCGCTGGGTTTGCCATTGGCCCCAGCAAGTTGAACACCGTTGGGATTCCGATTTCACGACGTGACGGGCCCGTATAGCGAAACGCTGGATGAAAGTGGGCAGCCAAACAAAACCCGAATCCGGTAGCGGCTATCGATGCTTCAACCCCTTGTGGATCAAGCTCGATTGCAACTCCTGCAGCTTCCAATAAGTCCGCCGCACCACACTTTGACGATGCCGCCCTGTTGCCGTGTTTACACACGGGTACTCCTGAAGCAGCAACAACCAACGCAGACATTGTGGACACATTGACGGTGTTGCTCTTATCTCCACCTGTTCCAACAATGTCGATGGCGCGTGATGCAAGTTCCGCACTGAGATGAACTTTCATGCCAGCAGAACGCACTGCATGCAACATGCCTTCAAGTTCTTCAACTGTTTCGCCCTTTGCTCGCATCGCAACAACAAAGGCAGTCATCTGTGATGGCGTGGCATCACCATTCAGAATTTGTGTAATGGCAGATTCGGCTTGTGACGAATCAAGATCTCGTCGATCAAGAATGTGGGCCAGCAACGTGGGCCAGCCGATGAATTCGTGGGAATGCGCCATGCACCAAGTATCTACGCTGTGCGGCGTCTTTGACGAATGATTCTGCGACGCTCGCGTTCTGTAGCGCCACCCCAGATTCCGTCTTTCTCGCGGACAACGATGGCGTGCTCGAGACACGACGCCCTCACCATGCAAATACTGCAAATTGATTTGGCTTCATCAGCTGCCGCATCAGAATCAGGAAAAAAAATGGCAGGGTCTAAGCCGTTACAGGCTCCCTGGTTCCGCCACGACAGATTTGCTCCGGACATCGAAATCCCCCTCGACCTCGGGGAGAGTCCCCGCACGGGGCAGTGTATGTGTCAAGCGTCACACCTGCAAGTCCTACCAAACAAGAGAGCCGACGGCTACTCCGTATGGCTTAGGGGCGAAGATCAGTGAGAAGTTCTTCTCGGGTTTCATCAGAAAATGGGGCCACTTCGAGGTAGTTCGGCTGATCGCACAGCACCGAAACTGGCCCGAATGCAAATTGCTCGATCTGCTTTTCAGTGAAATCAAACGTGAGGTAGTGCACCGCAGCGGTGACATCGGGACGAGTTAACCCAGCTGCGTGTTGAGCATCGATTGAGCCTCGCACCTTTGAACCGTCAGAAAGCTGAATGCAAATACTGTCTTCGAGGCCAGCCAGTTTTGGCAGCCACTCGCGAACTTGATCCTCGGATGTCAGTTCAAGAAACAATGTGGCACACAGTTGGCCAGGCATTGGAATCATCGGGTTGTACACCTTCAACTCTTCCATGACGCCTTCGTCTGTGACCAGCTTTTCGGCGCGAATCATTTCCTGGATCTGTAAACGCATGGTGTCACGATTTTCGAACATGATTGTCAACATCTCGCCAATCGCGACACGACGGCGACGCTTCACTTCAATCACATGTGCGCGGAAATCTGGACGTTCACGTTCGTAGGCCCGAAGGTCTGCGATGTCATCGAGGGTGAGTTTGCGTGAGGAGGGGGTATTTGTATTCACTTCTGTCTCTTTTTACTTTGTTGGTTCTTCTGGGATGCCGTAGGCGCGCGCAACAACTTGCAACGGATGCTGGGCGACAATTCCTGTTTGCTCAATAATTGCTGTGTTTGCCAAGTGACAGTCACCAGCAACTATTTGGTTGTTAGCTGCTTCTAACTTGTTCGCCAACTTCTTTGCAATTGGCACAGAAAACTCTTCATTGCCCGCTTTAAATCCCCACATACCATCGATGCCTGAGCACTGATCAATCAGTGTGATCTTTGCACCGGTCAGTTTCATGATGTCACGACTACGCAACCCAATGTTCTGAGCACGAAGGTGACACGGGATGTGATACGAGATGCTCTCGGGAATTTCCCCAGTGAAATTGGTATCGAGTTCAGTTCCCTCAGTTTTGTGCAAGTTCATCAAATACTCAGAAGAGTCGTATGTGTGTGCTGCTACCAATTCGGCGTCAGGTCCACCGACATAGTCAACGTAGTCCTTCTTCAGGATGTAGCCGCATGTTGGCTGAGGAACAACAATGTCTTTTCCTCCGCGAATTGCGGCGGCCAACGCTTTCACTTGCTTTGTAGCAACCTTGATGAAGCCGTCCATATCGCCACTGTGAAGGTACGGAGCACCACAACAACCAGCGCCATCTACCAATGAGCAGTCAACGCCATTGCGTTCGAATACCTTGACTAAATCCTGACCAATGCCTGGCTGCTGGTATTCCACCAAACATGTAGGAAATACTGCAACAGAACCTTGTTTCTTTGCCAACACCGGAGTGGCGCGCTTTTTAAACCAGGTACTGAAACGCTGCTTTGCATAGGGAGGAAGCAAACGCACAGAGGAAACACCTGATGTCTTTTCGACAAGTTTTCGCACCAATGACCCTGGTTTTGCACCCAGCACAACATTGGTGATGGTTGGGATGGTGGTGGCCAACTTGCCAAGTGCGTCGGTATGCCCCATGGTTTCAGTTGTTGCGCGTTTGCGAAGACTTACTTGACCATTAGCCATACGCATTGAGTCGTGGCGCAGCATGAGTCGGGGGAAATCGAGTGCCCATTCGTGCAATTCAGGAATGTATGGGCAGTTGACATAACAAAGTTTGCATTGGAAGCATTCGTCAGCAACTTGATCTTGTTGTGCAGGTGTCATACGACCGGCATCTTGATCATCATGTGCGTCGACGTAATCAAACAGAGTGGGGAAAGAAGAGCAGAACTTGAAGCAGAGTCTGCAGCCATGACAGATGTCGTATACGCGCGTTAGTTCTTCGCGGACATCTGCTTCATCGAGATAAACAGGATTCTTTGGGTCGTACGTAATAGTCATCGGATTCGATTCTCGTCAAAGGGTTTACAAAGATGAGGTGGTTGTTGATTTCTCAACAACCACCCACCTCTTCGTTCATCGTGACCAATGGGCCACGGAAAATTAGAGGGCTGCAAGGCCTTCTGCGAAACGACCTGCGTGGCTCTTCTCTGCGCGAGCAAGAGTTTCGAACCAGTCAGCAATTTCATCGAATCCTTCTTCGCGAGCTGTCTTTGCGAATCCTGGGTACATCTGTGTGTACTCATAGGTCTCGCCGGCAACTGATGCTTTGAAGTTTGCTTCGGTCTCGCCAATTGGCTCACCACTTGCTGGGTCGCCTACTTCTGCGATGTACTCAAGATGTCCGTGCGCATGGCCGGTCTCACCTTCAGCAACAGAGCGGAACAGTGCAGCTGCATCTGGGTAACCCTCGATGTCTGCTTTCTGTGCGAACCAGATGTAACGACGATTTGCTTGGCTTTCGCCTGCAAATGCCTCCAACAGGTTTTCGTGTGTTTTAGTTCCCTTCAAGGCTGGCATGAATGGATCCTTTCTATTTTTGGTTATTTTGTTGCGACTAGCGCAGAACACGCGCCGCATTGTCCTCGGTACACGATGTGGGCATCGCTTACCGAGAAATCGTCGAGGCCGCGCAATACAGGCGCCTTCGTTATGTACACATCGTGGACATCACCACAGCCGTCACAGACCGCATGGTGATGGTCTGACACGTTCGGATCAAACCGCAGTGAACCAGAACCGACTTCGATTGATTGCAATTCGCCCATTTGAGTGAGATCAGTCAGCGTTTGATACACGGTGCGCAGCGAGATGCCAGGCATCACTGCTGTTGCGGCACTGTGCAACGAATCGGCCGTTGGGTGCGAACTGTTGTCATGGAGGAGGCGAAACAACAGTTGACGTTGTGGGGTGACCTTTAGTCCTGCACTACGGAATGCAACGGTGAGTTCCTCTGGTGATCGCATGGGAAAAACCTTATCTGCATCAAATGCTAATTAGCAATGATTGTTAATTGTTAACAAAGTCACAGTCCGAGGCTCAGAATTCCTTCAATAGCCCAGACCACATAGGCTCTGAGCCGTGTCAACCCCTCACAATTTCTCCCGGCCCGTATCCCTTTCCCGCCTTTCCAGCGAAGAATTCGA
>CAMDLK010000050.1 GCA_945901725.1 Bifidobacterium breve | reverse complement strand
ACTCACGACTATTGCTGGGATAGCCATAGATCACGATCTCATTGTTATTTCGGACGAGGTGTACGAGCATCTGGTTTTCGACGACAAGAAGCACATTCCGATTGCAACTCTGCCCGGGATGTTCGAACGCACCATCACAATTTCATCGGGTGGCAAGTCGTTCAACACAACAGGCTGGAAAATTGGCTGGGCGTGTGCCCCTGCCCCGTTAATCAATGCAACACGAATGGCTAAACAACTATTTACCTTTGCTGGCGGTTCACCTTTCCAACCAGCAATTGCTGCCGGTCTGCGCCTTCCTGATTCTTACTTCATAGCTCTTGCTGCTGATCTCCAACGTAAACGAGACGTTCTCATGACAGCTCTTGAAGAATGTGGGCTACGACCAATTACACCTGAAGGCACGTACTTCATTACCGCCGATGTTCGCGGTCGTCGAGCTGATGGTGACGGAATCGCTTTCTGTCGCGAGCTTCCGAGTCAAGCTGGAATTGTTGCTATTCCTGCTGCAGTTCTTTATGACCCTCGACATGAATCAGAAGGTCGCCATTTGGTTCGCTTCGCGTTCTGCAAGGAACTATCAACCATTGCTCGTGCATCTGAACAATTGCGAGCATGGGCATGAAAGTAGCAGTAATTCAAGTTGACACTGTGTGGGAAGACAGAGAAGCGAATTTCGCTCAGATCGCTCCCCTCGTCTCCACTGCCGTGGAGAACGGTGCGACATTTATTCTGCTCACAGAGATGTTCTCAACAGGTTTTGTCGTAGACCGAAGCGATATCGGCGAACCGGAAGGTGGCCCATCATCACAGTTCCTTTCCAAGATGGCAAAGCAACACAACGTATGGATTGGTGGCAGTTGTCCTGAAGTGACCAGCGATGATCCTCGCCCTTTCAACTCCTTTGTCCTTGTAAGCCCACAGGGCAAACAACACAGGTATCACAAGATTCACCCATTCACATACGGAGGCGAAGATACCTATTTCCGCCCTGGCAATGAGTTCGTAACCGTTGATGTTGATGGAATTCGCGTGACTCTTTTTGTATGTTACGACCTTCGTTTCGCCGATGAGTTTTGGATGACCGCAGCAAACACAGACGTCTATGTGGTGCCAGGGAATTGGCCAGCAAGCCGACGCGAGCATTGGATGGCCTTACTGCGTGCGCGAGCAATAGAGAACCAAGCATTTGTAATTGGTTGCAATCGTGTCGGTTCAGGTGGTGGATTGAACTACGCGGGCGACAGTCGAGTCATTAACCCTCTTGGCGAAGTCATCGCAGACGCTGGCGATGTCTCCACCATTCTGTATGCCGATATATCTTCAGAAGAAGTACAGACAGTTCGCACTACGTTCCCATTCATGCAGGACCGTCGATGAAATCACGACCACTTCTCGCTCGCATTAGTTCCGTTCTAGGCATAGCTATTGGAATCGCTGGTGTTGCGTTTGTTACACGTACGTTGATCTCAAAGTGGGATGAAGTTAGCGATGCATTTAGCCAGGTGGATGCCATCAATCTTGTTCTGAGTCTTCTTCTGGGTCTCGCAGCCATGACATCTATTGGGTGGATCTGGGTAACGATGATTGTTGCTCGTTCACACAATGTTCGTCATCGCAATGCCATGGCTTGGTACTTCACGGGACAACTCGGAAAGTATGTTCCAGGCGGAATCTGGCCCATAGTGGGACGAGCAGAACTTGCAGTTCGTAATGGCATTCCCCGTCTTGATGCGTATGCCTCAACTGGGTTATCTCTGGTCACCACCTATGCAGCAGCCGTAGTGACAATAGGCATCGGTGCTGCCGCCACAGCAGGTCACAGGCTCATCGCTGTTCTCATTGCTATAGGTCTCATAGTTGCTTATGCAGCCTTCTCACAGCCCTCGCTCCGTGCAGTAATCATTCGCGTCGCAACCCGTGTCTCGTCTTCAGCATCATCACTGACAGACCCGAAGAGACTCGCTCGTCTCACCGCGTTGCACGTTCCAGCGTGGATCTTGATGTCTCTCTCTACATCAGTCACCGCTACAGCTTTTGGTGCCAAAATCAGCATCGCAGACATGTTGTTCATCACCACTACTTCCTGGCTCGCTGGTTTTGTCGTAGTGGGAGTACCAGGAGGAATTGGTGTTCGCGAAGCGGTGTTCACCTCTCTCGCCGGGGGCATCATTGGAACCCCAATGGCAGTGTCACTAGCACTGATGAGCCGAGTCGTTTTTATAACTGTTGATCTCACCGGTGCACTGGTGTCGAGCGTTATTTCCCGGTTGAATAAATCAGTGGAATCCTGAGAAGCGATCCTTCGAAATCTCTTTACGTTGACCGCTCAAACTCTTCACGCGCAGAATACGCACGAGGAACCAACGCACGTAACGCATGATGTAACCGCGAAGTTCTCGAGTGCCCTTGCGCCACTTCATGTAGCGATAACGCCTGGCAGCCATTAGCGACTGCTTGCGCACCAACTCGCGATGGAACGACGCCACTTGACGTTCTGGCTTTAGAGTTCCGAAGCCATGATTTGGGCCAACAAGTTGCGGAGTATGCAACCCCAGGTTCTGCAAGAAGGCTGCATAGGCGTAAGCAAACTCACCGAAGATCACTCTGTCAGTTTGAGATTCCCGAATCTCGTCCTCGCCCACCTCAATTGACACACATGAACCATTGTCAACCAACCGCCGCAGAACCGACTCAGCAAACTCTGTGCGGCACACGACAAGGCTTACTCCAGTCTTTGTAAACACGGTGCTAGGCAACCATGCATCACCCACCACAAGGTCAGCAAGAAAATTCGAATGGTTAATACACACGTGACAGCGATTCGTGTTGAAGTGTCTGTCGAACGCCACTTGATACCCGAAGTCGACACGACGACTGGCCGTGAAAACCTCACCATCGTTAGTAGTGACAGTCAACTTCCCTACGGGGCCACCGCCGCGGTACGAGATATCAGAAATAGTCGTTGGGTCGTAACCCAAATATTCACCCATTGCGTTAATGCTGTGGTGCGAATACTGCCAGCCACACAGCAAGCCAACAGTAAGAACAATCTTCTCGCGAAGCTCAGGCGCCTGAGTTCGGATCCATGCATACATGCCTTCTAACTGGCACGGTATTGCTACCAGAGCAAATCGTCCAGGAGTGTCTCGCAGAATCTGCAAAGCAGGTGTCTGTTTCAGGTTGTGATAAATCGAACCTGGCAGGGTGTCTACATCTTCTGGTGTGTTCACAAGACGTGCAGCGAAGTCAATGCCGGCTACATGGTCGAGCGCAATCACCCCATCGATGTCTCCGGTTGTCAAAAGATTACGAAGCACTTCTTTGATTAGTCCGCCAGAACTAGCCGCGATATTTCGAGCACTGTTAGTGCTTTGCGACAAATGCACTGACCTAACTACGCCGTACGCACCAATCTCGGCCCCGGGAAACAGATAGTTCTGCAGGCCCTCATAATCGACCGCTACTGCTGGGCAAACGTCTGCAGCAGCTTGCGAGCCAGCAGTCTCAGGTTCAAAAATAAGTTTCTTGGCATTCAGCGAAACACGCACGGTTGTGTCGGCCATCTCACATGCACCACAGCCAATACACATGCCAGATGCAATAACACCCGAAAGATCTGTCGTTACGTTCATCGGCGTGCCGCCTCGGCGATTGCGGAGAAATTGCGGAGCGAACGAACCTTTACTGCTGGCAAAGCTGCAGTTATCTGTTGCGACAGTTCATCTCTAGTTGAAAGCACGCGTGCCACAACACCTGCAGTCTCAGATGGATTATTCAATGCTGAAGAATCAAGCCCTAAGGAAGACAACCCAAAATCGTCGAGAACTTCTTTGTACTTGTGGCTCCAGCCAACCACCACAGTTGGAGTTGATGTCGCGAGCCCCGAAATCATGGCGTGAAAACGCGAAGTGACTAGAACTGAACCGAGGGCAACAAGATGTCGCAACTCCCCTGCAGTGAGATCGGAATCTAGACCAAGGACCTGGCTATCGCTCACACATGCTTCGGCAACTTCTCTACACACGGGACCATCATTCATTCGGCCTTCTGGCAAACCTGCACGATACGAATGAGGGGCAATGACAACACTGCGACCTGTCTTGCTTCGAATCTCCGCAACTAAGGAAGCCATCGCAGATACATAATTTCCACCCGTGGATTCAAAAATGCCCTTCACGACAGCGCTTGGCATAACAACAATAAAGTTCGAATCTAATGAACTGAGAGCTGTCGAAACTGCACTAGGCAATCCGGCTGCTTCATCAAGTGAAAAAGCCAAATCTGCGACATCCACTGCATTGACTCCACGTAATGAATCAAGATGTTCACGTGTGCGGGCCCCCCGTGCGCACACAGTCTTCACGCGACGCAGCACCAACGGAGCCAACCACTTATTTGGAATCGATTGGAATGGGCCCAGTGCCTGCGCAGCCTTCACCGTGGGCACTCCCAGTAAAAGAGGCACGCCAGTCATGAGAGCGTTGTAGACAACAATTGCGAACCCACGACCATCAGCGAAACTGATTCCAGCTACGTCCACAACGACCGATGAGTCCAACATCGAACGACAACCACGCGAACGAACCCAGAACAAAGGTATTCGTAGTGTGCGCGCCACTAACGCCAAACATGCAATGGGAAACTCAACTAACGCAAGACGCAATGGCTGGAGCCCCACAACTGCCGCGTCAGCACCAGCAGGAATACGTGATGCGTCGGCGTCTGGGTATGTGGTGAGGATGTCGAAATGACAGTCACCCATCTCATTAGGCAAACGAGCCATCACTGACTCGACCATCGCAGCGGCACCCTTGTTGGCTGACAGCGCAGCACCGATGATTGCTATACGGACCGGTTGAGGCACAACGGTTACCGCTTACGCAGGAGGAACAGCGGTAGGCGCCTTAGTGGCACGTACAACAAGATCCGCAAGTAGTCCAACAGTTATCACTTGCAGAGCTGCAAAGAAAACGAGAAGCGTGTTGGCTGCAAGTTTGAAGTCACGCCCAGCCCAGTCAAAACCGAGCTTGATGAAACCAAGTGATAGCAAAGCGAGGCCAATAGGAAGGAACACCTTCAGCGGGTTGTACGACAGGGTCATACGGACAACTTGCAAAATGTAGCGTCGCGTATCTTTCAACCAATGGAACTTTGAACTTCCAGCGCGAGGGAAATACTGAATCGGGAAAAAAGCAATCTTGTAACCGTTTCCAAGAAACGACATGGTCAAGGTTGTTACGCAAGAGAAACCTTTGGGAAGTTCGTGCACATATTGCATTGCAACGTCACGACGAAATGCCCGTAGACCAGAATTCAAATCTTTGATATCGGTCTCTGACAGATAACTGGCCAATTTACGAATAATCCACTTGGCTGGGGTGCGAAGGAACTTCATAGTTCCTTCTTCAGACTGGCGCCAACCAACAATGTGGTCGTAACCGTCCATTGCTTCAACTAGTTCCGGAATGAGATCATTCGGATACGTCATGTCGACGTCTGTCCAAACAACTATCCGACCGCGGGCAGCAGTAGTACCTGTGCGACGTGCTGAACCACTTCCCTGGTTCTGGCGATGACGAATCAGGGTGATGTCAGGAATAGTCGGCAATTCCTTTTCAGAACCGTCACTTGAGCCATCATCAACGACAATGATCTCGAAACTAAAGCGCGAAGCAGTGAGGGCTGCGCGTACCCGGTCGATCTCAGCACGCAAATGGCCTTTTTCGTTATAGACAGGCAGAACAACGCTGACGTCGCATTGGTCGGGGCTATAGGTCATTGTGTGGCATCTCTCTCATTAGCAATGGGCCGTTCCAGCCCTTTGAAACAGTACCCGTTGGAGTACCACCTCGTCTGCGACGATGGTCCATTCCCCATCCGTTGGCGGCCTATTGGGCATGCCGTAGACACAGTTGTACGTCGCAGGTATCACCGCGTCTGGTCCTGAAATATCAAAACGAACAATCTTGATGGGGTGCAACTTGTAGCGCAAGTAGTAGTACGACCTGTCATTTCGAACACCCATATCAAAGCCAACCAATTGGGTTCCCGATTCTTGAACCTTTGCCAAAGTCTGACTAACAGCTACCAAATCATCCGTACGGCTAAGGATGCTGCGTGAACCTGAGTACATACAGCCGGCCGCCAGCGCCACCGTGAGCACTACAACCGCCCACGAACCATAGTGACGAGACACTGTCCACAACACCAACGCAGCAAGCACAAAAACAGCGCCAAAATTTACAAGGCTTGGCGTCACCAAATAACGCACAAGATCAGTACCGACAATGTTTGGGAACACGATGTCGTTGCGAATGTAACCGCCTTTGACCCCATCACCGCCGTCGATCAATACATAGAAAAGCGACAAAGCACCAACAAACAAACCTGTCAATAACCACGCCCGTTGAGCAAGTACAAAAGATTTCTCTAGCCCAACGCACGCAACTACCAATAGAGCTGGCACAAGAATTTCCACGTAACGACCGTAAATCAAATGATCTCCGCGATTGCCGTACAGCAACTGCAAACCACCAGTGAAAATAACCAGCAGTGAACTCACGATCAGAACAAGTAGACCGAGGCGTTGAGCGTCAGCTGACACAGTACGTGCACCACCATCGGAACGAATACGCCAAACGGCGAAGGCAACACCGACTCCCACCAACCCACACGAAGTTGCTGTGAGATACCACGTCTGGCCGGCCATCGTTCGCAACAGTGCCGGCCACACGGTTGGGTCAAACAAACGACGAAGTAGTCGACTCTCTTGATCATACGAAGCCTCGTATAGAGAACGCTTAACAAATTGATTCAGAAGACGAGATCCCTCGTATCCAATTGCCGTGACAAATAATGCAAGCAACGCGATGCGCCGAGAGATAAGCCGTTGTATCCCCCACCACAGGAACACCAAACCGACTACGGGGATTAACAATGTAAATCGACCGTGCAGTGCGGGCATCAGGCCCGTAAACAAACCAAGACCCACGACTTGAATTGAGGAACGATTCTTTGCAACTGTCATCACAAGCGAGATGAACACCAAGAAAGCTAAACGCGAAGCTGTCTCAGGCCAAGCAAACATTGCAGTCACGATGGTCCCCGGCAATACAAAGACAAGAGCAGCAACCACACGACCCATAAGTTTCGAAGCGTCAAAACCCTTGACCGCCAAACGACCAGCAAACCATGCAGTTGCTATTGCCAGCACCACGTTGGCCAGAAGTGAAAAACGATATGCACCATGCAAAGAACCTGTCACCAGCGCGCCTAATCCAGTGATTACTCCATAGCCAGCCGGATAAAAGCTTCCCGTCGGAATTGGAGCCTCTGTATGCCCAATCAGAACCTGACCATTAGATAAGAAACCCCATTCATCAGGGTGGACAGTCGGGCCCGCCTGGCGCATAGCAACACTGACCATGAAAGCACCACACACAAGAGCAGCAAACAAAACAATTCGCGCCTGCAGAGACGATGGCTCGCTGTTGCGCATCTTGTGAAGCCTTTGATCAAGCTGTTTTAATGCACCGAGGACCACAGACACACACTACTTAATTGAAGTCGTGCGAGACCGATATCGCATTGAATGAGTCATATGTACCTAATTGAGTACTATGAAGTTGTGACTAAGCAGCAGCGAACCAAACAACTCGACTTTTTTGTATATGTGGACACCGTTGTTTTCACGATCAACCCTGACCGATTACTCGAACCAGAAGATCGACTTGAAGTCCTTGTCATGAAGCGTCCCGGGGGCGCCAAAGGCAAATGGGCCTTGCCCGGCGGCCTGGTCGATGACAATGAAAAGCTGGAACTCACTTCAATTCGCAAGGTAAAAGAAGAGACCGGCCTCACCTTGAAACCTCGCGACTTACATCAAGTTGGAGCATTCGGGGACCCAAACAGAGACAACCGATTCCGAGCTATTGCAATTGCCTACATGGCCTTAGTCCCCCACCCATCTGAACTACGACCAATTAAGTATTCGGACGCCGCAAGCTTTGTTACCTATAGATCTTTACGTGACAACAGACTCCTTGAGTTCGACCACAGCAACATTATTTATGCGGCACGAAAAGTGGCAAGAGGCCTGTTGGAAGATACGAACGTTGCCCTCAGTTTTTGCAAACCAAAGTTCACCATGACCGAATTACGCAAGGTGTACGAATCCTTCCTGCAATACAGAGTCGACCCTGCAAACTTCCGACGAAAAGTTGCTGTGACTACAGACTTCATCATCCCGCTTGAAGAATTCTCCGATTTTGGAAGTGCTCCAGGACGCCCAGCGCAGATGTACCGTGCCGGCAAGTCTGATCGGCTCTCCACCCAGATTCGATTTAGACGAAGCCTGGACAAAGTTCACCCTACTGGGACCTCTAAAAAGACCTGACACACCCCTTCCCTATTATTGTAGATACCACCTTAATGGTGGCTCTACATAAGGAGATCCAGTGTCAACCAATATCCCTAACTCAACCCATCTCGTCACCCTCATCGACAGATCCGGGTCAATGGCTCCCATCGCTAACGATGTCATCGGCGGATTCAATACGTTCATCGACGAACAGATTCGTAACGGAGCAGACGCGCGCATGACCATCGTGCAGTTCGATTCACAAGATCCACAGGATGTCACCATTTGGGGAGCCCCACTTCCCGAAATCACACACCTGGATTCGCAATCGTTTGTACCACGCGGAGGCACACCCCTTCTCGACGCAACTGGGCTGCTTATTGGGCGCACCATGGTCGATCAATCAGCACGCATCGCTGCTGGGTTACAAGCTGAAGACATCATCTTCGTCACGATTACCGATGGTGAAGAAAACCAGAGCCGAGAATTCAATCTGGCCCAAATTCGCGAATTGGTCGAGAAGCGCACCGAAGAAGGCTGGGCATTCATTTACCTTTCAGCAGGAATTGATGCATATGCCGATGCGGCACAAATGGGCATTCACTCTGGTGATACTCAACAGTGGAAGCGAGACGGCAAGAATGCTCGTCTTGCGTTCTCAAGCACGTCCGAGGCAATCTCCAACATGCGCGAAAAGAAGCGTCGCATGGAAGACACTGCTCGCGGGACAGCGTTTGAAACCGGCAAGCACGCCGAAGAAGACGACGAGGTCTAGGTCGGGTTTGGACGAGGCTTTGTTGGGTCTGGCTCTTTAGGCAGGCCCAACACTCGTTCACCAACAATGTTGCGCTGCACTTGTGCAGTTCCGCCCCAGATGGTTGAAGAACGATGCTGGAACATTGAACCGATCCAGCGATCAACTTCGTACTTGCCGTCTTTGTCGTTCTCAATCAACATGGAATCTGCACCACGTGCATTCACCATGAATGTACTGAACTTCTGTGCGTACTCTGACCAGAACATCTTGTTGATTGATGCTGCTGGTCCTGGCTCTTTACGAGCAAGCACTTCGGACAACAACTTGAGGCCCTGGAAACGCATTATTTCTACATGCGAAAATGCCCATGCCAAGTTTTGACGAACAACAGGGTCTGAGGTGAGACCCTTTTCTTTAAGAAGCTTCACGCCGTCCCAGAACTGACGAGTGAACTCAACGTGTTGAGTTGTTGCATTTCCTCCGCGCTCGTTTCCGAGTGTTGTCATAGTTACACGCCAGCCGTTGTTCATACCGCCAATAATGTTTTTGATTGGTGCACGAGACTCGGTCATGAATGTTTCAGTGAAGTGCGAAGCACCATGGGGCTGCTGAATTGGACGCAATTCGATGCCGTTTGACTTCTTCTCTGGCGTAAACATTGGCAAGAGAACATAGGAAATACCTTGATGTTTAGGAGTGTCAGGATCCGTACGGCACAAGCAGAACATCATGTTTGCTTCTGTTGCTCCTGAAGTCCACACTTTCTGCCCAGTGATTACAACTTCGTCACCGTCGATGATTCCGCGAGTTTTCAAACTTGCAAGGTCGGAACCAGCATCAGGCTCTGAGAAGCCTTGGCAGTAGCGGTGTGTGCCGTCGATAATGCGAGGCAAGAATTCTTTCTTCTGCTCGTCTGTTCCCCACACAATGATGGAAGGACCAACAAGCCACTCACCCATGCCACGAGTAACGCGAGGCACATCAGCGCGCGAGAACTCTTCGTTCATCACGGCAACTTCAATACCAGTGAGTCCGCGACCGCCGTATTCTTTCGGCCATGACACACACATGTATCCGGCTTCGGTCAACTTCTTAACCCACTCTTTGCCGGCGGCTGTCATATTGCCGCGCGCAAGCGAGTCAGCAGAAACTCCAACTAGTTCTTTCGGAACGTTGACTTTCAGCCACTCACGAAGTTCAGTACGAAATGCTTGTGCAGCAGGTCCAAGGTCTAGTTCTAACGGCATGTATCCCCCAAAGGTTTTGAGAGACCAGTCTTTCAGTTAGTCGAGTGCTGCCAAGAACTGGACAATCGCCTTATTAACGGGCTCGGCATGGGTCATGTTTGCGGCGTGTGGTCCGCCTTCGATGGGCACCAAAGTTGTTGGGCCAGCAATGCGGTCGCGAAGGACTTCAGCTTTTTCAATCGGGATAGCCACATCAGCTGTTCCGTGCACGATAAGAGCTGGGCAGGTGATTTCACCAAGGCGGCTTGTGACATCATCACGATGCATCAGACAATGAAATGCCTTTGTGAATTGGTCGGGCACCATGGCGCCCCATTTGGCAAACCAGTCATTCCATTCCCCAGGTCCGAGAATCAGGCTCGATATAACGTCCTGAACAGCAACGGCTCCGTGTTCGATCCATGCGGCGTGCAATTGGTTGTATGGCTCAACTGTTGCGGGGTCTTCTGTACCAGCTTGCGTATCAAGAAGTATCAAGGCAGTAACGCGTGATGGAGCTGTCAGTGCGACACGCAGTGACAAGAACCCACCTTGCGACATTCCACCAATCACTGCAGATTCGATACCGAGGTGATCCATTAATCCGAGAACATCATTAGCGGAATCCCAATACGTGAATTCGCCTGTAGCCAATGTTCCACCGAAGCCACGTTCATCCCACGTGATGACACGATATTTCGGAGTCAACGCAGCTACCTGTGCGTCGAACATTGTGTGGTCCATGAGGAAACCATGACTGAGAATGACAACTGGACCCTTGCCTCCCGAATCTTGAAAAGCGAGATCGATACCGTTGATGTGAGCTGTTTGCATAATTGAACCTTACTTCGGGATAACGGGCATGTCAGATGAGACGCGGGAACGCCATTCCGGGGCGCGTTTTTCAAAGAACGCTCGCACACCTTCGGCGGAATCGGGTGCCGCAGTGAGACCAGGCAAAAGCTTTCCTTCAGTCATGATCATGTGGTCAACGCTTGTGTTCATTCCGTCCCACATCAATTGCTTAGCCAATGCCGCCGATACTGGCGACACATTGATTGCGATATCGCGTGCCATTTCAGTAGCTACTGCAAGAACTTGATCTGCAGGAACTGCTCGAGATGCAAGACCCATTTCAGCAGCTTCGGTGCCCATGATGAGGCGACCAGTCAGTAACAAGTCAGCTGCGCGCGAAAAACCGATTACACGCGGCAATAAAACATGAGAACCTAGTTCTGGCAAGATTCCGCGGCGCACCATTGCGTATTGAATCTTGGCGGTCTCAGAGACGATGCGAATGTCGCACAACATTGGGTATGTAATGCCGACACCAACAGCATGACCATTGATTGCTGCAATCACCGGTTTGCGCACTTTGTAGGGCATGAGTCGTGGCCCTTCCTTGGCGCTTGCACCGCCAGCGAGAAACCCACTCTCCCCTGCGCTTAAGTCCGCTCCGGCACAGAACGCCTTCCCAGCACCTGTCAACACCACTGCATGAACAGCATCATCTGCATCAGCAGCGCCCATGGCCAAAGACAACTCATCGCTCAATTGCGGAGTCCATGCATTCATTGCATCAGGCCTGTTCAACGTGATTGTGGCAACACCATCACGAACGTCGTACAACACAGTCTCAAAATTCATACGCCCCCCGGCAGATTCGAATAACCCGAACCATAGTCGTAGAAACGAATGAACAGAATGTCGGAGGGTTTTAGCGTTGCGCCAAGTACTTCTCGACTGGCGCTAGATCAAAGGGAGACCCAGTCATAATAATGAGGTGGTCGGCGCCGGCATCTTCATAGGCGGCTGCATCAACCAAATCAACGGCATTGATTGCCACTGTACGTTCGATTTCTCGTGGGCTGCGACCCAACTTCTCACACCATTGGTCGAGCACTTGCATCTTGTGGCGGAAGTTATCAACTGGCCCGAACGCGTTATGAGCATCTGCATGCTGGGCAGTCAATTTCAACGTGACTTTCTCACCGCTTCCACCAATCATCAACGGAATGTGACCCTTAACAGGACCAGGGGTCAACTTTGCCAAACGTTCCTTGATTACTGGGATGCCAGCAGCTAGAAGTTTCAAACGCTCCGGGCCTGTGCCAAATTCATATCCGTACTCGGTGTAGTCACGTTCGAACCAGCCTGAACCAATTCCGAGAATGAAACGGCCGTCAGAAATGTGATCAATGGTGCGCGACATGTCAGCAAGCAATTGTGCATTGCGATATGTAAAGCAGGTAACTAATGCGCCAACAGTTGCGTGACATGTATCAGCAGCCATGGCAGCAAGAAGTGTGTACGCCTCAAAATGCGGAGCCTCTGGGTCTCCGTACAGCGGATAGAAGTGATCCCAGACCCACAATGAATCAACACCCATTGCATCTGCAGCGCGCCACGAGTCGCGCATTGCCTTAACTGTTGTTGCTTGTGGATGAAGTTGAACACCTATTTTCATAGGCGAATACTAGGACCATTCCTTCTTCATCATGGGAACTATGGTCTCGAAATACTCAGCAAGAAGATCCTGACTCCATGGCGGACGAATTGCAATGTTTATGAGCTGTGCTCCCGCTTCAACAAAAGGTGCAATCTGCTCCATTGCATCCTCTGGTCTTCCCAGCAACGAACCCGCAATTATCCGATCAGCAGCCGCTCCCCATTGCGTGCGCAACTGATCTTTCACAACCCCAATATCTTCGGTACTGAGCCCGAATGACAAGTTGATGCTGCGTTCAACTGCCGACGGCTCACGACCCGCCTCGGCACACCAATTGTCGAGAATGCCATTTAGTTCTGTGTATTGAGATGGGCTCGCGTATGCCGCATTCCACCCATCGGCATACGTTCCGGCCATTCGCAAAGTTTGCTTTGGACCAAGTCCGCCAATCCATAACGGCATCCGACCATGAAT
>CAMDLK010000049.1 GCA_945901725.1 Bifidobacterium breve | reverse complement strand
TACGTTCCTGCTGCGAAGCGTTAAACAATCCGTCAGGCGACGGTAATTACGATTTTGCCTACATTGCCATTGGTGGCCATATATTCGTGCGCCGACGCTATTTCTGCAAACGCATACACAGAGTCGATTACTGGCTTCAATTGACCGGTTGAAAACAACGGCAACATCTCAGATGCAAATCGCTGACTAATAGCAATCTTTTCTTCAAGAGGTCGCGCCCGCAACACAGTGCCCGTGATTGATGCGCGCTTGCCCAGTAGTAAACCAATATTGAACGGCACTGGCTTACCAGCCATAACACCCACTTGAATGATGTGGCCCTTCACAGCAAGAGAAGCAATATTGCGTTCCACATAGTCGCCACCGATGACATCAAGAATCACATCGACTCCCAAACCACCAGTTGCTGTTGCAACCTCAGCAACGAAGTCTTGTGTTCCGTAATCAACAACAACATCAGCACCTAACGTGCGACACGCTTCAACTTTTCCGCCCGAACACGTGACAACAATGCGTGCACCTATGGCTTTACAAATTTGAATTGCAGCGGTGCCTACGCCCGACGCACCTGCATGCACCATTGCCCAACGACCAGAGGTGAGACCACCCTGCACAACAAGCGCATCCCATGCAGTAATGAACACTTCGGGTATTCCTGCTGCATCATGCAACGACATACCTGATGGCACAGCCATTGCTTGACGTTCATGAATCGCAAGTTTCTCTGCATACGCGCCGCCGCTTGTGATTCCCATCACGCGATCACCAATTGACCACGCGGTGACTTTCTCACCGATCGCAGCAACTGTTCCAGCAAATTCAAGGCCGGGAATCTCAGGTCCACTAGGAAACGGATTCGGGTAAAAGCCCATGCGTTGCAATAAGTCAGCACGGTTTAGCGCTGTTGCAGCAACCGTGACCAAGATGTCTTGTTCACCAATGATGGGTGATGCAACATCTTCGAATTGGAGAACGTCTGGCCCTCCGTGTGAACGAAGGACAACAGCACGCATGGTGATTAGGCCATCTTTGCTTGAAGGCGACGATCAAGTGCTTCGAGGAAGTCTTCAGTTGTCAACCACGGAGCATCTTTTGAAATGAGGATTGAAAGATCCTTTGTCATTTCGCCAGCTTCAATTGTTTCAACACAGACCCGCTCGAGAAGTTCAGCAAATTCAAGAAGTTTCGGGTTGTTGTCAAGCTTGCCGCGGTGCTTAAGGCCACCAGTCCATGCATAGATCGATGCAACAGGGTTCGTTGAAGTCTTGTTGCCCTTTTGGTGTTCGCGATAGTGACGAGTCACTGTTCCGTGTGCTGCTTCAGCTTCAACGGTGCGGCCATCTGGTGTCATTAAGACTGAAGTCATAAGACCAAGCGAGCCGAAACCTTGCGCAACGGTGTCTGACTGCACGTCACCGTCGTAGTTCTTACATGCCCAGAGGTACCCGCCTTCCCACTTCATCGCGCATGCAACCATGTCGTCAATGAGGCGGTGCTCGTACGTAAGACCTGCTTTATCGAAATCAGCTTTGAACTCGTTTACGAAGACTTCTTCAAACAAATCTTTGAACTGACCGTCGTATGCCTTCAAGATGGTGTTCTTGGTGCTCATGTACACGGGGTAATTGCGTGACAAGCCATAACGAAGCGACGCGCGAGCAAAGTCGCGAATGCTGTCGTTGAAGTTGTACATACCCATGGTGACGCCGCCGTCTTTGCCGAACTTGGCAACCTCGAACTGCATTGGCTCACTGCCATCTTCAGGCGTGTAGGTCATTGTGACCGTGCCAGCGCCTGGAACCTTGAAGTCTGTTGCCTTGTATTGATCACCATGTGCATGACGACCAATAACAATTGGCTTGGTCCAGCCGGGAACAAGGCGAGGAATGTTTGAACAAATGATTGGTTCACGGAATACAACGCCGCCAAGAATGTTACGAATGGTGCCGTTTGGCGACTTCCACATCTTCTTGAGACCGAATTCTTCAACACGTTGTTCGTCTGGGGTGATGGTGGCGCACTTCACGCCGACTCCATGCTTCAGGATTGCGTTGGCTGAATCGATAGTGACTTGGTCGTCTGTTGCATCGCGGTGCTCCATACCAAGGTCGTAGTACTCAAGATTGATATCGAGGTACGGAACGATGAGACGGTCCTTAATGAACTGCCAGATGATGCGAGTCATTTCATCGCCATCTAGTTCGACGACCGTATTTTCAACCTTGATCTTTGCCACGGGAACACCTCATTCTTTGTGTCGGCAGTGTGCCGAATCTCACTTGTATCAGACTTGTACACAATAGCGTTTCGCGCAAGTCTGCGCCCTACCATCTTCTCTAATGGATTTTGAGTGGAGCCCTGAACACATTGCCCTTCGCGAGAAGGCTGCAGCCGTCGCAGCCGATGGCGTAGCCCGATACGGACGCGATACAGCTTCGTGGATGAACGGGTACTCGAAAGAGTTCTCGCGCGAGCTCTCCTCTCACGGCTGGATCGGTCTCATCTGGCCAACTGAATTTGGTGGTGGCGGACGACCCCCTATCGAGCGTCTCATTGTTGGCGAAGAGATGATCAAAGCCGGCGCTCCAATTGCAGCCAGTTGGTTTGGCGATCGTCAAATGGGTCCGGCACTCATTCAGTACGGAACACCTGAACAACAAAAAGAATTCCTGCCAGGCATCTTGGCCGGCGAAACAACGTGGTGCATCGGCATGAGCGAACCAAATGCCGGAAGCGATCTTGCATCGTTGAAAACTTTCGCTGAAGACGATGGCGATGAATGGGTCATCAACGGTCAAAAGATTTGGACCAGTTTCGGCGCAGACGCAGATTATTGCTATCTCATTTGCCGCACAAGCAGCGACGGACCACCACATGCAGGCATCAGCGAAATCATTGTGCCGATGAATACACCAGGCATTGAAGTGCGACCCATTACAGACATGACAACCAATCGTCATTTCTGTGAAGTGTTCTACACAGACGTTCGCGTGCCAAAGGGAAACCTTGTTGGAAAGCAAGGCGCTGCGTTTTCTCAGACCATGCGTCAACTTGAGCACGAACGCGGTGGCATCGACAGACTTGTCTCGAACTACTTCCTCTTCCAAGAAGCATGCGCAATGGTTGACAGAACAAATCGCACTGTTCGCCAAGAAATTGCTGCTCTCGAAATCGGTTACCGCATTGGCCGTATTTTGGTAATTCGCGAAACGTTAAAGCAGGCACCTGCCGGGTTCTCTGCTGCAACTAAATGCTTCTGCACAGAGCACCAGCAGCGAGTTGACCAATTCGTATCACGCGCAATGGGTGCTAATGCAATGATCTGGGACGATGCAGCAAAAGGGCTTGCGTACAGCCCCGGGTACACCATCATGGGTGGCACCTCAAACGTGATGCGCAACATTTTGGGAGAGCGCTTTCTTGGCTTGCCTAAGATGTAGCCATGGCTGACCTTCTCGCTCTCAGTACCCGCATTGTTGACTCTGGAAAAGCTGACGAACCAGTTAACAGAACTAGTGGTGAACTATCGGAAATCGCCGAAGGGCTCGCCATGGTTGAATCCTTTAGCCATGTGGTCACTTGGAATTCTGGCGATGGTCTTGTGTGCTTCGACACCAGCCATGTCAACACAGGCCAACAAGTAGTTGATTCCATTCGTTCATGGTCATCGGACCCATTCAATGCTTTGGTCTACACGCATGGCCATGTTGATCACGTTGGCGGAAGCGTCGCCTTCGGAGCAAATGCTGCAGCACTTGGACATCAAGCACCGCGCGTAATTGGTCATAAAAATGTGCAACAGCGCTTTGATCGCTACAGATACACCAATGATTGGAACGTTGCAATCAACGCGCGTCAGTTTGGCGGCATCCGTGGTGATGTCAACAGCATTATGAATGACCTACGGCCCGCAGACGGAGCACCACGGCTCAGTGACTTCATTCCGCGCAATACTCTTGACACCACCGACGTTGTTGACAAGTTCGCCTCAATGAAATTCGGTGACACCGAAGTTGAGTTTCACCATGGTCGCGGCGAAACAGACGATCACTTATGGTCATGGTTCCCTGAGAAAAAATGGATCGCATCGGGCGACTTCGTCATCTGGAATTTCCCAAATGCCGGCAACCCGCAAAAGGTTCAGCGTTGGCCAATTGAATGGGCCGCTGCACTGCGCGACATGATTGCAAAGGGCCCCGAACTTCTGCTGCCAGCTCACGGCCTACCTATTGCTGGCAAAGAGCGAATTGCGCGAGTGCTGGATGAAATCGCAACTGCATTAGAGAACCTCGTTCGTGACGTTGTGACCATGATGAATGCTGGCGAAACGCTAAACACGATCATCCATACAGTGCGTGTACCCGAAGCCACTCTTGGTAAGCCATACCTTCGTCCGCTGTACGACGAACCAGAGTTTGTAGTCAGAAACATTTGGCGTTTGTTCGGTGGATGGTGGGATGGTGCTCCGTCACGCCTCAAGCCATCACCCGATGAAGTTCTTGCAGTTGAACTTGCGTCACTATCTGGTGGTGCAGATGTTCTCATGCGTCGCGCTGCTGAACTTGCAGCATCAGGAGACCTTCGTCTTGCGTGCCATCTTGCAGACTTTGCAGGCTGGGCAGCACCAGACGAACCAGAGATTCACCAAATGCGTGCTGAAATCTACGAAACACGTCGTAAGAGTGAAACATCATTGATGTCAAAAGGAATCTTTAAGGGCGCAATGCGCGAATCTGAGAAGATCGTAAAGGCTGCTCTTGGCGAAAAGTGATTACGACACCGTAATCATGATTAAAGCAACACCCGCTAGCACTAGTCCGATGGCTTGTGGACGGTGAATCTTTTCTTTGTCTAACCCGACGGCCAACAACAATGTGCTTGCTGGGTAGAACGAGTTAATGGTTGCCACGATTGACATCAAACCGTGACGAACCGCCAACAAATAAAGAGCATTTGCCGCCGTGTCAAGAATTCCTGAACCTGCAACAAACTTCAATTGTGGGCGAGCAGCTGATGGCTTGTTCTTTGTGAAGTACATCACCATGAACATGAAGGGCACCGACGTAACTCGCATTGCGAGAACTGGCCATAGCCCCGAGTTGTCACTTGTATGACCCAGAATCACAAATAGCGAGCCGAACACACTTCCGGCACCAAATGCCATGACAAAAATCTTGCGGGGAGCTCTTCGATGATTGGGCCCGAGAATGTCACTGATTAATGCGATTGCAACAAGCGCTACGGGAATTCCGCACAACGACAGAACACTTGGGCGTTCGCCTAGCGACAGCCCAACGATGACGGGTACCGCTGTTGCAGTTACAGCAGACACCGGAGCAACGATGGCCATGAATCCGCTTCCCATTGCTTTGTAAAAGGCAAGAAGACCGCTCGCACCCGCAATGCCACCGATACCGCCCCAGAACCAATCTGAAGCAGGAGGCGTCGGCACGCCCGAAGCAAGAACAATGACGATGAGAAAAAGAAGTCCGCATCCTTGGCCAATTGCAGTGACAACGATTGGGGAAACAGTGCGACTGGCCCGACCACCTGAATAATCAGCAACGCCATAAACGGCAGCAGCGCAGAGTGCCAGCAAGATTTCCATTACAAGCGACTCAATTCGTTAATACGCAGTACGAATGACATGGGTAAATACATCTAGTGGGCGCGACGGGGCTCGAACCCGGGACCCCCACCATGTCATGGTGGTGCTCTACCAACTGAGCTACACGCCCTCAAAAGGTATGACCACTTTATCAGGGGGTCAGGCGCAGACTCACTTCGTTTCCCAATAAACGCCCTTGGCGTGTGAGGACAATGCGCTCTCCCACCACTTCCACCAAGCCTTCTAGGGCCTCAACATCAAGCGTTCCTAGCGGAACCCCATCACGTGTGCGCAGTGACAATTCCAAGGCTTCTCTGGCCCGAGTTGGTGCATCCAAGACTTCGTCTGACGCTTCAACGGTTTCGTTCTTAGCAACGCAATCGATGTACCTATCAGGGGTGCGAACATTCCACCACCGTCTTCCGTCCAGATGCGAATGAGCAGCACAACCAAACCCTGTGTAGTTGCCTTGCGACCAATACACCTGGTTATGACGACACTCATGACCCGCAAGTGCCCAGTTGCTGATTTCGTAATTCATTAATCCGGCTGCTGAGAACAAATCATCAGCAAGCACATATTTGTCGGCTTGATCATCGTCATCTGGATGACGACTCGTATCTTCGGCTAACGGTGTTCCGGCTTCCACCGTCAACCCGTACGCCGAGATGTGCGTTGGTTGCAATGCAATGGTTTGTTCAACTGTGGTGCGCCAGTCGTCAACAGATTCCCCGTGGACTCCGTAAATCAGATCCAAGTTGATAGATGTGATTCCACCTTCACGAGCAGCAGCAATTGCTTTGACAACATTTGCGGGGTCATGCGTGCGATTAAGTGATTGCAGAACATGTTCAACCATTGACTGCACACCCATACTGATGCGATTTACACCAGCGGCAGCGTAGATCTTCATCATTTCGACAGTCACGTCATCGGGGTTGCATTCAATTGTTATTTCGGCATTCGTGGTGACAGGAATTGCTTTGACTATTGAGGCAAGTAGTTCAGGTGCAAGACGCGTGGGAGTTCCGCCGCCGAAAAACACAGTGTCCGCAACCGGCATCCCCTTTTCGACAGCTCGTGCAATATCAGCAATGACTGCGTCAACATACGCAACCATGAGATGGTCACGATCAGTCCAAGTTGCAAAAGCGCAGTAGTCACAGCGGTGACGACAGAACGGGATGTGAACGTAGACCCCGAACTCAGACATCAACAGTTCCTATGCGGCCGGCGGCACAAACAAGAGACCAAGTTCAGAGAGCTTGTCTCCCACTTGATCTACGGGAACATCAAGCATGACGGCAATTGCACGAGTGTCATGAGCGCGAACAGTAATGACTTTGCCGTTGAAGTCTTGGCGTTGCACTTGAATCATGCGCAAGAAACGTTCAAGCATTTCAAATTGTGGTCCGCCCATCGTTGAAAGACGGGCGACATCAATACGCAATTTGCGTGGAGCTCCGTCGATTGCGCCTCCATCATCAATGCGTTGTGTATCGCGGGGCAACAATTGGTCAATCGTGATGCCATAGAAGCGGGCAAGGCGCTCGAGCCGTGGAACCGAGATCGCCCGCTCTCCGCGTTCGTATGCGCCAAGCACAGAGGCCTTGAACTCACTGTCACTCTTGTCCTCAACATCAGACAACGACCATTGTTTCTGTTGCCGTATACGGCGCAGACGCTCCCCGACTAGTCGAGTAAACGGAGAATCTTCCAGCAGTTCGTCATCGGTATAAGAAGCCATATCACCACCCAGTGTGGTGCATACAACGCCGCAAGTGTGCGACCATCGATACTTTTTATGAAAATGCGGATTTGATGCGCGAAAAGATGCCCTTGTCGGCTGACGCCACTTCGTCACCTGAAATCTCCGCCAGGCGCCTGTACAAGGACTCTTGTTCGTCGTTGAGTTGCGATGGAACAACAACTGATACTCGAACGCGAAGATGACCACGTCCGCGGCCATTCAAATGTGTGACACCGCGACCCTTTGCCACGAACTCGTGACCGTGCTGTGTTCCGGCGGGGACAACGAGGTCGAGATCACCGTCAAGTGCTTCTAAGACTTGATGCACGCCGAGCGCTGCTTGTGACACTGTCAACGGAAGGTCACAAATAAGGTCGTCGTCTTCACGTGCGAAGCGAGGGTGCTGCGCAACAGCGACATGCACATACAAATCGCCAGCGTCTCCGCCACGAGGACCTACTGCACCGCGACCAGTAAGACGCATTGTTTGACCTGAATTGATTCCGCCCGGAACATCAACTGTGTACGACTCACGAGATGAAACGCGACCTTCACCTGAACATTTGGAACAAGGAGTTACAACAACTGTGCCCATGCCGCCACAACGACCACATGCACCAGTCGTGACCATTTGACCAAGCATGCTTTGGCGAACACGACGTACTTGGCCTGCTCCACCACATTCAGTACAGGTGACAGGTTGAGTGCCGGACCCTGCACCAGAACCAGAACAGTCGGTACACGCAATTGCAGTGTTCACATCAACTGTGACCTGGGTGCCGAACATCACTGCCATGAGATCTACACGAGCAGTGACCTCAAGGTCTTGACCGCGAGGTGGTCCTGCTTGATGACGGCCACCGCCGCCACCGAAGAACGCTTCAAAGATGTCACCGAAACCTCCGCCGCCACCGAATGGGTCTGACCCACCGCCTGAACCGGCGCCGGAAATACCAGCATCACCAAAGCGGTCGTACCGACTACGAGTCTCAGGATCTGACAACACTTCATATGCATGACTGACTTGTTTGAACATGTCTTCTGCTTCAGGATCATCTGGGTTTGCGTCTGGGTGCAATTCGCGTGCGCGCTTGCGGTACGCGCGCTTAATCTCATCAGCACCTGCAGTGCGATCTACTTCTAAGAGTTGGTAAAAATCGGCACTCATAGCGTTCCTTCTGCAATATGACGGCCCAACTGGGCGCTCACTACTTCGACTGTTGTCAGTGCTTGCGGGTAATTCATACGGGTAGGACCAAGGACCCCTACAGTACCGATGACTTCGCCATCCGCAAACACAGGTGACACCACAACAGAACACGACACAAGTGGTTCGACACCATGCTCGGCTCCAATAGCAACCGACAGCCCCCTATCGAGCATGTCTTGCAACAGTGTCACAACTACGAACTGTTGCTCAATGGTGGACAACACATCACGCACAACATCTACCGCATCGAATGCATTAGCCATAGACGATGCTCCACCTACGAACACTGGTGCTTCGTTACGGTGGCGTGACAATGCATTGATTGTTGCAAAACACACTGCATCAACATGAGCATCGTTTGTTGAAGACACCGTTGTGACGTCTCCTAAAGAATGCCCGACAAGGGTTCGCGACAAATGAGAAACAGCGTCTGAGATGTGTTGGTCAGTGATGTCTTCAGACATTTGAATCATGTCGTTTTCCACATTGTGATTCGACAACACCACAACCACTGTTGCCGTGCGAGACGTGACACGACTGATATGGACCGCGCGCACGATGGTTGTGTCTGCTTCTGGCCCCACGATGACTGCAGTTTGGTGGGTGATGTCTGCAAGAAGCGTGGTGGTATGGCGCAACAGATCTTCCAACCGACCATGCGTGGCCTTAAAGAAGTCCCCTACCTGAGTTGCATCTTCTGATGCCAACACGCCGGCTGTTGAAATGGAGTCAACGAAATGCCTGTACCCCTTATCGGTGGGAATACGACCAGCAGAAGTGTGCGGTTGGGCCAAATAGCCCTCTTGTTCAAGAACAACCATTTCGTTTCGCACTGTGGCAGACGAAACCATCACAGATGACTTCTGTGCAATATGTGTTGAACCAACTGGTTGCCCAGTGGCTACATATTCCTGGACGACGGCCCGAAGGATGGCGGTTTTGCGTTCGTCGAGCATGGTGCTACAAATTTACTTTCCGCTGACCGATTTGTAGCGCGCTAATGCTTCTATTCGCTCTGCAGCATGGTCAACCATGGGTTCTGGATACCCGGATGGCGCCAGTAGACCCAACGTTGATGGTTCATGAATTGATGCATTGTCGAGTTCTGCCAATTCAGGAATCCAGCGTCGAAGGTATGTACCTGTTGGGTCGAACTTTGCGCTCTGCGACGTGGGGTTAAACACTCGAAAGAACGGTGCAGCATCAGTGCCTGTTCCGGCAGTCCACTGCCACCCGTGATTATTTGACGCAATGTCGCCGTCGACAAGATGCTGCATGAAGAAGCGCGCTCCCCATTGCCATGGCAGATGGAGGTCTTTCACCAAGAAACTCGCCACAATCATTCGCACTCGGTTATGCATCATTCCGGTTGACAACATCTGTCGAATACCAGCATCAACAACGGGATACCCCGTTTGTGCCGCGCAGAACTTCTCAAAGCGTGCGTGAGCTGCTGCATCGGTGTCACGAGGCAACACGTTCATTTTTTCTTGCAGGTTTTCCCACATAGTGCGTGGCTGATGAAACAAAACATCGGCATAGAACTCGCGCCATGCAAGTTCACGGCGGTAATGATCTGCACCCGATGTTCCGTTCAATCGAGCAATCAATTGACGCGGATGTACGACACCGAAACGAAGGTAGGGCGACATCAAGGATGTGCCATCGACACCTGGGTTGTTGCGTTCCTCTTGGTACGCATCCAGTCGAGGAGACCATTCTTCCCACCTGCGCCATGCGGCTTCTTCGCCAGCTTTTGGCAGATTCAATGCAGACGAATCAATGTCAGGAAAACCCTGACCATGACTCACTGCATCGGCATATGAAACAGAGGTTTCGACTGCGCTAGAAAAATCAACTAATGACCAGCGACGATAAAACGGCGTGAATACCTTCAACGGAGTGCCGTCGTCCTTCAGCACCGTGCCTGGATTTACGCAATACGGCGAATCTGATTCAACCAATGTGGCGTCAACTTTTTTTAGTGCCTCACGAACACGCTGGTCTCGGGCCTGACCATAGGGAGCAAAATCAGAAGCCACGTGAACACTACGAGCGCCAACTTCTTTGGCCATCTGTGCAACTTCTACAACAGGGTCTCCATAGCGCAGAACCAATTTTCCGCCGGTCGCAGCATCAAGTGCACGAAGAGTTTGGAACATAAACGCACGCCTGGCTAACCCGGCTTTTTCGAAACGAGGGTCGACAACAAATAGCGGCACTACGTCGCCATCTTTTGCAGCTAACTGCAACGCCTTGTTATCGGTCACCCGCATATCGCGGCGTATCCACCAAATAGATGTGCTCATCTGTCCTTCCACAACATTGGGACAAACAATAAAGTCAAAAATCCGCCATACGCAATCGACCACTCAATTCCAATGTTGTCGCCAATCCAGCCCGTGATTGGGCCACCAATGGGTGTCGAACCAAGAAATGCCACAGCCACTAATGCCAACATGCGACTACGCATTTCTGGAGGCGTGTTCTGCTGACTAAGGCCGTTCATTGATGCAACAAGTCCAGTGCCACCAAGGCCTAGAGGAAAGCACAAAAGGCACGCCACCAGGAAGTTCGGAGCCCATGCAATCGCGATACATGACACCCCGTTAATGATGACGAGTGTTGCGTACCAGCGCATTGTTATTCGGGTGAACCGAGCAGTGCCTAATGCCCCAAAGACACTGCCGATGCTGACGCATGTCAACAAAATCGGATACCCGTTCGCCTGACCCCACCGAACGTCACTCAATTTGGGCATGACCACGCTGTAGTTAAAAGCGAAGGTGCTCACCACGGTGAACACAATGAATGCGCGGCGCAACATGGGGTCGCGCCACACAAACGACAAGCCTTCGCGGACTGGCATTCCTCCACGAGCAGCGGACGTAGCCGGCAACATCTTTGTCTTGTCAATCAGTAGTAACGAACCAATAACAAAAAGATACGAGATTGCGTTTAACGCAAACAGCCATGCCGTGCCAAGAGGCCCGATCAGCACGGCAGCTAAAGCAGGACCAAAAATGCGGGAGCCAGTCATCACCGTGGTGTTCAATGACATTGCGTTTGGAATCTCTGATGATTCAACCAGTTCAGTGACTAAACCTCGGCGAGATGGATTATCGATGGCACTCGCAATACCCGTTCCAAACGACAAAAGATAAATCATTGGCAATGAAACATGACCCGTGAATGTGACCACTGCCAAAACCACGGCTTGAACCCCTAGAAGTGATTGACACCAAAAGGTGACACGGCGGCGATTGTGTCGATCCGCGAAACCGCCAGCCCAGGCGCCAAGCACCAACATGGGAATAAATTGCGCGAAGGTATTGATTCCGGCATCAGTCGCCTTGTTATTGATCGAATAAATCAACAAAGACATCGCAGTGAACTGCAGCCATGTGCCGACATTCGACAGCAGAAGGCCGAAGAAATAGATTCGAAGGTTTCTATGTCGGAGCGAAAGAAACATCGACGATCTGTCAGTCGCTTGCTGAGACATCAGTCGTCTAATTTCAACGCACTAATGAAAACGTCGCCTGGCACTTCTACCCGACCGATGGCTTTCATCTTTTTCTTGCCTTCTTTTTGCTTTTCCAGCAATTTGCGCTTACGCGTAATGTCGCCGCCGTAACACTTAGCCAACACGTCTTTGCGCTTTGCCTTTACAGTTTCACGCGCAATGACCTTGCCGCCGATTGCTGCCTGAATGGGCACATCAAACATTTGACGCGGAATGAGTTCACGAAGTTTGGCGCACATACGGCGGCCATAATCAAACGCTTTGTCACGATGCACAATTGTGCTGAATGCGTCTGCTGCAACTGCGTTAAGCAGCAAGTCAACAAGCACGAGGTCGCTCTTGCGGTAGCCATCTAGTTCGTAGTCAAGGCTCGCGTACCCTTGTGTGCGGCTCTTCATCTGATCAAAGAAGTCGACGACCACTTCAGCAAGTGGAATGAGATAGTGCAGTTCAACGCGCTCTGGCGACAGATATTCAAGCTTCACCATCTCACCGCGACGTGACTGGCACAGGTCCATCAACGTTCCGGTGTAGTCCTTCGGCGTAATAATCGACACTTTGAAGAATGGCTCTTCAATGAAGCTGATGTTCTGCATTGGGGGCAAGTCAGCGGGGTTTGCTACTTCAACAACCACACCATCTGTACGGGTCACGCGGTAAGCAACCGATGGCGCTGTTGCAATAAGGGCCAAGTTGAATTCACGCTCGAGGCGCTCTTTCACAATCTCCATGTGCAAGAGACCAAGGAAGCCACAACGGAAGCCGAACCCCAAAGCGCCGGATGACTCTGGCTCATAGGTGATGGACGCATCATTTAGTTTGAGCTTCTCGATGCTTTCGCGCAAAGTTTCAAAGTCGTCACCATCAATTGGGTACAAACCGCAGAACACCATTGCTTTCGGATCGCGATACCCGTCAAGGGCTTCAGAGGCAGGGTTCAAAGAGTTCGTCACAGTTTCACCACTGCGAGCTTCAGCAACATCTTTGATACCCGCAATGAGATATCCCACTTCACCGGGCCCAAGTTCAGCAACTGGAGTTGGAACAGGCGCACGTGCACCGATTTCAATAACGTCATGAGTTGCTCGCGCCTGCATGAAGAACAAACGACTGCCATTTGACAACCGGCCGTTCATCACTCGAACACTGGAGACGACGCCTCGGTATTGGTCAAACTGCGAGTCAAAGATCAGAGCTTGTAACGGCGCATCAATGTCGCCAACCGGAGCAGGAATTCGTTCAGCGATTGCATCGAGAAGTTCAGGAACCCCCTCACCCGTCTTTGCCGAAATACGCAGAATTTCATCAGCAGGAATTCCGAGGATGTTTTCAATTTCTGCCGCATAACGATCTGGGTCAGCTGCTGGCAGGTCAATCTTGTTTAACGCCGCAACTATTTCGAGATTGTGTTCGAGTGCGAGATAACAGTTGGCAAGGGTCTG
>CAMDLK010000048.1 GCA_945901725.1 Bifidobacterium breve | reverse complement strand
GTTTGATCGTGACTCTCGTCCACCTCGCAGTTTCGATCGTGATTCACGCCCGCCTCGTGGCGACCGTGATGATCGTCCTCGTAGGTTTGATCGTGATGCTCCTCGTGGAGCACCTCGTGGTGATCGTGATGACAGGCCACGTTCGTTTGATCGTGACTCTCGTCCTCGTAGGTTTGATCGTGATTCACGCCCGCCTCGCGGCGATCGTGATGATCGTCCTCGTAGGTTTGATCGTGATGCTCCTCGTGGAGCACCTCGTGGTGATCGTGATGACAGGCCACGTTCGTTTGATCGCGACTCTCGTCCACCTCGCGGCGATCGTGATGATCGTCCTCGTAGGTTTGATCGTGATGCTCCTCGTGGCGCACCGCGCGGTGATCGCGATGACAGGCCACGTTCGTTTGATCGTGACTCTCGTCCACCTCGCAGTTTCGATCGTGATTCACGCCCGCCTCGTGGCGACCGTGATGATCGTCCTCGTAGGTTTGATCGTGATGCTCCTCGTGGCGCACCTCGTGGTGATCGTGATGACAGGCCACGTTCGTTTGATCGTGACTCTCGTCCACCTCGCAGTTTCGATCGTGATTCACGCCCACCTCGTGGCGACCGTGATGATCGCCCTCGTTCGTTTGATCGTGACTCTCGTCCACCACGCACTGCAGCGCAAGAACGTTCAGATGAAGTTAAAGGCCGCATTGGCGAACGTCGCACAAGTGGCGAAATGTCTTTGCCACCCGAGCGTTCTCGTGAAGATTGGGTAGACGAAGGTTCAGTTCGTCCAGCGCGCAAAACTCCTAGTTTTGGTCCACGTTCGAAAGGAACAGGTCGTCCACAAAAGGGTGGTCGTAAAGAAGTTCGTGCTCTTGACTCTGTTGTAGATCAGTTTGAAAAAGCTCTTGGGTCGAAGGCTTCACCGCGAGCATTGAAGCGTTATGACGCTGCATTGCAAGCATTCGAAGCACATCGTTACGACGATGCTCGCAAGATTCTTAACCCAATGTCGCGTGAATATTCCGAAGTGGCTGCTGTGCGCGAAATGCTCGGCTTGTGTCTGTATCGCGCCGGACAATGGAAGCGTGCGCTTGTTGAATTCGAAGCGTCATTGAAATTAAATCCAGATTGGATTTTCAATCATGCAGTAATTGCGGATTGTCATCGCGCTTTGGGTGAACATCAAATGGTTGAAAAGTACTGGCAAGAACTTCTCGAAGCATCTCCTCATCCTGAGTTGATGGCTGAGGGTCGAATTGTTATGGCCGGTTCAATGGCTGATCGTCGTCAAATTACTGAAGCTCTTGCACTTATGGAAAAGGCAGCGGGCGATATGAATCGTCCATCCGAGTACCACCTTCGTCAATGGTTCGTCATTGCTGATTTGTATGACAAAGAAGGCAACGTAATTAAGGCGCGTCAGTTCTTTGAGCGAATCGCAGCAATTGACCCAGGTTTTGTAGATGTTGCCGAAAGGCTTTCCACTCTGGGCGCTTAATGCACACATTCCTAGTAACAACTAGGAGAAGTACATGGTTTCCACAACAACAAGCATTGACACGGTCGGTGTCAATATGGTCATACTCATCGGCGAAGTGACATCGCCTCCCGTTCAGCGCACCCTTCAGTCGGGGGAAGTCGTATCGAGTTTCGATATGGCAACTCAGGTAGAAGAAGGACGAATTTCGGTGCCGATTGCATGTGCAGGAGAATGCGACACAACTCACGTGGGTGACAGTGTCTGTGTCGTGGGCATTGTTCGTCGTCGGTTCTTCAGGTCAGGCGCTGGCGTAACCAGTAGAACCGAAGTGTTGGCTGATCAGGTGATTTCTATGCGCCGTAAAGCGAACGTCCGCAAGGCCGTCTCGCGACTACTGGAGAATCTTTCAACTGATCTCGAGATCTGACTACTATTGACATCGCCCCGAAAGTGCCTAGTGCACGTGCGTGTCTGCTTCGGGGCTCGATGAAAGGTGTTGTCGAATGAATCAAGAGCAACTCGCGCAAATGCGTAACGGAAAAGGTTTTATCGCCGCCCTCGATCAGAGCGGCGGAAGCACACCTAAAGCATTGCTGTTGTACGGCGTGCAGGAAACTGCATACTCAAATGATTCTGAGATGTTCGATGTCATTCACGCAATGCGTAGTCGCATGGTGGAAAGTCCCGAATTCACCGGCGACCGTGTACTTGGCGCAATTTTGTTTGAAGGAACCATGGACCGCGAGATTGGCGGCATGGGCAGTGCAGAATTTCTATGGAACAAAAAGCATGTCATTCCGTTCTTGAAGATTGATAAAGGATTGGCCGATGAAGCACAGGGTGTGCAGATCATGAAGCCAAACCCAGACCTTGATGCGTTGCTTGCTCGTGCCTTGAAGAAGGGCGTTTTCGGAACAAAGATGCGCTCAGTTATTAAGTTGGCTAATGCTGACGGCATCACAGCTGTGGTGGCTCAGCAGTTTGAAGTTGGCCGTCAAATTCTTCGCGCTGGCCTGATTCCGATCATTGAGCCTGAAGTCGATATCAATAGCCCTCAAAAAGCCGAAGCAGAAGTTTTGCTGAAGGCTGCACTTCTCGCCGAACTAAACAAGCAACCAGCAGATCAGCCAGTGATGTTGAAGTTGACTCTTCCAGAGACCGATGGTTTCTTTGACGAATTGGTTGCTCACCCAAGTGTTCTTCGGGTGGTTGCATTATCTGGTGGTTATTCACGTGTTGATGCCAACGCTCGCCTGAGTCGGAACAAGGGAGTCATTGCCAGCTTCTCGCGTGCGCTTACTGAGGGTTTGTCTGCACAACAGACTGAAGCAGAATTCAATACAGCTATCGGCGCGTCTATCGCGTCGATCTACGAAGCTTCAATCAGTTAGTTAATTCAAATCTCGCATCACCATGCCGGTGCGAAGCTTTGGCGTAAAGAACGTTGACTTCGGTGGCATGAGTTCGCCAGTGTCTGCTGTACGTCGAATTTCAGTAAGTGATACGGGTCGAATCAGTATTGCTGAGGCTGCAACGCCGGTAGCAAGTTTGTTGACCACTTCGGTTACTCCGTGTTGGTAACTAACTGAATGTTCAGTGTTGCGCAGGGCATGTTCGAGACGAGCGCTATCCATGTCGCGGACCCCTGCAAATGTGTCGGCACGTGGTGTGAGGAATGTGCCTGTGCCGTCTGGAGAGACGAGACACAGTGAACCGCGCGAGTCCATCTCACTGATTGTGTGTGACCCAACCTTGCCAGCATCCGCTGTGTCGTAATGGCCAGTAAGTACTGACAGCAGAGCTGCGTTATCAATGTCATACATGCGATGAATTGCAGCAACGCTGAGTTGTTCCTGGACCAATTCAGCAACATACGTCATCGTTAGTTCTGCACCTTGAGGGCTACCGGCTGTTCGGCTTTGGTCTCTGAATGTGCGACTGATTGCGTAACGATGATGTCCGTCTGCGATGAGGACAGGATTCTCAGAGACGAGACGAGAAATGGTGGCGATGCGCACAGGATCTGACACGCGCTCAAGTACGTGATGGACGCCTTCTTCGTCGGTGCATTGCGCTACAAGTTCGCCCGGTTCGCTAAGTGCAGCTGTAAGACCAGGAGTGAGGGACAAGCCCCAGACCGGACTGAGGTTTGCGTGAGTGGCAATGGTGAGATCAAGACGATCTGTCTTTGCCTTGGGGGTCGTGCGTTCATGGGGAAGAACTCCGCCCGCGCCTTCATCAACAACTTCGAGCGCACCAATTACTCCGACCGTCGTGCGCTCGGTGCCGGCTTCGTCGGTGAATGTCATTCTGTAGATAGAGAAGGTGGCGGAGTCGTCTGAGACGATGTGTCCGCTCTTGCGCCATTCCTTTAAACGATCAGCGGATAACTGGTAGCGCGATGGTCCGTCGGCGTCTATTGGGTAATCAAGGAGAACGATGTTGTGTGGGTCTGTAGCTGCATAGTTGGCTCGTTGGTCTTCGTCGAACACGTCGTAGGGAGCAGATGTCAGCGCCGTGATATCGGTCGATCCACTGGTTGAATATCGGAGAGCGGCGAAGGGTTCAAAGCGGGGCATGGGCTAAAGCGTGGCAGGATTAATGACTATGCGCAAAACCGTCCGTCCAAAAGTTGTGTTGTGTGACCTTGATGGGGTTGTTTGGCTCGCTCATCAGCCAATTCCCGGCTCTGTACGTGCGATTGCCTCATTGCGAGAAGCTGGCATCCGGGTTGTCTTCGTCACCAATAACTCATTTTCAACATACGAGGAGCAAGTAGCTGCTTTGGGCTCAATCGGAATCCCTGCTGAGGGTGACATTGTCACGTCAGCCATGTCGGCAGCCACTGCAATGAAGAGTGGATGGCGTGTGTTGGTGTGTGGAGGACGCGGTCTTATTGAGGAAGTTGGTCGAATAGCGAATGATGTGGTGGTGGCGTATATCGAGCCGATGGCCTCTGGCGATTTTGATGCCGTAGTCGTTGGGTTCCATCGGGAGTTCAACTATCAAGTGTTAACCGATGCATTGACGGCTGTACGTGGCGGAGCTGTGTTGATTGGCTCCAATGATGACCCGACGTATCCAACGCCGAACGGACCGATTCCTGGTGGCGGATCAATCCTTGCGGCAATTGAAAAGGCTTCTGGGGTGACTCCAACTGTCACTGGAAAACCATATGGTCCGATGGCAAAGCTGGTCCGAGAATTATGTAGCGATGTGTTGCCACAAGAGATGGTGATGGTGGGCGACAGGTCAGATACCGACGGAGGATTTGCTCGAACACTGGGAGCTCGCTTTGCCATGGTTCTCAGCGGTGTGATGGATGCAACTGACGGTGCTGACGCGGACATTGTTGTTGCTGATTTATCTGCAGTAGCTGAAATCCTGCTCAAGGAGTGAACGGGTGAGCAGTACGCTCAAAGGGTGCGTATGCGACTTGATGCCGCCCTTGTTAAAAGGGGATTAGCAGAGAGCCGCTCTCACGCTGCTCGCATGATTGATGAACGCAACATCACGGTCGGTGGAGTGATTGCCGAGAAAACTTCTCGGATGGTTGCACCAGAAGAACCAATCGAAGTATTGGTCAAGCGTCGTTTTGTGAGCAGGGGTGGTGAAAAGCTTGAACATGCCCTCGACATGTTTGGTATTTCGGTTGAAAACAGATCCGTGCTTGATGCAGGAGTCTCAACAGGTGGCTTCACGGATTGCGTTCTGCAACGTGGCGCGCGTCGTGTGTTCGCAGTCGATGTCGGTCGTAATCAACTTCATGAACATATGAAGTCTGATGCTCGGGTTGATTGGCGTGATGGAGTGAATGTGCGAGATCTCGTTGCGGACGATTGTCCGTACCCGTGTTCGTTGCTGGTTGCGGATCTGTCATTCATTTCTCTTACAAAGGTCTTGTCTGCCTTCTTCGCTTCTGTAAGTAGCGAACGTGGGTATGAAACCCCAGGAATGGTGTTGCTGGTGAAGCCTCAATTTGAAGCGGGGCGTATCGAAGTGTCTCGTGGCAAAGGGGTCATCACGGACCCGGCCATCCATCAAGAAGCCTGCGATACAGTCCGCGATGCCGTGGTGGACTTAGGCGGGACTGTCGTTGGCGTCATTGAATCGCCCATTAAAGGCGCAGAAGGCAACACAGAATTCTTAATGTACGTGGAATGCCCCACCCGTTACGTAAGTTGTGAGTCATGAGTCGCCTCGGTTTAGCCGTCCATCGTTTTCGCCCTGACGCACTTGAGGTCGCTGGTCGGGTCATTAGTTGGGCCGCAACGAACGGGTACGAAGTAGTTGTCGATGAGTCTGACGTTGCATCTCTGAGTTCAACTGCTGTCCTTAGTGGTGACGTTGGAGATGCCGACGTGTTGGTGTCAATCGGTGGCGATGGCACCATGCTTCGGTCCGTTCATGTGCTGAATGGGCGAGTGGTTCCGTTAATCGGAGTCAACTTGGGGCAGCTTGGTTATTTGGCTGTAGTCGAAGATGACGAAGTCATTGAAGCGCTCGATGTGTGGCATAACGGTACGGAAGGAACTGAATACCACTACGACGATCGCATGCTGCTGGAAGTCTCCATGTGGGCCAATGGTGCGCGTCTTAGTAACCACTTAGCAATGAATGAAGTTGTCATTGAGAAATCTGAGGCAGGGCACACTGTTCGTCTGGGGGTCGATATTGACAAGGCTATGTTCACGACATACGCAGCAGATGGCCTTATTCTTGCGACGCCCACCGGTTCTACTGCGTATTCCATGTCGGCTCGGGGGCCTATTTTGTCTCCTCGGTTACGTGCCATCTTGATGACGCCTGTCTCGCCTCACATGTTGTTTGATCGTTCAATGGTTCTTGACCCACAAGAATTGGTGCGTATCGAAATTTTGGGACATCGTTCAGTAAATGTTGCCACCGATGGTGAACTCGTGCACACACTTCGACCAGGAGACGTTGTCGAAGTGCGCGCCGCACAGGAAGTTGCTCGATTTGTGAGATTCAAGGAACAACGATTTCATCAAACGTTGAAATCTAAATTTGGGTTGTCGGATCGATAATGCTTGTTGAACTATCAATCGAGAATCTAGGCATCATTGAGAATGTCCGAGTTTCTTTCGATAGGGGATTCACTGCATTTACAGGTGAAACAGGTGCTGGAAAGACCATGTTGGTTGAAGCAATCAACTTGGTGGTTGGCCGTCGTGCCGATGTGACTGTTATTCGCGATGGAGCAGAAGAAGCACGTGTTGAGGCACGCTTCATTACCAAAACAGCTTCTGGCGAAGTCGAGACCATTCTGTGTCGAGTCCTTCATCGTGAAGGACGAAGTCGTGCCTATATCAATGACCGTATGGCCACTGTTGCATCGCTGGCAGAAATTGGCGATGAGTTAGTTGATATTCACGGACAGCATGCGCACCAACGTCTTCTGTCTTTGGCAACACAACGCAATTCACTTGACCAATTTGGAAATGTGTCCACAACTGAACTTCAAGCAGCTCGTGAATCCGTTACTCATATTGATGCAAATCTTGCAGCACTCGGCGGCGATGAAAAGTCTCGCGTTCGCGAAATTGATTTATTGCAATTTCAATGTGACGAGATTGAGTCAAGTCGAATAACAAATCCGGATGAAGATCTTCAGTTGTCTCAAGAAGAGGACAAGTTGACTGATGTTGTGCGTCACCAAGAGTCTCTTCAAAAGATTGTGTCGCTGCTGTCAGATGATGGCGCGGTAGTTGATCTGCTCGGCGAGGCCGTCTCGGCTATGGCGCCCGTTACTTCATTACCTGCACTGTCGGAACGGCTTCGGTCATTGGCGGCAGAAGCTAAAGACATATCGGACACAGTCCGTGATGCAGCCGAAGGTTCAGAACACGACCCTGCTCGCCTCGAAGAGATTCGATTGCGCAGGCAGTCTCTTCGCGACCTCCAGCGCAAGTACGGCGACTCATTGTCTGACGTGATGGCGTTTGGCGCTGAAGCCCGTGAACGCCTTAATGAGCTTCTCGGATACGCAGAGCGCGTGAATGAGTTGGAAAAAGAAAAGTCAGTGGCCTTGCGTCATCTAGCGAAGTGCCAGAAGGAAGTTGGCAATGTCCGGCGGGCGGTAGCTCCAAAGCTGGCAAGCGCTGTTCAGAAGAGATTGCGTCAGCTCGCTTTGCCTAATGCAACGGTTCAAGTGGCTGTCGGAGATATCGATTCAGACCCTGCCGGCGAATCAGTCGTGTTCATGCTCGCTGCAAACCCAGGAAGCGCACCACAACCCATCGCAAAAGTTGCAAGCGGGGGAGAACTAGCCCGAGTCATGCTGGCGCTTCGGCTTGTGCTCACGGGCGACCCAGCAACCATGGTCTTTGACGAAGTAGATGCCGGAATTGGTGGAGAGGCTGCGGTTGCTGTTGCCACCGCACTGCGAGAACTGGGAAATGATCATCAGGTGATTGCTGTGACGCACTTGGCTCAAGTGGCGGCATCTGCTCATGGTCAGGTTGCTGTGTCGAAGTCAGTAAAGGCAGGAAAGACATACGGAGCAGCTACTCGCGTGGCAGAAACCGAGCGTGCAAATGAAATTGCTCGCATGTTGTCAGGTGGAGTCGCCGATGAATCCGCCAACGCCCATGCTCGTGACCTTCTCGAGAAGCTTGGCGGGCAAAAGAAGCGTTCTCAGCGCTCGTCCTAGCGGTCTCACTCTGCGGGGCTCTGACCGATTAGGCTGTTCTTCCGTTAGCAATTACGTCGGCGGGAGTCTCAATGCCAAAGCACATATTCGTGACAGGTGGCGTTGCAAGTTCCCTCGGTAAGGGTCTCACCGCTTCTTCTCTTGGTCGTCTGCTCAAGATGCGTGGACTACGCGTCACAATGCAAAAGCTTGACCCGTACATCAACGTAGATCCTGGCACGATGAACCCATTTGAACATGGTGAAGTATTTGTTACTGACGATGGTGGCGAGACTGACCTTGACCTTGGTCACTACGAGCGCTTCATTGATGAAAATCTGACACGTAGTTCAAATGCCACTACTGGTTCTATTTATCAAGCAGTTCTTGCTGCTGAACGACGCGGTGATTACCTAGGGAAAACTGTTCAAGTTATTCCTCACATCACTGACGAGATCAAGCGCCGAATCCGTCGTATTGCAACTGACGACACCGATGTAGTCATTACTGAAGTTGGCGGGACCGTTGGAGACATTGAGATTCTTCCGTTTCTTGAGGCAATTCGTCAGTTCCGCAACGAGGCGGGTCGCGACAACGTTTGCTACCTGCACGTGACGCTTGTTCCCTTCATTGGCCCTAGCGGCGAGCAAAAGACCAAGCCAACCCAGCACAGTGTTACGGAATTGCGTTCTCGCGGTATTCAGCCTGATGTCATCGTGTGTCGAAGTGAAGAGCCACTGAGTAGTGGTTTGAAGCGCAAAATCTCTCACATGTGTGACGTTGATACCAATGCTGTTATCAATGCAGCAGATGTCGGCAATATTTATGAACTCCCACTCGTGCTTCATGACGAAGGCCTCGACACGGTTGTTTGCGATATCTTGCGCCTTGATAGTGCAGTTGATTTGTCATCATGGGAAAAACTTGTCGCACAGGTTGACGCATCTGTGAAGCCAGTGAAGATTGGTCTCATTGGAAAGTATGTAGAACTCCAAGATGCCTACCTTTCAGTAGTTGAAAGTTTGAAACACGCTGGTTTCCATCACGGAGCCAAAGTTGAGATCGATTGGATTCAGGCTGAGGATGTTGAAGGTCTTCTTGCATCAGGCCGCTTGGATGCGCTTGATGGAATGGTGATACCTGGTGGTTTCGGACCTCGAGGTATCGAAGGAAAGATCGCTGCTGCTGCTTACTCCCGTGAGAATCTTGTGCCTTGCTTGGGTCTGTGTCTCGGAATGCAAGTAATGACCATTGAATATGCACGTCATGTCCTCGGTATGGCAGATGCCAACAGCACTGAATTTGACCCATCGACTACTCATCCAGTTATCGACTTGATGGTTGACCAACGCGATGTCACCATGAAGGGTGGCACGATGCGTCTTGGAGCGTATTACGCAGTACTACAGCCTGGTACAAAGGTTGCTGAGGCGTATGGCGAAACAGTCGTTAGCGAACGTCACCGTCATCGTTATGAGTTCAATTATAACTTCCATTCGCGCTTTGAAGAGAATGGATTCTTGTGCAGTGGCACCTCGCCAGACAAGCGTCTTGTTGAATTCATCGAGATGGAAAATCATCCGTATTGGGTGGGCACACAGGCACATCCTGAGTTCAAGAGTCGTCCTGACCGTCCACATCCGCTGTTTAGAGAACTTATTGCAGCGTCGTTGGTTAATCGCGAGAAGCGTCTTGCCCGTGGCGCTAATGCCACAGTTGCGCAATCAGCCTGAATGAGAACGTGAACCAGAGCGACCAAAAGGGCTTCGTAACAACCGCTGTTGACGTTGTTCACTCGTGGGCGATGTTTCGTCTATTGCGGCGAACAATTCGCGGGCCTCGAGGTGATGTCTTTGAGCGTACCTATGTGAGTACACCTGGTGCTGTGGGAGTCGTCGCAATAACTCCCGATAATCACATCATTCTTGTGTCGCAGTATCGGTCGTCATTCGATGATTATGTTCTGGAGATTCCTGCGGGTATGCGCGATGTTGTGGGGGAAGACCCGGCACAAACAGCGTGGAGAGAACTTGCAGAAGAGACTGGGTATGTGCCGAGAACTGTCGAGTACTTGGGTTCATGTTTGTCGTCCCCAGGTGTTACTGATTCTGTACTGGAACTGTTTATCGCGCGAGATGTTGTCGCCGGTGGCTCTGCACCGGAGGGACCAGAGGAATTGGAAATGAAGGTGCTGGTGATTCCGTTTTCAGAGGCCGTAGCAATGGTGGATGAAGGCAAGATCACGGATGCGAAAAGCTCTGTAGGAATTCTGTTAGCAGCGCGGCGATTTGATGATCTTGGCGTCTGAAATATGTCAAAGAACTCCACCACTGATCGAGATGCAGTACTCGTAGAAGAGTTTCTTCGTTGGATGGCTGTCGAAAAGGGGCGTGCTGCCAACACAATTTCGAATTACCGGCGTGATTTGATTCGATATGTGGAGTTTCTGGCCACTGCCTCTAAGAGTCTCTTAACTGCGCGCGAAAATGAAGTTGAGGAATATATTCGCGTATTGCAGGCTTCTGGCGATGCGAATGCAAGTACAGCGCGAAGACTGGCTGCTATTCGGATGCTGCATGGTTTCCTGTTGGCTGAGGAACGAAGAAGAGATAATCCAACATCTCGCATCGAAGGCGTGAAAGTTCCAGGTGGTGTTCCAAAGCCGCTCAGTCTTGATGAGGTGTCCTCACTGCTGGAAGCAATGGTTGGTGATTCAGCGACTGAAATGCGTGATCGGGCGCTCGTAGAATTTCTCTATGCAACAGGTGCGCGAATCTCTGAAGCATGTGATTTGAATCTTGATGATTTGGATTTGTCGTCGCGAGTTGTTCGACTTTTTGGAAAAGGGTCGAAAGAGCGTGTGGTTCCCTTTGGGCGTATTGCAGAAGAGCGGCTTCGCGAGTACATAGGGAGCGCCGGCCGGGCACAGTTAGTCCCTGATGTGTGGTCGCGGGGTTCTGATAGGGATGCGGTGTTTCTCACCAATAGAGGCAAGAGGCTTAATCGTCAAAAGGCGTGGCACGTTGTTCGAGATGCTGGCGTTCGAGCGGGTATCAATAGAGAGCTTTCACCACATGTTCTTCGTCACTCGTGTGCAACTCACATGCTTGAACATGGCGCCGACCTACGCATTGTGCAAGAGATGTTGGGTCATGCAACCATCTCAACTACTCAGATATATACAAAAGTCTCAACAGACCGTTTGTGGGCTGTTTACCGTGATGCGCATCCGAGAGCAGCAGGATGAAGATTTCACATCTTTCCAAGAGAGCGTTGTCTTCTTTGTCACAGACTCCAGTGAGTTCGCTTGATCTAGCAATGGTGCGTGAAATTTTGAATGCTGTAGAGTTTCAAGTCTGGACTGAGATGCAACATCGCGATCAACGTCACAGCATTGTGGTGCTTCGTAGATTTGACTCGTTGTTGCCTACGGCTGTCAGGGCTGAAAGGGCTGCTGCGTTGTTACACGACGTTGGCAAGAATATTTCCGACCTCGGATTCTTGTCGCGTGTTGTCGCCACAGTTGTTGGACCTAGGGGGCAGCGTTTCGCTGATTATCACAATCATGAGAAACTCGGCGCTGATTTGATTCACTCAATCAGTGATCCACGCACTGTCGCGCTTATTGGCGGAACCGTAGACGATGATGTGGCGATGCTTCTGCAAGCAGCTGATGACATCTAGATTCTTGGCAATAGACCGATTGCAGAATGGGCTCGCTGCAAGGTGACGGCTGCAACATTGCGTGCTCGTTCATTCCCAATCGAAAGAAGTCGCGCGAGCTCTCCCTTGTCTTGCATTAGTTCTTGAAAACGGGCACGAATTGGCTCTACGACTGCAATGACTGCATCACCTGTGTCGGACTTGAGTGCTCCATATTGCGAATACTGACCGACTAATTCGTCAACAGGCTTGCCGGTTGAGGCGGACAAAATATCAAGAAGATTTGAAACACCTGGCTTGTTAGCAACGTCGTACTTCACTTCACCGTCAGAGTCGGTAACTGCACGTTTGAACTTCTTTGAAATTGAAGCGTTGTCATCAAGCAAATAAACAAGCCCGCTATCACTGGTTGCTGATTTCGACATCTTTGAGGTGGGGTCTTGCAGGTCCATGACGCGCGCCCCGGCTTTAGGGTGGACAGCCTTCGGCAACACAAATGTGTCACCAAATCTGTGGTTGAACCTCACTGCGATATCGCGGGTGATCTCGATGTGTTGGCGTTGGTCATCGCCCACTGGCACCTCGTCTGCGCCGTACAATAAAATGTCTGCTGCTTGAAGTGCGGGGTAAGTGAATAAGCCCGCTGAAACAAATTCGGCTTCCCGACGTGCAGATTTGTCCTTGAACTGGGTCATGCGACTGAGTTCGCCGTAGGAAACTGTGCACTCCATGATCCATGCCAGTTCTGTGTGTTCATGAATGTGGCTTTGAACAAAAACGGTTGCAACGTCAGGGTCAAGACCGCAGGCAAAGAGGAGAGCGGCGAGTTCTACGGTCTGAGTGCCGATAAGCCCTGGAGTATCGATGACGGTCAGCGCATGCAGGTCCACGATGCCATGGAAAACGTCTCCGTCGTGCTGCCCCGAGACCCAATTAACAAGAGCGCCCAAATAGTTGCCAAGGTGCACGGATCCGGTGGGTTGAATACAAGACAAAACGCGTGGCACGCTCAAAATCTAGTTGCTACGCAAGGATTCAGCGTGGTCAATTGCCGACCTAGGTGGTTCTGGCAAGTACGATGGGACGGTGGCAATTGATGTAGCAACCCCCGTATACGAGGGACCTTTCGACCTTTTGCTCCACCTCATTTTGCGTGAAGAGGTGGATATCCACGAGATCAGCCTTTCAACCATCGTGGATGCTTATTTGGCCGAGTTGCTGAAAATGCAAGAACTGGACCTAGAGGTCGCGACCGAATTCCTTCTTATCGCTGCCACATTGATCGAATTGAAGACTCGTCGTTTGCTGCCAGGGCGTGAGGCTGTAGATCTAGACGAGGAATTAGCTCTGTGGGAAGAACGCGATCTGTTGCTTGCGCGACTTCTCGAATGCAAGACCTTTAAAGATGTTGCCAAGATTCTCGCTACTTTTGTTGACGATGCAGACAGGGTCTACGGTCGCGCGGTTGGTCCTGACGAGCGGTTTTCGGATGTTGCTCCCGACTTACTAGAGGGCTTGACTATCGAGAAGCTTGAGCGCGGGTTCATTAGCGCAATTACTCCACGTAAGCGTGATGAGCTGAGCTTGTATCACATTTCGCCAATTCGATTTACTGTGGCCGAGGCGGTTGAAGAGTTGATGGAAGATATCGCTCGTGTTGGAAGTACTTCATTTCGGGCATTGACTACCGGCCTTGTTGAGCGTCTCGAAATAGTTGTGCGGTTTTTGGCGATTCTTGAAATGTACAAACAAGGTTTTATTGAACTAGATCAAGTTGGTCGTTTTGGTGACATTACGGTTCTGTGGACTGGTATCGGTACTGGAAAC
>CAMDLK010000047.1 GCA_945901725.1 Bifidobacterium breve | reverse complement strand
ATTTCCCATAGGTAGCCGCGGACGTGAACTCAACACCTGCGAATACATAGGGATTCACCCCGTACTTTCGTAGAAACTTCCACACAAGGGCTGCTCGCAATCCCCCGTAGGCAACCGAAATGAGGGTCCAGCCTCGCTCGAAGTTCACCCGGCGAGTTTCCACGAGTCAAGCGTACGGGGCATGCGCCGTAGGCTTCACAAGTGCCAAATACTGAGACATCTCAATCCCAGCGCCGGACTGGGTTCAGTATTCATGTTCTGACGGCTAGCGGAGCTCTTGCCGGCCTCATCGCGCTGCAATCCGTCATCGACGGCCATATTCGCTCTGCCCTCTTGTGGCTAATTGTGTGCCAGATCCTCGACGGAATCGATGGGCCGATCGCGCGGAAATTCGACGTCAGCCTCCACGCACCTCATATAGATGGCCATGTCTTAGACCTTGTCATCGACTACGTCACGTGTGTTGTGGTGCCGACAGTTCTATTGATTCGCATGGATGTGGTGGAGCCGCGTTTAACCATGATTATTTCTGGACTCATCTTGATTACCAGTGCTTTGTGGTTTGCCCGCACAGATCAAGAGACCGAGGATGTCTGGTTCAATGGCTTCCCCGCTGTGTGGAACATTGTTATTCCGACCTTCATTCTTCTCGGCACAAGTCAAAGCTATGCAGCAATCATGTGTGTCTTGTTCTGCGTTGCCCAACTCACGAAGGTCAAGTTTCCGCACCTCGTAAGAGTTCATGCTCTTCGCCCGGCTACTTATTCCGTCACCTTCATTTATTTTGGCGCATTCATTCTGTTATCGGCCCAGTACCCAAGTGGGCCTCAGTGGGCACGCTACATAGTCTTGATTGCGCCCGTATATCTAGTTGCGATAGTGGCCTGGCGAACATTCGCTCCGCACCGAACAATTCTTGGTATATCAATTACAGACCACTCGTAAAAACTATTTACTAGCTGCGTATTCGTCGCGCAGGTCCTTTTTCAAAACTTTTCCAGTCGCGTTACGCGGCAATTCTTCATGGTGCCAAAACACTTTGGTCGGTACTTTGAATGAGGCAAGGCGTGTTTTTAGAAATGCAAGAATCTCTGCATCATGATCCGAGCCGAAGCCTTCGGCAGCAACAAGCACTGCTGCCACCTCTTCACCCAACTTGTCGTGTGGCAAACCAATCACTGCACAATCGCGAACAGCGGCATGTTCAAACAGAACTGTTTCCACTTCAACGCAGTAAACATTCTCTCCCCCACGCAACACCATGTCCTTGATGCGATCAACCACATAGACAAAACCATCTGCGTCCACATAACCAGCGTCACCAGTGTGAAACCAACCGTCAGTGAACGCCTTCTTTGTTTCTTCGGGCTTATTCCAGTATCCGCGCACGTTGTTCGGCCCATAGACCCACACTTCGCCAATTTCACCCTGAGGAACCTCTGTTCCATCCTCCGCAGCGATACGAATCTGCGTTCCAACATATGGAAGACCCACGCTGTCTTTCTTTGCAAAGTACGCAGCGCCGCTATTGCCGATGACTGCAGCAGTTGTTTCAGTTAACCCATAACCGTTACTTGCATTCACCTTGCCAGCAAACTCCGCTTCAATTGTGGCAACTGAATCTGGCGGCACTGGTGCTCCACCTTGCCCAATCGCGGAAATGCTCGACAAATCAAACTTTGAGAAATCTGGGTGCTCAAGAAATGAACGGACAACTGTCGGCACTCCCCCGAATACATTGACCTTGTACTTCTCAACTATGCGAAGCGCATCGCCTGCATCCCACTTGTACTGAGTAATGATACACACCCCATTCATGGTGTTGTTATTCAGACCGCACAATCCAGCAATGTGAAAGAAGGGAAAAGTCGAGAGTCCCACTGTTTGTGCCTTTGCTGGTGCGGAAGGATTAGGCACAACCCCCGCCATCTTTCCTGCAAGGGCAACACTGAACTTGTTATTCCAGATATTCGTGATGTAGTTCCGGTGCGTACCAGCTGCACCCTTGGGAAAACCCGTCGTTCCCGATGTATACAAAATGGTTGCGTAGTCATCCGGGGAGATTTCTACATCGGGCAACACTGCTGAAGAATTCCCTGCAGCCTCATCCCACGACGTGAGTCCAGGGCGCGCTGCACCACGTGCAACTAAGGCAACAGTGATTCCCAGTTCAGCAAGAAGTTCATCAGACAAGCGATCCTGTCGCTCCCCGTCCACTATTACTGCAGTCGCTCCAGAGTCTGACAATGCGTATTTCAGTTCGTCAGCAATCCACCATGCGTTCAAACTGACCATCACAGCACCAATGCACTGGGTCGCCCAATAGGCAACTGCCCATTCCGGATAGTTGCGCATTCCAAGAGCAACTCGATCCCCCTGCTTCACTCCTTGTGATGTGAGCCACGCAGCTACGGAACCAACTTGGTTATGAGCGTCGGCATACGTGACGGCTTTGTCTTCATAAATGAAATACGGAGCATCGCCTTGTTGTGCAGCTTGCAACCAAACGTCGCGTAAAGAATCAGGTGCATTCTTATAAACACGCAACGGATGGCCATGCACTACAACAGTCTCCAATTCCAGCGGCATTCCCGTTGTCGTCAATTCTGCGATTGCCTCTTGGCGTGTAATCATGAGCCGAGAATAGTCACAAGTGTGACTATTGATTGCGTTGGAATACGGAAAGATTGCGTTCTCTCGCCTATCGTGAGCAAACACAACATCTTCAGGGGTTCATCATGTCTAAGACAATTCTCATTACGGGCGCGGGTTCAGGCTTTGGCAAAGGCGCAGCAATCGCATTGGCTGCCCGAGGTCATCATGTCATCGCAACTACGGAAACATCTGAGCAAGCTACAGCATTGGCTGCAGAAGCTCCGCAACTACAAGTGGAAAAGATCGACATCACCAATTCTTCAGATGTGGCAAAGATTTCAGCGTGGGACATTGACGTACTAATCAACAACGCCGGTTACGGACAGACAGGCCCAATGTCGGATGTTCCGAACGACCGACTTCGCAAAGTATTCGAAGTCAATGTCTTTGGCACCGTTGCTGCAACCCAGGCAGCGTTACCCCGCATGGCAGCCAAGGGCTCAGGACGAATCATCATCATGTCGTCTATTGCTGGCGTACTAGCCGCTCCCGGTTTCGGACCATACGCCATGACTAAGCACGCCCTTGAAGCAATGGGCAAAGCCATGCGCGCTGAACTTGCACCACAGGGCATTGACGTTTGCCTTATTAACCCTGCGCCGTACAACACCGGGTTCAATGACCGCATGGCTGATTCCATGTGGGAATGGTTTGATGATTCTTCAATCAACGCACCCGCCACAGAAATTCACAAGATGGTTGGCGCAATGGTCACAACAAATCAGATGGACCCAATTGAGGTTGTCAACCGTCTTGTAGAACTTGTCGAAGCAGACACAACTACAGAAAATAACTTTGTTCCGGAAAACATTCGCGAACTCTTGAACCTCTAATTCTCGCCGATGGGCCTGTTCTCGCTGTACATTTGTACGAATTAGCGAGACCAAAATTCTTCTGTTCTATAAGTTCACTCCGTTAGTGGACCCTAACGCCATACGTTTATGGCAACGCACACTCTGCGAAAGCTTGGGCCTCAAAGGGCGCATCATTATTTCGAAACATGGAATCAACGGAACAGTTGGCGGCGATCTTGAAGCGATCAAGAGTTACAGACGCATCACGCGTGAATACCCCGGCTTTCATAACATCGATTGGAAATGGTCAGACGGTATTGGCGAAGACTTCCCTCGTCTTGCAGTGCGCGTGCGAGACGAGATTGTCACCTTTGGTGTTCCGGAAGAAATCGTTGTTGACGAGTCTGGTGTTGTCGGTGGCGGCATTCATCTGAAGCCTCACGAAGTTCACGAGTTAGTAGAACAACACGGCGGCGACGTTGCATTCTTTGATGGCAGAAATGCTTTTGAATCTCGCATCGGAAAATTTCGCGACGCCATCGTGCCTGATACGCGCACTACCCCTGACTTCGTGCGTGAGCTTGAGAGCGGCAAATACGATCACCTGAAAAACAAGCCTGTAATCACGTATTGCACGGGTGGCATCCGATGCGAAGTTCTGTCCCTACTGATGAAGAACCGTGGTTTCAAAGAGGTGTACCAAATGGATGGCGGAGTTGTCCGCTACGGCGAGGCATACAAAGACGACGGACTTTGGGAAGGCTCGCTATATGTCTTTGATCGACGACTTATGGTTGACTTCAGTAAAGACGCGAAAGTGTTGGGAATTTGCCAAACGTGTGCGGGTCCGTCGAATCAGTTTTATAACTGCGACGTGCCAACGTGTCGAGTACGCATCATCTTTTGCCAAGACTGCGTCGACGCCTCAGAAGGCATCTTGTGCCCCGATTGCCGGGCGAACACATAGACCTATAGAGGCGACGCAGGGAATCGAACCCTGGTACAGGGCTTTGCAGGCCCTTGCCTAAACCACTCGGCCACGTCGCCAGTTGAGGTGCAAGCACCACGACTCTGCAATGTTATCGGCGAGAATGGGCCGCCACCCCTTCCGTTAGCCCTTGCGGACAGCGTGGAAAATGGTGCGAGTACCGCTTGATAGCAACATCTTTGACTTCACCGTGAAGCGCTCATTGAGCAGGCGCTCAAATTCGTCCAGGTTGAAGTCGTCGTGAATACCGTCGCGCTTATTGGTCAGCAACTTACGCACCATTGGGTCGTCTGCATGCGGCATTTCGATGATTAGTTCTGGTGTGAGATCGCGGAACATGTCGAGCTGCGAAGCAAGAGGAACATGGAATGTGATTGCCATGTGGTGAATAACCGCAAGTGCCATCACGATGTCAGGATTCCCACGGTTGAAAATGCCTGGACGCTCTTGTCCACGCCAGCCAACTCCGCCACCGGAGTCTGTGAGGTCAACATACAGCGGAAGAATCTTTTCGTTCTTCTCTGATTTCAACGTGTTGTACAAACGATCAATTACAAGAGGGTCCGCGTCCATGGCTACTACATAGTCAGAATGCGCTGAAGCGATGCGACTGAACACGCCGTCGTTGCAGCCAATATCCCACACTTGCTTGCGTGGAGCAGAAGCAACAGCGTCGCGAACAAACTTCTGTTTCTCATCAAGGCTTGATTCGATGTAATGACCACGCTCTGAATATTCAGACCAGGTTGATTTCTTGTCTCCAAGATTGATACTGGAGACAATGCTTTCAAGTTTCTTCATGGTTGCATCAAGTACTTGAGCGTTCAGACCAGATTTAGCAGCTTGCTTCTTCATGTCTACGTTCGAATCGGCATAACGCTTTTGAGCAGCGGCATGAAGAACAACGTGCGTTAGACGACCTTTGCGCGGGTGCCGCAAACTTGCGGGCAGCAATTTGCGCATTGTGTCGATTGAGATGCCATTCACAGAGCCGCGGAGCATCTGTTGAAAGCCAACGCCGAGATAACCCTGCAACATCAATGGGTATAGGAACATTTCACAGAACTGCTGGTAGCCGTACCAAGGATCACCCTTTTTACGAACTTCAAATGAACCGGCATCGATGAATTGTGCACGCGAACCGAGGAACTGAATGTTGTACGGAGTTGCATCTTTGACCCCAACACCGTCAACGACAGCAGCGCGAGTGAGTTTGAGTTGCAACAATGCTGCGTCTTGCAACATTGAAAATGTCCACTCGTACGGATACGAAATAAACGGCACCAACGGGTGCGTCATCGCCGAAACCCACGGGGCACCTAGGCCAACAGCAGAAGGCTCGACAATGGTGGACTCAATGAGGTCGCCGGATTCAAGCGCACGCTGAATCGACTTTTTCTTCCACACCCTGTCGATGTCAGAAGCGCCCATTTCGGTGAAGGCTCTGACTACTTTGCCGTCACCAACAAAGACTTTGCTCAAGGGGTCACGAAAAGAGCCTGGATCTTGAAGAATTCTCGACATGGGTTAGTCGTGAGCTGAGGCGGTGTCGTCCTCGTCCGAGGAATCAAAATCAGGCATTGGCTTGCCAGTGAGTTTGGACTTGATGCGAGCTGACCACATCTTGACTGCGACTCCAAGTCCAGCCACGCCACCAGCGATGGCGGTGATAATCATGCTGCCTGTTGCGGCGTCTAAGTAAGAGAACATGAACACAAGGTTACTGCAAAGTGAAGTCCAGTACTCGAACCCCTGAAATGACCCGCGATTCCGGGCCTGACATTCGTTAGCATCGGCAGGTGCCCCATAAGCCCGACACCAGTGCAATTACCGCAGGACGAGACAATTCTCGCTCACTGTCCCCTGCCATTTGGCCAAATTCCGTATGGGAGTCAGACAGCCTGGCAGACGCCACCAAGCGGGCCACAGGACTTCGTTCTGAGACCTTTTACTCGCGCTTTGCGAACCCCACAGTTACCCAGTTTGAAAATGCTGTTGCCCAACTAGAGGGTGCTGAGTCCGCACTTGCCTTTGGCTCTGGCATGGGTGCAATTGCTTCTGTCATATTGTCGCTCTGTGGGAACGGCTCCCACATCGTCGCGCAGAACAATCTGTACGGCGCCACATTGTCTTTCTTACAAGGACCATGCGCACGTTTTGGAATAGAAACCACATTTGTTGATCCCGCCGTCTCTGGTTCGTTTGCTGCTGCAGTAATTCCTGGCAAGACAATGTTGGTGATTGCCGAGACTCCGTCGAATCCGAGACTTGCAATTACAAACCTTGCTGAACTTGGAGCCATTCGTGGTCCATTCACTGTCGTTGATTCAACTCTTGCTACACCAATGGGTCAACGTCCTCTCGATTTCGGAATCGACATCGTGTTGCATTCCGCCACCAAAGGCATTGGTGGACACAACGACGCACTGCTTGGCGTCATTGCTGGCGAGAAAGACCTCATCGATTCAGTGTGGGGCTATGCAGTCATGCACGGCGCAGTTGCTTCGCCCTACGACGCAGCAAATGGTTTACGCGGAATACGCACCTTGGGAGTTCGCACAGAGCGCCAAAACCAAACCGCTCTTATTCTTGCCCGTTCTTTAGAAGGTCACGCCAAGATTCTCTCGGTATCTCACCCGTTCTTGGAATCGCACCCGCAGCACGAATTAGCCCGTGAACAGATGAGGCTCGGCGGAACTGTGATTGCGGTTGAAGTCGCAGGTGGGTTTGACGCATGTCAGTCTCTTGTTTCGCAACTTCAAGTTGTTCGTATCGCTACTTCATTTGGCGGACCAGAGACATTGGTTTGTCATCCGGCCACCAGCACACATGTGGGGCTGTCGCCAGAAGCACTGGCCACTATGGGCGTGACCGACGGACTTCTACGCTTCTCAATTGGTCTTGAAGATGCCGATGACCTCGTCGATGACCTTCACCGAGCAATAGCTACGTTGTAACTGTTACGCCTTCTTCGGAAGACGCGGAATAAACACACTGGTGCGAGTTGCGTATTCTGCATAGCCTTCACGGCGCTTATTCATTGAATGCTCCAACATTGGAACACCAGAAACCTTGAGCAAGAGATAGGTCATTACAACTGGTCCGATTAGACCAATGACTCCACTTCCAGTTTCAGCAGCAACTATTCCTATTCCCCACCACAACAGTGCGTTACCGAAGTAGTTGGGATGACGAGTCAGGCTCCACAGGCCTGTCTGCATTACCTTGCCCGCGTTAGAAGAATCGCGCTTGAAACGCGCTAATTGCCAGTCGCCAATTGCTTCAAATAAAAACCCAACTGCCCACACCATGATTCCGATAACTGCAATCGGGCCAACGGAAGGAGTTGCATCGGAGTTGCCAAACATCACCGGCAACGAGACTATAAACATCAACGCGCCTTGTAATCCGAACACAGTGACGAGACTGATAAGTCCGAAGTTCGGACCTCTCTTTTTGCGCATAAGTTTGTAGCGCCAATCTTCGCCATGGCCAAGATTGCGCTTTGCCAAATACGTGCCGAGACGAAGTCCCCATAGCCCAACCATGAACGCCAGCAACGCCTGCCGTGTTGAATCACCATCGATAGTCAGCGCAAGCACCCACGAGGTGACCGCAAAGCCAAGGCCCCACGTAATGTCGACAATCGACGCATTTCTGATAACCAGACTTATTAACCACGTAACCAGCATGATGATCACAATTGTGATCGCTGATACTGCCATTGCCTTACCCATGAACAACCCCCCGATTGCCGTTTGCATCGCTGTCTAATTGACGACGAACTGCGTTATCCATCTCGACCCATTTTGCATCAAGCCACGACACGAACGCTTCACCCGACGGGATCAGGGCGCGTGAGATCTCTTCCACATGAACATGCACTTTTGCCTTTGCGCGACCTAAGTGGCTAAGAATTCCAGAGAAGGTATCGAGACCATCGAAACCGCTATGCCACATGACAAGAACGTTCGCCTCCGGAACAGCTGACAACAACGCGCTGGCTCCTGCTGGCTTTGGTGGAATCAAGTACTGCAAGCCTGAGAGAACTTCAGCGCGTTGCGGTGAACGCTCGCGCAAGCGCTCAATAGCCCGAACACGCTTCTTTGCACTTGCGCGGCTTCCTTCAGGGAAGATCACTGCACAGTCCTTCACTCCTAAACCAGCGGCCATTTGTTCAATACCTTGCAGTTCGCCTGCAATATTCGAGGATTCTCTATCAACGAAATAGTTCGGCAAACGATGTCCGAGAATGTCAAGACACGGGTCCATCTTCAGTTCCTTTTTCAAAACGAATCGTGGACGCAGTCCAACATGAGACGCAACAACCCAAGAACTCATGATTGAGTCAGCAAGACTCGCGTGACGACCAAGCGCAACGAACGGCCCAGGGCCTACATGTTCTGCACCTTCAACAGTTATCTGTAGTCCAACCGTGAAGCCGAGTGCCTGAATAAGACTGCGGCACCACCAGGTTTGCAGTGCGTAATGTGCCGGCACACTTCGTCCTCGCCCTGTGAAAAACAAGAACAGTGCCACGACGAGACCAGACGTCTCTAGCCACGCCCAACAGGTCGCAAATGCAATGAGACGCGGGATTGGGAAACGCCACCGCCCGCGAACGGCGTCAACCAACATGGTGAGAATTGCCCAAACTGGAAGGGTGACCGTGAGAGCAATCGCGAGGAAACAGACCCCAAGCCCTGTGATGGGGCGGCGTACCCAACTGGATTTCATACTGGAACCCTATTCCTCCGCGCGTCCTCGGCATGGAACCCAACAACTTTATGGCTTTTAGTTTTACTTTTCGTATAAGTTGGTCGCAATGACTGACCTAGCCGCCCCATCCACACGCGTCTCTTTTCGGGTCAACGGCCAGGACGTATCAGTCGCTTCTGACCATCCGCATTTACTTGCGGCGTTGCGCGATGAACTAGACATCACGTCCCCCAAGGATGGATGTTCACCCACCGGCCAATGTGGTTGCTGCACCATCATGATTGACGGCAAAGCCCAGGTCTCATGCCAATACCCCGTTGCCAAAGCTGAAGGACGCGAGATCACCACTTTGGAAGGCGTCGATGAATCTGAACGCCAGTCTTTTTCAGATGCGTTCGCCGCATGCGGTGGCTTGCAATGCGGATTTTGTATCCCCGGCATTGTCATGCGTGCAAAGTCGCAGATTGATAAGAAGGGGGCTGATCTCAAGCGAGATGATATGGCACGCCATCTTGGGGCGCATCTGTGCCGTTGTACCGGGTACGTGAAGATTCTTGATGCGATTGATGTCGTAGCCAAGGGAACTCCTGTCTCAGTTTCACTTCCTGGCGGAATCGGTTCGCGCGGAGCCAAGTATGAAGCTGGCGAGCTTGCTTTAGGTGATCGTGGATACGTCGACGACATACGAGTTCCCGGAATGCTTCACGCAGCACTTCACCTCACGGCTCATGTTCGTGCTGACATTCTCGCAATCGACACAACAGATGCGCTAACTGCACCAGGCGTAGAGGCAGTGTTTACAGCAGCAGATGTTCCGGGCGACATTCGTGTCGGAATCATTTACAAAGACTGGCCAATCTTTATTGGCGTCGGAGAACGTACGTCATATGCCGGCGATGTACTTGCCATCGTTGTTGCGCGCACTCGTCGTGAAGCACGTGCGGCCGCACAACTAATCAAGGTCACCTATTCCCCACTGCGTCCCATCGTCGATGCTGTATCAGCGATTACAGATACCGAAATCGCTGTATGGGGCACCGACAGCAATGTCTTGTCGCGCAGCGAATATCAACGCGGCGACACTCAAGCAGCACTCGGTACAAGTTCGTTTACTGTTACTGAAACTTTTCAGACACAACGCATTGAACATGCATTCTTGGAACCCGAATCAACTCTGGCAGTACCAAACACAGAAGCCGGAACAATGCACGTGTATTCAGGTGGTCAGGGAGTCTGGGATGACCGCGATCAGATCTGTGACATCTTGAATATCTCCAAGGACAAAGTCACTGTTGAATTGGTGTCTAACGGCGGCGCTTTTGGCGGCAAAGAAGACATGTCGAACCAAGGACAAACGGCACTTGCTGCGTGGCTCTTGCAACAACCCGTTAACTGCACATTGTCGCGCGAGGAAAGCTTCCTCATGCACGCAAAACGTCACCCCATCCGCATGGAGTATTCGGTGGGCTGTGACGCAAACGGCAAATTAACTGCAGTACATGCACGAATGATTGGCGACTCCGGTTCGTATGCATCTGTCGGCATGAAGGTTCTTGAACGTGCAGCTGGTCATGCGACTGGTCCCTATTACGTACCGAATGTTGACGTTGCATCCGTAGCAGTCCGTACCAACAACCCCGTCTGTGGAGCGTTCCGTGGCTTTGGCGCAAACCAAGCCCAGTTCGCCATGGAAGGTTGCTTAGACCGCCTTGCAGAACAGCTCGGTATCTCAGGATGGGAAATTCGTAAACGCAACGTCATTCACCCTGGCCAAATTTGGGGCCCAGGCCAAATCATGGATGACGGATGCAAAGGCGCAGACATGTGTCTTGACGAAATCAAACCTGCGTACGACGCTGCTGTTAGTGCAGGGCGCGCTGTTGGTCTTGGTCTCGGGCTAAAGAACTCAGGACTTGGAAACGGATTCCGCGAAGTTGCACGCGCCGTTGTGCACTTCCGTGCTGATGGCGTTGTTGAAGTGCGACATGGCTGGACAGAGATGGGCCAAGGCGTTCACACTGTTGCTCTTCAAGTAGCAGTTGAAGAACTTGGGATCGATGCGTCATCAATTCGTGTTTATGTTGATACAACTCGCCAATTGGGTTTTGGACAAACAACGGGCAGCCGTGGCACTCTCATGGCAGCAGCAAGTGTTCAGCGTGCGTGTGCAGCCGCCTTGGAAGACGGTTGCAAAACCGGAATTGATTACACCGGCGAATATGTCATTGACTGGACACATCACCTGGGCGAACCTGGCATCGAGAATCCAATCATTCACTCTGCTTTTGGTTACGCCGCTCAAATGGTCATCATGGATCCCGAGACTCAGAAGATTGACAAAGTTGTTGCAGTCCATGACGTTGGTCGCGCAGTAAACCCAACACTGTGTGAAGGACAAATTGAAGGTTCAGTTCACATGGGCCTCGGATATGCATTAACCGAAGAGTTCCCCAGTGACGAAATGGGTTACCCAACAAACATGACGTTGCGTTCTCTCGGAATCATTCGACCGAAAGACATGCCACCTGTCGATGTCGTAATGGTGGAATGCCCGCAGCCTCGCAGTCCATATGGCATCAAGGGCGTCGGTGAAATTGGTCTTGTACCTACAGCGCCTGCAGTCGCCGCTGCACTTCATGCAGCTGATGGAATTTGGCGCACACAACTTCCAATGAAACCTAAAAACTCCGATTCAAATGAGGACCTAACATGACAAGCCCCGCAGCCCTCTATTTGCAAGATGCGCATCCCATTGCTGAAGGCATGGAGTACACGAAGTACGCAGAACAAAAAGGTTTCGAAGCCGTGTGGCAAGCAGATAGCCGTCTTGTTCGTGATGCCATTGTTCCAATGTCTGCATTCGCAGCCATCACAGACAAAATCAAGATTGGATCTGGCGTTGTTGATTGTTGGACACGTAACCCCGCACGCCTCGCTGCAACCTTTTCCACTCTTGATGACTTAGCTCCAGGTCGCGTGATTCTTGGCATCGGTGCATGGTGGGACCCTCTTGCAGAAAAGGTTGGCATCTCTCGTGCCAAGCCACTTCGTGCAATGCGCGAGATCATCACAGCAGTTCGTGCTTTGTTAGCAAACGAGACCGTAACTATGAACGGTGAGTTTGTACACCTTGACGGCGTTGAACTCGACTACGTGTACCAAGAGCGTCGTCCAAAAGATGTGCCCATCTATCTCGGTGCTACCGGTATGCAAATGATGGAACTGGCAGGCGAAATCGCCGATGGTGTTGTTCTCAACTACCTCGTCTCCCCTGACTACAACAAGAAGGCTCTCGAGCACCTGGCAATCGGCGCAGACAAAGCGGGACGTTCCTGGGAGAAGATTGATAGACCACAACTCGTTGTGTGCAGTGTTCATGAAGATCGCAAAACCGCGCTAGACATGGCTCGCATGATGGTGACTCAATATCTCGGCCAACAACCACACATCATGAAGGCCTCTGGCGTTCCACAATCACTGCTTGACAAAGTTGGTGAAGTTCTTACATGGCCTGCAACTCATGAACAAGTTGAGGCAGCGTCAAAGCTCGTGCCTGATGAAATTGTTCAGATGCTCACTGCTTCAGGAACACCAGACGAGGCGCGTGCCAAGGTCCGTGAATACATGAAGGACGGCGCTACCTGCCCCATCTTGTATCCACTCGGAGATGTGACAGCCATGATCGACGCGTTCGCTGGCTGGACTGCCTAGTTCCTGCTCTTCAATCACATACGATTGAAGCAGTGACTGCTAAATCGCCATTAACGAATCGCCTTCAAGGCTTCGGTGCGTCTATTTTTGCCGAGATGACTGCTCTCGCAGTATCGACAGGTTCCATCAATCTCGGCCAAGGGTTTCCTGATTACGACGGACCTGCAGAAGTTCTACAGATTGCACAAGATCAAATCTCTGGGGGCAACAATCAGTATCCGCCTGGCATTGGCATGGCAGATCTTCGACTTGCAGTCAGTGGGCATCAAGATCGTTTCTGGGGACTCATATACGAACCCGCCACAGAAATTCTCATCACGATGGGAGCTACTGAAGCTTTAGCCGGAGCACTTCTCGGCATTTTAAATGACGGTGACGAAGTAATTGTCTTTGAGCCCCTTTTCGACACGTATGCAGGATGCATTGCGTTGGCTGGCGCAGTCAGTGTGCCCATTACGCTGCGTCCGCAACAATCTGGTCGTTATGAGTTTGACGCTGACGAGTTGCGGCGTTCAATTACATCGCGTACACGAATGATTCTTCTGAATTCACCACATAACCCAACTGGTTCAGTTTTCACTTTGGAAGAACTCACGACTATCGCAGGGATAGCAATTGAGCACGACCTCATTGTTATTTCTGACGAGGTGTACGAGCATCTGGTTTTCGACGACAAGAAGCACATTCCGATTGCAACTCTGCCCGGAATGTTCGAGCGCACCATCACTATTTCATCGGGCGGCAAGTCGTTCAACACAACAGGGTGGAAAATTGGTTGGGCGTGTGCCCCTACCCCGTTGATCAACGCAACACGCATGGCCAAACAACTATTCACGTTCGCAGGCGGTTCACCCTTTCAACCAGCAATTGCTGCCGGTCTGCGCTTGCCCGATTCGTATTTTTCGGCACTGGCTGCTGACTTACAGAACAAGCGCGATGTTTTGATGTTGGCTCTTAAAGAGTGTGGGCTACGACCAATTACACCTGAAGGCACGTACTTCATTACCGCCGATGTTCGCGGACGTCGAGCCGATGGTGACGGAATCGCTTTCTGTCGCGAGCTTCCAAGTCAAGCTGGAATTGTTGCTATTCCTGCTGCAGTTCTTTATGACCCTCGACATGAATCAGAAGGTCGCCATTTGGTTCGCTTCGCGTTCTGCAAGGAACTATCA
>CAMDLK010000046.1 GCA_945901725.1 Bifidobacterium breve | reverse complement strand
GCCATTGCTGGTCACGATGTCTCTCTACAACCTAAGAATTAGGCTGCGAGAGCGAACTGCTCGTTGGCAATTCTGTTTTTTGCCCCGTTTAACGAATCTGAGCAATTCGGGTCGCACGTACGAACAACGAAACTGGTGTCGAAACCTGTCAGCCCCATTGTTTTTGGTGAGGGCCTCAGTGTAGGCCACCGGTCTGCCACAAATACACGGGGTTATTTGAGAAGGATGATTTCGGTATTGCGTTGTGCGGCCTTTGCCATGCGTGCATCGGAGGTTATGAGGGGCGTGAAAGTGGTCTGGGCGAGTAGGACATAGGTTGCGTCATAGGGCGAGAAATTCTTGGTCATTGCCCATAGCTCGCGCCGATATACAGACATTGTGAACAACTCGATTTGTAGGCCTTCAAATCGAGTCACGATGCGATTCACGAGGTTGGTCGGAATGCGTTTTCTGATGGCCAGTTTTCGAATTCCACTGAGGAATTCGGGCACCAAAATTGCGGGGGCAATGAGATTGTCGTCTAAGAGGTTTTGATGACTACTGAATTCGTCGGGGTACGCCAACAAGTTGATAAGTGAAGATGCATCGACTGTTTTCATCGTGCATCTCTTTCGGCACGCAGTTCATCAATAAAAGCTTGACGTTCTTCCGGCGTCGATTTGAGTCCGGTGGGGTGTGCGAATACCTCGTCAAGCCATCGGGTATGTTTTTGTCGATTGATCTCTTGCTTGATTGCTTCAAGGATGACATCGCCGATTGTGCATTTTTGTAGTTCAGCAATCTCACGAAGCTGATCGTGGAGTTCCTGAGGGACGTTCTTGACTTGAATTGCGGGCATGTTTGGAATGTAGCATGCTTCTAGCATGCTGACGGATTGTTTCATGCCTGTATGTGTGCGAGGCACAACCGTGTTTGGCTAGATCATGCCTTTGCGTTGGCGGCCGAGAGAGCGTTGCATTTCACGCTGCACATCGCGTTCGGCAATCACTTGACGCTTGTCGCCTTTGCGACGACCGCGGGCAAGCGCAAGTTCAACTTTGACTTTTCCGTCAACAAGCTTGATGGCCAAGGGGACAAGTGACAAACGTTCGCGTGCAACGCGATCATGCAGGCGTTCAATTTCTGATCGATGCAATAACAGTTTGCGAGCACGGTCAGGGTCGTGTGCGCCAGCACCCACTGCGAATCGATACGGGGAGATATGAACTCCGTCGAGCCACATTTCGCCATCGATTACTCGGGCGTATGCGTCGACCAATTGCACCATGCCGCCGCGCAGGCTTTTCACTTCGCTTCCAAGCAGCACAATGCCAGCCTCAACTACGTCGAGAATCTCGTAGTCGTGCCGCGCCTTGCGATTAGTCGCCAGATTGGTGTTAGGGCTTTTTGCCATATGGGTACCGAAGCGTACCGCTAGCCTTCCCAGCGATGTCAGAGTCTCTTTCTCCTCAACTATTTGTCCCGTCCGGCGCCATTAAGGCGATGGCAGCACACGCATATCACTGTTTTCCTGAAGAGGCCTGTGGTCTTCTCATTGGTGATCGCAGCCAGAATCGCGTGGCTCGCTTTGTTGCAACAACGAACGTCGCCCACAGCGCCAAGGTGTACACCATTGACCCGAAAGAGCATTTGCGTGCCGAACTTGCTGCTGAAGCTGAAGGGTTCGACATCATTGGGTGTGTTCATAGCCATACCCACACAGACCCGTACCCAAGCCCCACTGACGTGGCTCAGGCGCCAGACCCAGACTGGCACTACATCATTGTCAGCCTGAAGCGGGGAGCGCCCGAATCACGGGCCTATCGCATTGTGGGCGAGCAGATCTCGGAAGAGACCATCGTTCCCTTGTAATCAAAGGGGTGACAACTCCGGAATCAAAGGTTACAATTCTGACCAGAGTTGTCGGGAATAGCCCGAGAGCTCGATGGGTTACATGAGGTAACCCGACAAAGCCATAGGAGGCGCACATGTCCATTGCTGATGTTCGCCGAAATGGCGGATCCGTTTTTGTGATGCAGAATTCGCTCGAACTAGTGGGCAATACCCCAATGGTTGATGTGTCGATTCTTTCGCCAAACCCCAATGTGCGCTTAGTAGCGAAATTGGAAAGCCAGAATCCGTTTGGTTCTGTGAAAGATCGCATCGCTAAATCAATGATCGAAGATGCAGAGCGCACAGGTCGTTTGGTTCCTGGTCAGCGCATTCTTGAACCATCGTCTGGCAATACTGGAATTGCGTTAGCTGCCATTGCAAAGATGAAGGGTTATCCGATCACGATTCTCATGCCGACATCAGTCAGCATCGAACGTCGTCAGATGCTTGAAGTTTTTGGTGCAGACATCATTCTCACTCCTGGTGAAGAAGGTTCTAACGGCGCAGTAAGTCGCGCACAAGAAATGGCTGCACAGCACCCTGAATGGTGCTTCTTGTATCAGTACGCAAATGATGCAAACCCACGTGCGCATTTTGAAGGCACTGGCCCAGAGATCTGGCGCGATTGCCCTGAAATCACTCACTTTGTTGCAGGGTTGGGCACAAGTGGAACGTTGATGGGTGTCGGAACGTATTTGAAGCAACAGAACCCTGACATCAAGATCGTTGCTGTTGAACCGCCACTTGGTGAGCGCGTCGAAGGACTACGCAACATCGAAGATGGCTACATTCCGCCAGTGTTTGAAAACTGGCACGGACGTGATGTGCTTGACCGCAAGCGCGTTGTTCGTCCTCGTGAATCCATTGAATGGGCACGTCGATTGGTGCAAGAGTGCGGAATCTTTGCCGGCATTTCTGCAGGGGCATCGCTCGCTGGTGCAGTGAAAGTCGCAGGCGAAATCAACGAAGGAACCATTGTGTTTATCGTGTGTGATGGTGGCTGGAAGTATCTGTCAACCGGCGCATACACAGCAGATCTTGATGAAGCTGAAGCAAGCGCCGAAAAAATCATTTACTTCTAATTAGCGACCAGCTATCAGAACGCCGAGTCCGACAACCACCATGCACGCAGCAAAAACGCGTCGCTTCATATCCTTTTCACCAAGGTAGCGAGTGCCAACTAGTGCAACAATGACAACGCTTGATTCGCGCAATGCAGTTACGTAACCAACGGGTGCCGTTTGCACTGCAATCAGCACCATCCAATATGTAGCGACAGATGCAATGCCTGCAACACAAAATCGTTTCCATGTTGAAGCGAGCGCAATCGCCATATCATGACGTCGACCCGTTGCGAGACCATACGCTGACAAAGTCACCGCTTGCAGTGTTGACTGAAGTAACGGATACAAATTGCCGCCCATGTGTCGGGAGCCGTAACTATCAATCACCGAGTACGCACCGATTGTTACTGAGACCATCAGTGCTGCAACAACATGTTTGTTGTCGGCCGGTCCCGCGAGAAGCAGAATTCCAAGAACTGCAATGCCGATCCCGACGAACATCAAGACTGATAAGTGGTCGGACAAGAACAGAATGCCGCCGATTGCGGCGAGAAGCGCACCTGTGCCGCGGGCAATGGGATAGGCCACTGAGAAGTCGCCGAGGTTGTATGCACGAGCAAGAAACACGGCATAGAACGAATGAATCACGGCACTTGCAGCAAGGGGCCACCATGCAATGTTGTGGGCTCCGCCGAGGCCAACAAGCACTACCGCACATATGATTCCGGCACAGGCCATCTGGCCCCACAGAGCAATCCAGCGGTCTTCGCTTTGCTTTACCCATAGATTCCAGCCCGCGTGTAACACTGCTGCTGCAAGGGCGAGAAGTGTGGCAGCAAGCATGGGATACACACTACGCCTAGCCTGAAGAGATGACCGGGACTAACAATCGCCCAATTGGGATGTTTGACTCCGGCTTCGGAGGGCTCACTGTTGCTCGCGCGGTCATCGACGTATTGCCGTCTGAAGACCTTGTGTACATCGGAGACACTGGTCGGTATCCTTTCGGTCCGAGACAAGCCGGCGAAGTGCGCGAGTTTGCACGCGAGCTTGCATGGAGTCTTGTGAACGACCACAACGTGAAAGCAATTGTGGTTGCATGCAACACGGCATCGGCTGCAGCATTTACCGAATTGTCTGCTGAGTTGCCCGTGCCAGTTGTCAGCGTGGTGGAACCTGGTGCGCATGCATTGTCGTTGACGTCGCAATCAAAGCGAGTTGGAGTTATTGGAACTGTTGGCACTATTTCATCGGGTGCGTATCAGCGAGCACTTGCTGATATCGATTCGTCCTTATCTCTCACTGCATGTGCATGCCCTGGGTTTGTTGAATTTGTAGAGCGTGGCCAGACAAGTGGAGACGAAGTGATGTTGCTTGCCGAACGCTTATTGGCGCCAGTCGTAGCAGCGAACATTGATGCGTTGCTATTGGGCTGCACTCATTACCCATTTTTGTCGCGAGTAATTAGTGAAGTGATGGGGCCAGAGGTGGTGCTGGTCTCCAGTGCAGACGAAACAGCCTTTGCTCTTGCTGCCATGCTTGACGAATTGAAGCTCCGCACATCATCGCGAACCGACGGACATCACACCTTCTTGTCGTCGGGAGACGTCGAATGGTTTGCTGATTTCGGTCGCAGATTGCTCGGACCAGAATTATCCTCGGCTAGTCCGTGGAAACGATCAAAAACCGACTAGACATAATGCGCCCACTACAAAGGAATAAGCCATGACACGACCAGACGGACGCGCAGTTGACCAATTGAGACCTATTTCATTTCAACGCGATTTCACAGACATGGCAGCCGGTTCGGTGTTGGTGTCATTTGGTCGTACCCGCGTGTTGTGCACAGCATCAATTGATGAAGATGTGCCACGTTGGATGAAAGGTTCTGGCAAAGGATGGGTGACCGCTGAATACTCGATGCTTCCTGGTTCATCACCAGAACGGGTTGATCGCGAAGCTGCTAAGGGAAAGCAAAGCGGACGCACTGTAGAAATTCAGCGACTTATCGGCCGCTCGTTTCGTGCGGCATGCGACATGCGTGCACTAGGGGAGCGTCAAGTTGTTGTTGATTGCGATGTACTGCAGGCAGATGGCGGAACGCGCACTGCAAGTATCTGCGGTGGGTTCATTGCATTGCACGACGCAATGACACGTTTGGTTCAGAACGGTTCAATCACAGAGAACCCACTTCATTCGTATGTTGCCGCAATTTCGGTAGGTATTTGCAATGGGGTTCCAGTTCTTGACTTGCCATATATCGAAGACTCATCTGCGGAAGTCGATATGAACGTTGTCATGTTGCGTCCAGCAGCTGGTGGGGAACCCAAGTTTGTAGAAGTGCAAGGCACTGCAGAGGGCGTTGCGTTTTCTCGCCCTGACCTTGATCAGTTGTTAGGGCTTGCAGATATCGGCCTTGGTCGTATATTTTCATTGCAGTCAGATCTTTTGGCAGAGGCACCTGTGTCTCGCCCGATTTCGCGATAACTAGCGCTATGCGGATCGTGTGCGCAAGCGCTAACCCGCACAAAGTTGAAGAACTTGCACGGCTACTGCCGTCGTGGGTGGATCTTGTTCCGCGTCCCTCAGATATTGGCGACATTGATGAAGATGCCCCAACGCTTGAAGGTAACGCCATCATCAAGGCAGTTGAAATTGCCAATCATGCGTCTGAGTGGGCTATAGCTGATGACACCGGCCTGGAAGTTGAAGCGTTGAATGGCGCGCCGGGTGTGCGAAGCGCTCGTTTTGCAGGAGAACAAGCGACGGATGCAGAGAACCGTGCGTTGTTGCTAGCGAAACTTGATGGCGTGACGAATCGGTCTGCTCGATTTCGAACTGTTGTTGCACTGGTGTCATCAAAAGGCGATATTCACTTTGTCGGTGGCGAGTGTGCGGGAACTATCGCCGAATCAGAACGTGGTGGCAGCGGGTTCGGGTATGACTCGCTCTTTATTCCTGCAGATGGTGATGGACGCACATTTGCCGAAATGAACGGACCAGAAAAAGATGCTGTTTCGCACCGTGGTCGTGCCCTTGCTCAGATACCTGAACTGCTTGCCCGAATCTTCGGGTTACCAACCCCGTAGGTCAATTGCCCACTCATCAATAACGGAATCGTTTTCGATGACATATGCATGAGAATGCATCGCCATTGTTGGGTCTACATGGGCTGGAGTCACACGAATGCGGTCTCCGACCTTCGGCTTTGGTGTTCCTTCAGCTGGCGCAATTGTTGTGTGCTCGTCTGAACAGAACCACACGCTGAAACCATCAACAGTTGGGTTGCCATGGTCCATGCCAAGAGACTTCAAGCCAACATCAATAACGGCCCATGAGGCATTGACCGAAATGACTGTGCCGAGAATCCATAGAGATTGCCGAAACGGATGCTGCAATTCTGCGTAATGGGTATCCATCAGTGCATAGCTACCAGCTTGCACTTCATTCACTGCAGTCCCAGCAAACATGTCGTATGTGCCGGTGCCGCCAGCAGACATGATGTCTCCGCCAACATCGTTGTGCGCATGCTCTAGCAAAGTCATTGCTTCGTGCACCTTGTCTTGTTTTTTCTGGCGATCAGTCAACATCATCAGATGGCCTTCGTAGCCCATAACGCCGCGAACGATGAGGCCAAGAGAACGCGCTGCATCGGCCAGTGAACCTGCTTGTTCGGGGCTGCAACCACAACGGGGCAGACCTACATTCACATCAATCAGTACGTTTCGAATACCGGCAGTTGAAGCAGCCTGAATTGTTTCAAGTGAATCAACTGCAACAGTGATGAGCGCAGATGACTGTGCATCGGCAAGAGCTGCAAGTCGGGCAGGGTCAACTGTTTCGTTTGCAAGCAAAATGTCTTCACCAACACCAGCGGCAACTAGACCCAGAATTTCTCGAGGAGTTGCACATGTAAAAGTGCTGTGACCTGCGACAACTTGTTCGGCTGCAATTGCCGAGCACTTGTGTGCTTTGACATGGGGCCGCAATGACCGACCTGGGTGAACTGCTGCCATGGTCGCGATGTTTGAACGCATCACAGACATGTCAATAACGGGGCATGGCGTCGGAAGACGCGAAATATCCATAGTGCCGACGGAGGGACTCGAACCCTCAACATCCAGGACCTAAACCTGGCGCCTCTGCCAATTGGGCCACGTCGGCGACATGAGAAGGGTACCGCTATGTAAGAGAGGACGGCGGGCTCAGAGGTGGCAAACTGTCAAGGTGACCGTTATTAACAACCCCACTCTTGATTCCGCCCTGGATGCCTCTGTTCTTGAAGAGCAACTGGGACTTGCGGGCCATGTCTTAGACGAAGGCTCGTTGCAGAACAGTGTGCAACGCTTTGCCGAGCAGAAGATTGTTCTGCCGACATTCGGAGAATTGGCTGAGCCAAGTCGTATCGCGAACGACATCACAAAGGGTGTTGATAAGAATGCTGCTGACCCGCGCAACTTGTTTCGAGTGCATTGGTACAACGACATGGCAGGCGACAAGGTTGCTGTGCCAGAGCATGTGGTGCTGCCACCATCATTGACTGGCATTGAGTCACCAATCATCGTTGTGTTTGGAGACAGGTTCCCCATGATCACGGCACACAAAGTGCTTGCTGCGTATTCATGCTTCGTGCCGCGTGTTATCACCGGCCAATTCGACCCAACACGCCATCGCGCTGTGTGGCCGTCGACAGGCAACTATGCACGTGGTGGCATTGCTATCAGTCGTCTGATGGGTTCGCGTGGAGTAGCAGTTCTTCCTGCAGGTATGTCGCAAGAGCGTTTTGATTGGCTTGACAAGTGGGTTGTTGACAAAGACGACGTTGTGCGTACGCCAGGTACCGAAAGCAACGTCAAAGAGATCTACGACGCATGTAACGAGATGGCCAAAGACCCGGGCAACTTCATCCTTAATCAGTTCTGCGAATTCGGAAACCATGTTGGCCACTATGAAGTCACTGGACGCGCTCTCGCGCACGCCTTCGAGCACGTGAAGGCAAATGGCCACTCAGGTATTCGTCTTGCAGCGTTTACATCTGCCACTGGCTCTGGCGGCACAATTGCAGCCGGTGACCGTTTGAAAGATATCTACGGCACGCGCATTGTTGCTGTTGAGGCACTGGAGTGCCCAACCATGTTGGAAAACGGTTTTGGCGAACACAACATTCAAGGCATTGGCGATAAGCACATCCCACTTATTCAGAACATTATGAATACTGACGTTGTGGTCGCAGTAACCGATAAAGCGACTGATGAACTTGACGTGTTGTTCAATACTCCTGCAGGCCAGAAGTACCTGGCAGATCGTCACAATGCGAGCCCTGAACTCGTTGAGGCACTCACGCACTTTGGTTTTTCAGCAATTTGCAATGTCCTTGCTGCAATTAAGACAGCAAAGTTGTTGGGTTACGGCGCTAATGACGCAATCGTCACCATTGCCACTGATGGCAGCGACTTGTACCCGAGCGAACGTAAAAAGACAATCGCCACTCGTTTCCCTAAGGGCTTCACTGAATTGGATGCAGCAGAAGTCTTCAGTGAGCATCTCGGCTCTGTAAGCACTGACAACATGATTGATTGCACCGAACGTGAACGCAACCGTATTTTCAACCTGGGCTATTACACATGGGTGGAACAACAGGGGACTCCGCTTGATGTATTTGAAGCACGCCGCTCACAATCGTTCTGGCGCACAGTGCGCGGGTTTGCTCCGGTGTGGGACAACCTCATTACAGAGTTCAACCAACGCGTTGCTCGCTTCACTAAGTAGTCATTCATGACAGGCGTGGTCACTGGCCTCGTATGTGCAGTGTGTGGTGCTCATGAATCAATTGCGACTCCCTTGTCATGGCTGTGTCCGAATGCATCACTGTCAGACCGACACCACGTCTTGCATTTTGAATCTTCGGCAGAACCATTTCGTCCATCAGATGATGTCAACCCGTACCTTGCGTTTCGTCGGTACTTGGCTGTCGATTCATTAGGGGAGTCTCTTGGATTGAGCGACGATCAGCGCGTCGCAATCATTACGTCTGCCGATGAAGCAGTGTCGCGCGTGGCAGGAACTGGATTCTTGCGCACACCACTGACGCGCAGTGATGAACTGTCAGAGGCACTGGGGTTTTCCGCAACTGGCGGCATTTGGGTAAAAGACGAAACGGCCAATGTGGGCGGTTCGCATAAGGCCAGACACATTTTCACTGAGTTGCTGCACTTGTTGTTGGTGGAGGCCGCTGGTCGGGCGCCATGGACACCAACAACTCGTCCATCGCTTGCGATTGCATCGTGTGGCAATGCGGCGATTGCTGCAAGCACTTTGGCAGCTGCAATGTCGTGGCCTATTGCAGTACATGTTCCGCCAAGTGCATCGACTGCTGTTTTGGCAACACTCGAGAAGCTCGGCGCAACAATTGTTGTGTGTCCTCGACGTGACACGGACCCGGCAGGTGACCCATGTGTGCTGCGATTCCGCGAAGCAGTTGCTGCCGGTGCAATTCCATTCGGAGTGCAAGGCACAGAGAACGCGTGGTGTCTCGACGGTGGTCGCACTATTGGGTGGGAGATCACTGAAGAGTTGGGTCATTTTGCAGACCGCATCTTTGTTCAAGCTGGTGGCGGAGCATTGGCGGCTTGTGTCGGTTCATCGATGCGTATTGCAGGAGTGCATCCGAAATTACATGCCGTACAAACCCAGGGTTGTGCGCCATTGGAACGTGCATGGAAGAACGCAATTGCAACGGGTGGGGCACGAAACGCAGGTCCGCGCTGGAGTGAATGCATGTGGCCGTGGGAGGAAACTCCAACCTCGTTCGCCGATGGGATTTTAGACGATGAGACCTACGACTGGATCAGTGTGCTCGACGCAATGGCAGACACGGGTGGTTCACCAGTGGTTGTAACGGAAGATCATTTGCATCGCGCGTATGACTTGGTGCGCAATGTTGGTGGTTTCAATTCGTGCGCCACAGGAATTTCCGGTTTCGCAGGCGTTCTTGCAATGCGCGACAGCATTTCTGATGATGAACGCATTGTTGTCATCGTCAGCGGCGTGTCTCGCCTTTAGGGGACGTGACGAGGGTCTGAGTCAACCTCAAGAAGTTGACCAGTTTCCACGTCGTAGACGAATCCCCGAATGTGGTCTTTGAAGATAACGAATGGACTATGACCGAGACGATTCATTGATTGACGAACAGAGTCATAGGGGTCTGTGAATGCTTCGATAGCCCAGCTGGGCCGAATACCGCAGTCGTCTTCAATCTGTTTCTTGAACCCGTCATCTGAAATACTTTGCAATCCACAGTTTGTATGGTGAATGAGAATGACCTCTTGCGTATTCAACAAGCGTTGGGACACCACGAGTGAACGAATGACATCATCAGTCACCACTCCACCTGCGTTACGAATGATGTGGGCATCACCGTGGGCAAGGCCAAGCATTTGGAAGATGTCCATGCGGCTGTCCATGCAGGCGACGATTGCGAGATGACGTTTGGGCGCTAGGGCTAGCCCAGCATCACGAAAGTCGGCCACAAATTGGGAGTTATTGCCGACTAATTCGTCGGTGTTGGGGGAGAAGTCGGGGGATGATGGCATGGCTCTATTCTGGCCGAGCAGGTAGCCTTTATCCACTATGAGTACTTCTGGACTTCCTGTCAGCCCAATGGCCATCGATGCTGGCGGCGATCCTCGCTCCGACATTTTCACAAGACTGCTGAAAAACCGTGTGGTCATGCTTGGTACCGACGTCAACGACGAAATTGCTAACCAAATCTGCGCCCAGTTGCTGTATCTCGAGGGCGAAGATGCCAATGCTGACATCTGGTTGTACATCAACAGCCCTGGTGGCTCAGTGACTGCCGGAATGGCTATCTACGACACCATGCAGTTCGTTAGTTGCAATGTGGCGACAGTGTGCATGGGTCTTGCCGCTTCAATGGGTCAGTTCCTTCTTACAGCTGGCGCTGAAGGCAAGCGTTACACCTTGCCAAACTCTCGCATCATGATGCATCAGCCTCTTGCTGGTTTGCGCGGACAAGCATCAGACATTGCAATTCAGGTTGAGCAGTCACGCTTCATCAAATTGCGCATGGCTGAATTGATTGCGCATCACTCAGGCCACACCGTTGCCGAAATTCAGGCTGATAGTGAGCGCGACCACTGGTTCAGCGCAGAAGAAGCAAAGAACTACGGGCTTGTAGACAAAGTCATCGTCAAGCGCGGAGAAATTCGCTAAGAAGCTTTATGGAACAACCGTTGAGGTTGTTGCCGCCAAAGTCGTTGTTGTCGCAATTGTCGTTGTAGGCAGTCGCGGCGGATCAATATTGAGTCCAGTTGAAATGTCAACTGCACAGGTGCTTTTCACCCAGTCGCGCACATTCAATGCAGACTGATTTGCTGCATACGTAGCATCTGCCATTGCTTGAAGTGCTTCTTCGTCAGATGGATTCACTTTTGATGCATCTTGTAACAGTCCGGTCAGGATTGCGAAGTCCCCTTCAATTGATAGTGGGGCACGCTTAAGAAGTCGTTCGTAACGATCAATCATGGCCGTCACATCTGTTCCTGTGCCCATGGGTTGACCAATGGCGGGTAATTCACGGCCGAGTTGCGCGCAAAAACTTGAACCCGTGCGTGCTGGCGCAGCGCATCCGGAGAGTGCGAATATCAGACCTATGGCCGTTGCCAAAACTGCAGTCCTTCTCGCACACATCTAGTCGATTATCACAGACTCGAACCCAAAGGGGACAGCACATGTATGCAGCTATCCGATCAGCCACTCTTTTCGGCACTCATGGAACACCAATAACAGTAGAAGCACATGTCGGTAAGGGGCTTCCTGGTTTCACCGTGGTGGGGCTACCAGACGAGGGATGTCGTGAGTCTCGCGATCGTGTGCGGGCTGCATTGTTATCGAGTGGTTTCGAGTGGCCACTGCGGCGGATAACAATCAATTTGGCTGGTGGTGGCGAACGTAAGGGTGGCGCCGGCATGGACTTGGCCATTGCAGTCGGTTTGTTGGTGGCAGAAGGAATCGTGCCAGTAGAAGCTGCAGAGCGGTGCGCATTCATTGCAGAGTTGGGACTTGATGGTTCGCTACGTCCAACGGCTGGCATGGCTCCGCTCGTCGATGCAGTGTCAGAGTTTGAAGTTGTTGTTGCTGCGTCGGCCGCAGCAGAGTCGATGTTGGCTCGTCCTTCTCGATTGCGACCTGTGACATCACTATTGGAATTAGTTGAAGTTCTTGTCGATGGAACACCGTGGCCAAATGTTGCTGTGCCATGTGCTCACGTTGTTGTAGACGCAATTGCAGACATGGCCGATGTTCGCGGTCAATCAAACGCTCGTCTTGCACTTGAAGTTGCGGCTTCAGGTTTTCATCACATGCTCATGATGGGACCACCTGGAGCTGGCAAATCAATGTTGGCTCGCAGGCTTCCTGGATTACTTCCCCGACTTACAGAAGATGAAGCCTTCACATGTGCCATGGTTCGCAGTGCAGCTGGCATGCAGGTCAGCAGTGCCATCGCGTCATCGCCACCATTTCGCTCTCCGCATCACAATATTTCCATGGCGGCAATGGTGGGAGGAGGGTCTGGTCACATTCGGCCTGGGGAACTGAGCCTTGCGTCGAACGGGGTGCTGTTTCTCGATGAGATGGGCGAGTTTCCTCCTACAGTCCTTGACTCATTGCGTCAACCACTTGAAGAGGGGGTTGTCAATATTTCTCGCGCTCATTCGTCTGTCACGATGCCTGCGCGATGTTTGCTAGTTGCAGCAACAAACCCATGTCCGTGTGGTGAAACATCTCCGCTCGGATGTATGTGTGCAATTTCAATTAGGCAACGGTACGTTCGTCGATTCAGCGGTCCGCTGATTGATCGTTTCGACATTCGTATCAAACTCGTCAAACCATCAACCGCTGAACTCACAGGTGGCTCGGCAGGAGAAAGCAGTTCAGTCATTGCCGAACGTGTTGCTCGTGTGCATCGCCTCAGTATTGAAAGACAAGGGTGTCTGAATTCAGCGATTCCAGCTGATCTTCTTGACGATGTTGCTCCGCTATCTCGCGATGCAATGTCATGGTTGCGGGGCAAACTCGACGAGGGACGACTGTCGGGTCGTGGGTATCACCGTGTGCGAAGGGTTGCACGAACCCTTGCCGATATGAATGGCGCAGAGATTGTTGTTAACACCGAATGGGTTGAAGCTGCGTTTGGCATGCGGGTTTCCATTACTCCAACAATCGAGAGGCATTAGTCGTGGGGAACAGATATCCCGAATGGACCTATAGTGCGGCTCTTGCTGCGTTGCCGTTGCAAACACCGCTTCGCCTTCGTCGACTGATAGCTCTTGATACTCCTTCACACGTGTGGGACATGTTGCAGGCAGGCGAACGGCCACTCGTTGGTGTCAACGACGCTGTGTGGCGGGCGTGGCATAAAGCGGATGCATCCTTGCTTGTCTCAACTGCAGAGGCGTGTATTGATTCTTCGATGACTGTGGTTTCTATGCGCGATGCACCGTATCCGCCGTCGTTACTAGGTGATCCAAGTGCTCCGGGAGTTCTGTTCATGATTGGTGATGCCGGAGCGTTTCACAATCGCCGCGTCGGAATCATTGGCACTCGTCACGCCACTCAACGCGGCAAGTATTTTGCTCAACTACTTGGAAAACAATTATCAGCAGCTGGTGTAAGTGTGGTGTCGGGATTAGCTCGAGGCATTGATGTTGAATCTCATGTTGGTGCGCTGTCTCTGAGTGCAAAAGATGGATCTCCACCTATTGCAATTGTGGCGTCGGGTCTCGACATGGTGTATCCGCCTGAACATGAACGCATCTGGGGAGAAATAGGCAGGCGAGGGCTACTGATAAGTGAGTCTCCACCTGGCACTCCACCAGAGCCGCACCGTTTTCCCATGCGCAATCGAATTCTGGCGGCGTTAAGTGAGGTGCTTGTTGTGGTCGAATCTCGAGCAACAGGCGGCTCCATGATTACGGTGCGCGAAGCAATGAAGCGCGACATCACAGTGTTGGCAGTGCCGGGTGCCCCAGGGATTGCTCCGTGTGAGGGCACAAACAATCTTCTGCGAGACGGGTGCGGGCCGGTCACCGATGTCACTGATGTTCTCGTGGCCTTGGG
>CAMDLK010000045.1 GCA_945901725.1 Bifidobacterium breve | reverse complement strand
AGTCGATTCTTTACGTAGGGGGGTCCCCACATCAGAAGCGTGGCAACCGCGACAACACAAAAGATCGCAAAATCAAATCGTGTTGCGATGCCGAGAATCATCGGGAGCACCATTGAATATTGGATGCGGACTCTGCCGTCCCGAATGTGAGTGATGGTTGCTCGTAGCAAGAGAAGGCAGAAGAAAGTGAGAGCGCCTACTTCCATTCCTCGCAGTGTCCAATAAGTCAGTGGATACAGAAATGGCAACGAGCCGGCTGCAAGTACTGCAATCAGTTGGCTGTTGCCCGTACTGTACGTGAGGACTAAGTCGAAAATTATCCATGATGAAGCCAGGATGAGAACAATTCCTGTGAGCGAGATAATTAATGCGGCAGAGGATCCGTCAAAGCCAATGAGATGAACAAAGGCCATCCACAGTGTCCATAACGGATTCGTGAATCCTTGTACGCGGGGCGCGCCGGGGAACCAGATAAGTTCTCCTGTCTTTGCCAGTGTTCGTCCGTAATCCATCGAAATCATTGCATCGTCGAACAAGGTGAAGCGACGTGATCCCCACGGGTTCTCACTTGATTGCCATTCAAGAATGAGCATGAACAAGAGTCCGGGAATGATTGTTACGGTGTATAAAACGCGTTGGTGAAGCCGAGAAATTGTTCTCATCATGGGTAGAGATATTTCTTTCCACCGCCCGCAACAAGACGTAGTTCTTGCGCAAATGTCTGCGTCTTCTTGTAGTTGTCTAGAACAAGAATTCCGGTGGTGTCGATGATTACAACAGTTCCATCACCATCAACTGATGCAAACGTTCGTCCCCCGATATGGCCGAGCGCCAAAAATGATCTATTGCGACATGGGCAATATCCGTGAACTCCGACGCCTGTTGTCGTGCGTATTGCCCAATCCCACGTTTCCTTGGTCGTGCTTCTGTCGAAGAAATAGCGGCGAGTCCAATCGGCTAGGTCGTCCATTTTCATAATGATTCCACCTGTTGAAAATCCGATGCTTCCGAAATCGCCCCGAAAGGTAGAAATGTCGTAGCCGAGTGCATCAGTGATTCTGCTGCGCAAGAGCTCTTCAAATGTCTTGCCGGTCTTTTGTTCAAGAACAAGACCAAGTACAGAAAAACCTGATGTCGAATAGTCAACGAATGAACCTGGGGGGTTTCGGAGTGGTTGTCCACTCACGTACCGGAGCACGTCCATGGGGGTTGTGCCCTTTGCTACGTATCCATTCTTTGTTTTGTATTTAGAGAGTCCAGATGTGTGAGTCAGAAGTTGACGGATAGTAATTTGGCCGTGTTTGAATCCGATTCCCATGCCACCCACCGGGTCATCTAGTGATAGGAGTCCTTCGTCGACTAATTGCATAATCAATGTGGTGGTAAATGTCTTGGTCAGGCTGCCGATCAAGCTTGGTTGGTCAAAAGCTCTCATGTCTCCCGAGATTCCGTGCCACATGCGACCATCGCGCGTAACGACAATTGCACGTGATCGGCCAAGTCCCATTTCCTTGGTGCGCTTGTCCAAGATTGACTGCATTTCAGATTCGCGGGTTAACCACTTGTCGTCTTTGAAGGCCGAAGAATCAAGAAATTTCTTCACGTCATCTTCAATTTCAATCTTCACAACCTTTGGGGCTGCAGAGGGAGGTAGTGGCTGATTCAAAGGGGTACGAACAAAATCTATTCTGTGACTGAGTGGACCAACATTGATTGCAAACAAAATGACGACTGCCAGAATGATTCGTGGTGAGACATCACGGAGAGTGAACCAGCTCTTCTTTCGGTACTCGAAAAGCCCAATCAGATACGTAACAACGGGCAGTGCGAGGAATGTAAGAGCAACAATGAGAAGAACACGCGCGTTCGTCGGGATTGCATTCGGAACCAATTGCCAGAAGAACCAGGCTGTCATGGAATGCCACAAATAGATACTGAGTGGGTATCTATTCAGAAATTGAGATACGGCAGTCGTAGAAAATGACGACAAAGTCATTGGAAAATGTAGAAGGAGAGCAGTCCAGAAGCCGCCGACGAAGAGATGCAAGACATGGTCGTTGTTAACAACCCCGTCTAGCGGTTGCCGAAACAGCAACCATGCGACGGCCGCCGCAAGAAAAGCAATTGCAGTGACATGAAGAGTCCGAGGGCTCGGACGACCATTTACGAGCCACGCCATTCCTGCAGCAGCGCACGTGGAATACAACACAATGTCGCCGGCTGCCCAACCGAATCCAGCGGTGTCAATGTCCAACACCCCAAGCACCACTACAGCAATCATTCCTACTATCGGAATAAGAGATTTGAACCGACGTGTCAATGCATAGATGAATGGAGCAAGTAGCAGAACCCAGACATATGCCCGCAGATACCACATTGCTGAAGTGAACCATTGACTCGCAATCAGAGAAGTTGGCTGGTCAAAAGGGAAAAAGAATGTCCACACTGCAGATGTGCGCACTTGAAAAAGAGTCGACAGAAGGTAGACGGTCAGTGAATAGAACCACAGTGGGAATAGCAGACGTTTAAAGCGCTTCCGCAGTGTTTGGAATGCAGACGCCTTTTGCAACGAACGCGCTATCAGTGCCCCTGTGACAACAAACATTGCGGGAACGGAAGAAATGATCCAGGTGGTCCAAGACCATCCGCTGGCGTGCCAGGTAATGACACGAAGAATTGCGATAGCTCGCAGTCCATCAAGTGCGGCATCGCGTTGGTGGGTAACCAATTTCTCCTGAACCCCCGCACTATTCACTTGTACTATTCTAAAAACTTTCCGTGATGTCCATGAAGAAACCAACATCTTGTGGTCCGCAATTTACTTTCAGTTCACTAAAAGTTTGCTTTGATCCGTGTGACCGCGATGGATCAAGAGAGGCGAGAGACTTCGATATCTGGTCGCTGTGGTGCGGCAACTGATTGTGTTGGCCAACCAACATAAATAATGCCTATTACGTGATCTGTGCGGTTCATGGAGCACAACGCGGTGATTGCATTGTTCGCGCCTTTGGCCGGAGATCCCCATAATGCTGCAAGGCCGAATGACTCGGTCATCAACAACATATTTTGAACGCCAGCAGCAACTGCGTACTTGTTTTCTTCGGTCTCATTCGTTGTTGTGCCTTCGGCTGCCGCGACAACGATGATGATTGGTGCCCGCATGAATTTTCCACGAGTTTTAGTGACTTTCATTTCGTCATCTCCATGAACTGCCATTGCATCGGCAATTGTGTCGCCAAGGGCTCTTCGTGAGTCTCCAGAAATTACAGCAACCCTCAGTGGCCAGGTGCGCTTATGGTTAGGCGCCCATTGGGCAGTGTTGACTATTCGGTCGACTAGTTCAGGGTCAACTTCTCGTGACGCATCAATCAACAGGTTGCTGCGACGTGCAGTAATCAGATTTTCAAGTTCGTCAGGTGTCATTAGTTCTTATGAAGGTCAGCATTGAGGCCGCCCCATGAACCTGAGCGCGCGATGACTTCGACTGCTCCGGTCAATGAGTTTCGGCGAAACAACAAGTTCGACTGGCCTGAAAGCAGTTTGGCTTTGACATTCGACCCTGAAGGATCAATGACAACGGTGCCTGCGGTGACATAGAGGCCAGCTTCTACGATGCAATCATCGCCAAGGCTGATTCCGATGCCAGAGTTTGCGCCAAGTAGGCATCGTTCGCCAATGGTGACCATTTCTTTTCCGCCGCCAGAGAGCGTTCCCATGATTGATGCGCCGCCACCAATGTCTGAGCCGTCACCAACGATGACGCCAGCAGAGATGCGACCTTCCACCATTGATGCACCCAATGTTCCCGCATTGAAATTGCAGAAACCTTCATGCATTACGGTTGTGCCCGGTGCAAGGTGGGCGCCGAGTCGCACACGACTTGCATCTGCAATACGCACACCGGACGGAACGACGTAGTCAGTCATGCGTGGGAACTTGTCAACACCGTGCACGACAAGATGTTCGCCGCGCTGCGCAAGGTTCCATGCGACTGATTCAAGTGCCTCGACTGCAACAGGGCCACGTGAAGTCCATGCAACGTTCTGTAGTAACCCGAATGCGCCATCAAGGTTGATGGAGCGAGGCTTGACAAACCGTTGTGACAGCAAATTGAGGCGCAAATACACATCCGCTGCGCTTGTTGGCGCTGCGGAAATCTCAATCTCAATTGTGACTGCTTCAAACGCCACACCACGATCACGGTCTGTATCAACGCTTGGTTGATGTGATGGTGCGTCAGCCGGGGAGAACTTCCCGAGGCCGACGGTGCGAAAGCGCACGTCAAGTGTTACTCCGTGTGAATCAAGTGTTGCGATGCCAACACCCCATGCATGATCTGACATTAGAAAGCCTCCAGGCGAAGAGTAGGGAACAAGATGACGTCACGAATTGATTGAGCATTACCAATCAACATGACTAAGCGGTCCATGCCGATGCCGAGGCCACCAGTTGGAGGCATTCCGTATTCCATGGCGCGCAAGAAGTCTTCATCAACGGAGCCAGCTTCTGCGTTACCGGCTTCTTTGGACTTCTGCTCGTCTTCAAAGCGAAGACGTTGTTCGACAGGGTCATTGAGTTCTGAATATGCGTTTGCCAACTCACGACCACCAACAAACAACTCGAATCGTTCTGTGAGGTGTGGGTCATTGCGGTCAACGCGAGCAAGCGGACTGATCTCGACCGGGTGGCCGGTAACAAAGGTTGGCTCACGAAGAGCTGCTTCGCAGGTTGCTTCGAAGAGTTCTTCAATGATTTTTCCTGGCCCAAAATGTGGCAAAACTTTTACGCCATGTTTTTCGGCAAGTGTCACAAGTTGTTCGCGAGGTTGCGACGGGTGCACTTCAACGCCGGTCGCTTCTTTTACAAGGTCGATCATGCGTACTCTGCGCCACGGCTTAGCAAGATCTACAGGAAGTTCATCAATCAAAACTGTGGATGAGCCAGTCGCATCATTTGCAGCGTTAACGAAGAGAACTTCGGTGAGGTCCATGATGTCTGTGTAGTCGGCGAATGCTTGGTACAGCTCCATCATGGTGAATTCAGGGTTGTGGCGCGTTGAGATTCCTTCGTTACGGAACACGCGGCCAATTTCGAATACTCGTTCCATTCCGCCGACGATGAGCCGCTTGAGATGCAACTCGAGTGCAATGCGTAGGTACAAGGTCATATCGAGTGCATTGTGATGCGTGACGAAAGGTCGCGCATGTGCGCCACCGGGTTCAACGTGCAGAACAGGTGTCTCAACTTCGATGAAACCGCGCTCGTGCAAAGTGCGTCGAAAGCTAGCAATGACTGCATGGCGAACAGCAAACATACGGCGTGATTCTTCGTTGCCGATGAGATCTGCGTAGCGCTGGCGATAACGAGTGTCAGTGTCGGTCAGCCCGTGCCACTTGTCGGGAAGTGGGCGAACTGCTTTTGAGAGAAGAACTACTGAGTCAACCTTGATTGATAATTCACCTTTACGAGTTGTCATGACGATGCCCGTTGCGCCGACCCAGTCGCCGAGGTCCAGGTTGTTGATGGCATCAAATGCGTCATCTCCGACGATTGCCTTCGAGACGAACAACTGAACAGAAGTTTCACGGTCTTGCAATGTGGCGAAAATGAGTTTGCCTTGATCGCGCTTCAGAAGAATTCGACCAGCAACGGTGACATGGGTTTCAGTTTCAGCACCAGCTTCCAAAGCTCCAAATTCGTTGCGAATCTGACCAAGAGTGTGGCTGCGGTCGAACCGGTAGGGGTATGGATTTGTGCCCTCAGCGCGAAGCGCATCTAGCGAATCAAGACGTCGGGCTTTTTCTTGCTCGAGGCCATTGGTTCCCAGATCTACAGATTCATCACTCACAGACCCTCTACGGTAGTTCGCTCACACACTGAACGGGGAAGCCATTCATCAACTACGGTCAAATGGGTGCGATGGAGGACTTCACTAGCGATAACTGCCATGGTGTTTTCTGTCGCCAGTTCTCGCGCAGTTGCAGTCGGACCAAGTGAGTTCCCGACCAAGGGTCTTGAACCCACAATGTCCGTATCGACAGCGTCGAGTTTGACGCCACAAGAGGTGAAAAAGATCAGTGCTGGTGTTATTGCAGGGGGCGCAGAGCCACATTCATTGAAATTCCCAACTATTTCGTTAACTGCTCAGACCCGAAATGGCAAGGATGTTCTTCGTCTGGGTGAGGGGTGGCGTATTCCTATGGCAACCATGGTTGCATCGACAAGTTATGTGAGAACCACTGGTGGAGACGCAATGGCGGAAGTTGTGGCTAGTGGTCAAGTGTTGATCGGTGAAACAGCGGCGAAGGTTCGCGGAGCGCAAGTGGGTGATGTATTGATATTGCGTGACCGTAAGTTCTGGATGCATCCATTCACTATCGGCGCAATAGTTGCCGATGAGTTTGTCAACTCGGGTGACTTGTTCATGTCAAGTTCAGCCGCCGCAGCGCTCGGTGAGATGCCGGTCTCACGGGTTGCCATTACAAGTATTGATTCACCGTCTTCTGTTCTCGCTGGGCTGAAGAAACGTGGCATCACGATTGGAACTGATTATCGATTACGGACATCGTGGGACAGAGAAAACCCGGATAGCACTCTGGGTACCGCGACTACCAAAAAACTATTAGGTGAATTCTCATATCGACCAACTATTGGAAGTTCAATTCTTGTTGCAGGTTCATGGACATCTCGCAACATCGCATGGAAGATGCGTTATGCGGATATCAAACTTGGCAATAACTGCCACAAACTTGTTGTCGAAGCAATTCAGGGCGCGCTTACTGAAATAAAAGGTGCAGGGCTGTCGCGATTCATCGATACGCAAAACTCGAATCGGTACGGTGGCTGCTTTGTGGGGCGCTACAACAGGCTTGCTGGAAATTTCGGAGCGCCCTCTCGGCACGCATGGGGAATGGCAATTGACATCAATACAGATACAAACCCACAAGGCGGTGTCCCGCAGATGAATTGTGCAGTGGTGCGAATCTTTCGAAAGTGGGGATTCGCGTGGGGTGGAAACTTCTGGCCAGCAGATGGCATGCATTTTGAATATGTCGGTGAACGCAGAGATCAGTTGGGGTATCCATCGCGGTATTGCCCCAATAAGGCTCCCTTACAGGCGATAACCCTTCCTCAATTTGGAACTACGACAACCACCACTTCGCCAGTAACGACCACAAGCACATTGCCGGTTGAGTCAACAACTACCTCCACGACCTCGATCCCAGTCAGCCCCACCACCACGACACCGATAACCTGACCACCGTGAACGTCGACAAAAAACTAGTCATTATTGGCGGAGGCCCCGCGGGCCATTCAGCTGCATCTGCTGCGGCTCGTCGCGGAGTATCAGTCACATTGATTGAACGCGAGATTCTCGGTGGTGCAGCGCACCTTCTTGACTGTGTGCCTTCGAAAGCAATGATCGCGACGGGTGGAGCCATGAGCTTTACCGACAACCTGTCTGGCATGGGGCTTGAAAATCGCACTTCCGAAGTAGATGTAGAAGCACTCACGTCGCGTATTGAAAGCATCAAGAATCATCTTTCGAGTGACGTTCATAACTTGTTGCAGAGCCAAGGTGTAACGGTCATTCTTGGTACCGCTCGTCTTGCATCTGCCCACACTGTGCATGTTGATGCTGCTGACGGAACTACTCATGTCCTTGAAGCTGACGACATTCTCATCTCCACGGGCTCGCGCCCGCGCATTCCTGATTTTGTGAAGCCAGATGGTGATCGCATTCTGACAACTCGTGATTGTTACCCACCGCGAAGCTTTCCAGACAGTGTGACAATCATTGGGTCGGGTGTAACCGGAGTTGAATTTGCACACATGTTTGCGTCGTTCGGTTCAAAAGTAACTCTTGTAGTTAGCCGTCAACAGGTGCTGCCAAGCAAAGACCCTGAAGTCGCTGCAGTTCTTGAAGATTCGTTTCTTTCACGTGGTGTGAGGCTGTTTAAAGGTGCACGCGCTACTTCTGTTGAGCGCACAGAATTCGGCGTGCGTGTCGTGTGTGATGATGGCCGAGTATCAGAAACAACTCATGTTGTTCTTGCTATCGGTTCTCTTCCCAATACTGAAGGTCTTGGCCTTGAAGAAGCAGGCGTTGTTACCGATGGTGGGTACATCCCCATCAACCGTCATTGCCAAAGCAATATCGAACACATTTACGCAGCAGGTGATGTCAGCGGAAAGCTTCCCTTGTCGTCTGTCGCTTCTATGCAAGGACGCAAAGTTGCAGAACAAGTTGTGGGTGGTCCGAAAGGTCCGCACCGTCATCTCGATTACGACAAAGCAGCATCTGCCATCTTTACGGAACCGGAAATTGCTGATGTGGGATTGGCGGAAGCTGAAGCATTTGCATCCGGGAGAAAAATTCGCGTCACCAAAGTGCCATTTTCAACAACTGCGAAAGCGCTCATCAATAACGACTCGCGTGGATTTGTAAAGATCATTAGCGACCCTGCAACTGGTGAAGTGCTAGGTGGCTCAATTGTGGGCCGTCACGCAGCAGAGTTGATCAGTGTTATTGCTCTAGCAGTTACGGCAAACCTCAAAGTCACTGACATTGAGGAATCTTTGTTGGTGCACCCAGCGTTGGCTGAAGCCCTCGCTGATGCTGCCGAGTAATTACTCGATAACTACTACAACGTCGCCAGCGCCGACTGTGTCGCCGGTCTTGACATTGATTGCCTTTACTACGCCTGATTTGTCTGCTTCGATTTGGTTTTCCATTTTCATGGCTTCCAACACAACGACGCTCTGACCAGCTTCGACTGTTTGTCCTACTTCAACAAGAACCTTGACGATTGTTCCCTGCATCGGAACAGACACCTTGCCGCTTCCGCCACCGGCTCCGCCGCCCGCAGCAGCACTGCGAGTTGGTTTTTTGGCCTTCGCGCTTGGTGAAGCAACACCGGCGGATTCAGGAACCCACAACTTCACGTCAAAGCGTCGACCATTGACTTCAACAGTGGTGGTGCGCTGAACAAGGGGTTCGTTGTTGTCTCCGGCTGGAGTAATTGGCGCGGTGCCAATTTGCGACAAGTCGAGAACTTCTTCCACCCATTTGGTGGAGTGAGTAACAGACGCAAAGTCTGGGTGCTCGAGAATTGCAATATCAGCAGGAATGGTGGTGGCGATTCCTTCCACAACCATTTCTTTCAGTGCGCGAATTGCGCGAGCAATGGCGACATCGCGATCGCGACCCCACACGATTACTTTTCCGACAAGGTTGTCGTAGTACTGGCTGATTTCATCGCCTGATTCGTAACCGGCGTCAAAGCGCACACCAAACCCGTCTGGTGCAACAAGCTTTGTGATTGGTCCAGGTGACGGAAGGAACTTTCCACCAGCTGGGTTTTCTGCGTTAATGCGAATTTCAATTGCGTGACCACGACGAGCAGCAAGAACTTCCTTTTGTGTCATCGGCAGTTTCTCGCCAGATGCAACACGGATCTGCCATTCAACAAGATCGATACCGGTGATGACTTCGGTTACGGGGTGCTCAACCTGAAGGCGAGTGTTCATTTCAAGGAAGAAGAAGTCTCCGTCTTGGAAAATGAATTCCACAGTTCCTGCGTTGTAGTAACCAACAGCCTTTGCTGCTTTAACAGCAGCTGCACCCATTGCTTCTTCAACACCTGCTGGAAGACCAGGAGCTGGTGCTTCTTCAATGAGCTTTTGGTGACGACGCTGCGCAGAGCAGTCACGTGTAGAGATCCACACAACGTTGCCGTGTTGGTCGCCGACAAGTTGAACTTCAATGTGGCGTGGCCATGTGAGGTAACGCTCGATATAAATTTCATCGCGACCAAAGAAGCTCTTTGCTTCGCGTTGTGCTGAATCCATTGCTGCTTGCACTTCGTCTGCAGACTGCACAACCTTCATGCCGCGTCCACCACCACCGAAAGCAGCTTTAATTGCTAACGGCCAACCGTATTGATTTCCAAAGTCAGTGATTTCTTTTGCTGACGTAACAAACTCGGTTGTGCCGGGAACGATTGGTGCTCCGCCGCGCAGTGCTGCTTTACGGCTGGAGACTTTGTCGCCCATTTCGTCGATTGCCTCTGGTGGTGGCCCGATGAAGGCAACGCCCATGGCTGTGATGGCACGAGCGAAGTCTGGGTTCTCAGAAAAGAATCCGTATCCGGGATGAACGGCATCTGCCCCACTGTCCTTGATGGCTTTAAGAATTGCTTCGGTATTGAGGTAGCTCTCAGCTGCTGTTTGGCCGCCAAGTGCATACGCCTCATCGGCTAGACGCACGTGAAGGGCGTTGCGATCGAGCTCTGAATAGACCGCCACGGTCGCAATTCCCATCTCTCGGGCAGCTCGGATTACTCGGACAGCGATTTCGCCGCGGTTGGCGATAAGGATTTTCTTCAGCACAAGTGACAATCTTTGTCTAGTGGACCCCTCAATTGCTAACTCATCGAGCCAGTGGCTCATTCAGACCGTTTCCGAGACGGGTAGCACCAATGCTGACCTTATGGAGGCTGGCGCTCTCGGAGCGCCCGATCGCAGCGTTCTGAGGGCAGACTTCCAATCTGCCGGCCGCGGGCGCTTAGATCGCACCTGGGAGGCGCCTCGTGGGGCAAACCTGCTTGTGTCGCTGTTGTTTCGCACGATTCCGACGCACCTTCACGTTTTGACCCAAGCCGTGGCGCTGTCGGGGGTAATTGTGGCTCGGGAATTATGTGGTGTGCAGGCTCAATTGAAGTGGCCGAACGACATTTTGGTTGGGCATGACAAATTGTCGGGCATCTTGGCCCAAGCAGCTCCTGTTGATGAAGCGGGGCACGTGCCGTTCGTTGTGGTGGGCATTGGGTGCAATTTGTCGTGGGCGCCACCCGGCGCTGCATCACTTGCGAGTTGTGGTTGGACGCGTGCAGTGACTCCGGATGAGTTTCTTGCAGCAATGCTTCCCGAGATTGACAGATTGTTATTACTTGATGACATGGCGATGCACGAGGAGTATCTGGCCAATTTGGCAACTGTCGGAACGCAAGTACGAGCCGAGATGCCGAATGGTGAACGCATCGTCGGTCGTGCTCTTACGGTGGAACCAGATGGTCGTTTAGTGGTTCTCGATGACTGTGCAATTAGTCATCGAATTGACACAGCCGATGTAGTGCATCTCCGACCAGCCTCAGACTGACTACCGTGGTCTTGTGCTTACTGATGGGAAATTCTCGCGACTTGCGGGGTCTCCTCGATGGATGATCGTGGTGAGCGTGGCCATAGTGATGTCGCTGGCCGGGGCACTTGGAATAGTTCGCGCAACTAATTCTCATCTTGATTCAGTTCGTCGGGTACCTGCAGCGACTCCTGCACTGTCACCGCCTAGTGAAGGCGTAGAGAATTTTCTACTGGTTGGTTCAGACTCACGAGCAAGTGCTGACCCGAGTGACAAAGATTTTGCGACAGTGGGAACTGAAGAAGCAAACCCGGGAATGCGTTCAGACACATTGATTCTTGTGCGGTACGACACCAAGGCAAAACAAGTGTCCATGATGTCGATTCCGCGTGACCTTTGGGTACGCATGTCGGACAACGACAGGTTCGCAAAAGTAAATGCCGCGTATCAACGTGGAGCTGATGTTTTAGTGCGCACAGTGCAACGAGCCCTGAATGTGCCAATTCATCATTATGTCGAGATTAACTTTTCTGGATTCAAGCAAATCGTTGACTCAATTGGTGGAGTGCACGTATGCGTGCCACGCGCGTCACGTGACAAAGCAACTGGTTTCCACATTGGCCGCAAAGCATGCAAACTGCAATCAGGTGTTGAAGCGCTGAGTTACGCACGCGCCCGTCATCTTGAAGAAAAGATTGATGGAGTGTGGCGATTAGAAGGCACCGGAGACGTAGGTCGCGGTACTCGCCAACGTGCTTTTATGTCAATGCTTGCGAAAGATGCTGCAATTTATTTGGCGCAGCATCCACTTGATGCTCACAATGTTCTTGATGCATTTGCTGCCGCAGTATCTGTCGATGAACGACTTGACCTCATTGATCTTGCGCGTAAGTTACGACCAATCGGTGAAGGAAATGCGATCTCATATGCACTGCCGGTGTCTGACGGTTGGGCGGGGAGTCAGTTTGTCTTCCGCCTTGCCAATGAGGCACCACCGTTGTTGGCGTATTTTGCAGGACTTGGTCCGGCACCTGCAGCTAGCTAATCAGTCGCTTGAATTGGTTGCGCTGTAGTCCGGCGCAATTTAGTTGCAAACGCTTCAGCAGAAATCGGCTCACCAATTCGATTGCCTTGCAGTAAGTCGCATCCGAGAACTTTGAGACGCTGGACATGGTCTTCTGTAGTTACCCATTCGGCACACACAATCAAATTCAACGAGTGAGCCAACTGAATGAGTGAACGAACCATCGGGTCGTCTCCACCATCTGTCCGTCCAACATCGCGCACCAATGTGCCGTCGAGTTTCAGCAAGTCGGCAGGGAATGTACGTAGAGAGGCTAAAGATGAGTAGCCAGCACCAAAGTCATCAACCGCAATGCGAACGCCTTGACGTTTGAGGGCGGTGACTGTTCGTAGAACTGAAGGATTGTTATCTACAAGAGTTGCTTCAGAAGTTTCAAAAACCAATTGAGAACCCTCAAGATTGTTGTCTCGCAAGATAGTCAGTGCACGATCAACAAAGGTGATGTCAGACAGTTGACGGCGCGATGCATTGACATGAATTGCCATGTTGCGGTCAACAAGACCGGTAGAAATCCATTCGGCAACTGTGCGGGCGCTCTCATTCAGTACCCAGTCGCCAATGGGCGCAATCAGTCCTGATTCGTCTGCAAGATCCAGGAATGCGCCAGGGGCAAGTAGCCCCCGCGTTGGGTGGTTCCAGCGCAGCAGAGCTTCTGCAGCCACGACGCGGCCAGTATGTGCCGACTCGATTGGTTGAAAGACCACAGCGAATTGATCGCCTGCAAGTGCTTGTTCAAGTTCTGATGCAAGTGTCTGTCGTGCTTTTGCGGCTGTACGCATGTCTTCGCTGTACAGCTCTGACCGGCCGCGACCGCGTTGCTTTGCGCGATACATGGCTGTGTCTGCTGACCGCAGCAATGTCACTGCAGCATCTGCTGCAGATTCTGTGTTGAGAAGCTCTGGGGTAGACATCGCAACTCCGATACTTGCGCCCGCTTCAATTTCGACACCTTGCAATACCAGTGGGCCAGTAATCGAGGTACGAATTCGTTCGGCAACATCTAGCGCTACTTGTTCATCAAGTAATCCTTCGCACAACACAACAAACTCATCACCACTAATACGCGCTACCAAGTCACTTGGCCGTGTTGCTGCAGCAAGCCGGCGCGCAACAGTGACAATTAGCTGGTCGCCCACAGCATGTCCAATTGTGTCGTTGACATGTTTGAGTTTGTCGAGGTCAATAAATAGCACTGCAACGCTGGAATGTGTAGTTCGGCTGCGCTCAAGAGCTTCAGTGGTCTTGCGCTCAAACAGCACTCGGTTCGGTAAACCAGTCAGTGCATCGTGTGTGGCTTGTCGCGCGAGTTCGGCTTGAGACTGGCGCTCCTCAGTGATGTCACGAGTGATAGTTGCCCAATGATGAACACTTCCATTTGCATCACGTACTACTTGCACTACGACAGACAAGGTGCGTGCAATGCCATCTGGTGAGCGAAATCCGATTTCACCCTCCCAGCGATGCGAAGAATCAGCTGGTGGGGCCGCATCGAGTAACACGCGGGGCAGTTGATCACGCACTGCCTGCATGAAAGTTCGGGCAGCGACATCGCCGGCACCTGCGCCAGGGTCTGTAACGCCAATCAAGGTGCGAGCGGTGTCGTTAGCAAACATGAGTTCACCAACACGATCAAAAACGAGTACCGCATCACCAGAAACGTCAAGCAGTCCGACTAGCTGATCGGATAGTTGACGTTGTGTCACAAGAGTGGTGCAATCAATTGCAGTACCGATGTATCCGGCAAGTGCGCCATCTATTACAACGGGTTGTGTGGAAACTTGAATCCACATCACTTCACCAGTTGCTAATCCGATTCGAAATTCCACGGTGAATGTTTCGCCACTGTCGCGATGTTGTACCCACCGACGTTCACATTCGGTG
>CAMDLK010000044.1 GCA_945901725.1 Bifidobacterium breve | reverse complement strand
ATGTTTCCGATTCCGCCAAGAACTGCAGCGGTAAAGCTTTTAACTCCCAAGAGGAAACCGATGTTGAATCGAGTCTGGTCGTACACCAAGGTGAACATCATTGCTGCACCACCAGCCATTGCCCCACCAAGCAGGAATGTGACCAAGATGACTGAGTTGACATTGACGCCAAGGATGCGGGCGGTTTCAGCATCTTGAGCGACGGCGCGAATTCCGCGACCTAGCCGAGTTTTGTTAACGAAGAGCAACAATGACGTCATCATGAGAACTGCACCAACTGCAACGATGACGTAGTCGATACGAATATCTGCGCCGAGGAAGTTGAAGAGAACTTTCTTTTCCAATACACGAGGGGTTGTATACACCGATCGTGCATCGGGGCCCCACGTTGCAACAGCTTCCGCTAAGGCCATGGAAGCACCAATTGCAGAAATGAGAAAAGCAAGACGGGGTGCTTGTCGACCACGGCGGAAAATGCGTACGTACCCGTATGCAACTGGACCAGTGACAACTGCAGAGATTGCAAGGTTTGTCATTATTTGGTCAGAGAAAAGAAAAGAGGCAACTAGGCCAGTAAGGAAGGCAAGGACAACTGCGCCATATGTATCGCCGGCTCCGCGTAATGGTCGATAGGCGGTACGTTCAAGAACTACAGCGCCGGCTCCAGAAACCACCATGGCCGCAATAGTGCTACAGAGAAGAATTGCAACAAGGACAAACCCGCTGCGGTACGGGTAATCACCATCCTCGAATAATGAGATGCCGAAAACGTTTGTGAGAGAAATGAGCACACCGAACGTGCCCACCATGAATATTTCGGAATGCGCGAAGTTAATAAGGCGAAGAACTCCGTACACCATGGTGTACCCGAGTGCGACAAGCGCATAGATAAGCCCCAGTACAACACCTGAGACAGTGAGGTCCCAGAATGTTCTGTAAATCAGCCAATTGCTCATAATTCCCTATGTTCGATTTGTTCCACGATATTGCAGTGGCGGCTGGGAACAAATTCCCAGCCGCCACGGGCAACGTTCTTAGATCGGATTTACCGACCTACGATCACTTGATGTCAGCGACGTAGGTGATCTTTCCGCCTTCAACCTTGTACATGTAGATGGTTGCAGCTTCAGTAGCTTCGCCATTTTCAGTGAACTTGATTTGCTTGGTGATACCAGCAGCATCGTATGCATTTACTGCAGCCTGTACTGCTGCACGGTCCTTAGCGCCACCCTTGATGACGTTGAGGAATACGTTTGCAGCGTCGTAGTACTCAGCACCGTAGGTGCCAGGAACTGCGTTGTACTTTGCGGTCCATGCAGCAACGAATGCTTCGTCGCCGTCTTTACATGGGCATGCAATGAGTGCGCCTTCGGCAGCTGGGCCTGCAGCGTCTGCATAACCAGCCTGATCCTTAACACCATCACCGAATACAAGTGTTGACTTAACACCAGCGTCACGAAGTTGTGTCGAAAGCTTTACTGCTTCACCGTAGTAACCACCAAAGAAGATGACTTCTGGGTTTGCGTCTTTCATCTTCGATACAGCAGCTGAGAAGTCAGCGGCCTTTGGATCGATTGAGTCAGAAGCTTTTACAGTTGCGCCTGCTGCAGCTTTCACTGCATCTGCGAGGCCCTTACCGTAGTCAGAAGCATCATCGACGATTCCAACAGATGCTGGCTTCAATGTCTCTGAGATGTACTTAGCAATTGCTGGACCTTGAACTGCGTCGTTCGCAAGGATGCGGTGGAACACCTTGAATCCTGCATTCTGAAGTTCTGCGTTTGTTGCTGATCCGGTGATTGTTGCGAGGCCTGCCTCGTCGTACAACGGAAGTGCAGCCTTTGACTCACCCGAGAATCCTGGGCCAACAAGACCAAGGATTGTTGCATCACTAACAACTGCTTGAGCAACTGCTGGTGCCTTTGCAGGGTCACCTTGTGTGTCAAAAGTTTTGAGAGTGACGCAAGCGTCTGGGTTTGCAGCGTTGAACTGGTCAACTGCGAGCTGAGCACCCTGAAGCATTGGAGCTCCGAGGTTTGCGGCATCGCCTGTTTCTGGGAATTGCAAAGCGATGCTTGCAACTGGTGCGTCACAAGTGACTTCGGTTGATTCAGCGACAGTGGTGTCGGAAGCCGCATCGTCGGAACCGCCACAGGCGACTCCTACAAATGAAAGGCTGACGAGAACCGCACCGGCGCGTAGCAAGTTGGATTTCTTCATTGTTTTTTCTCCCCCTAGGAGATTGGTGACAAATGCCACTTTTACTGGGTAGTACAACCAAACTATCGGCGTCTTTAACAAAAGGTTAAGTTGGCGCCAACCACCCATTAACTTGGCAGGTTCCCCTAATAATTATAGGCAAAAGTGCAAAGGAAACCCTCTGAACATGGCTAAATCAATGGTTATGCCCTTACGAAAGCAGAAAGTCTGGACGGAGGCGATACCCGATCCCGATGCATCCAATAGGTTCGCTCACTGCATTGGGCGAGTGCCCGCAATGGTGGTGCGGTGCAATTCTCGGCGGAACCCGGCGTAATCATTCAGCGCGTAATGCTGAGTTGAACGGTTATCCCAAATAGCCAAATCTCCGTTGCTCCACTTATGACGCACGGTGAACTTTGCATCGGTTGTGTGCAGATGCAGCCAATCCATGATTCGCAACTTTTCTATTTCATCTGCAATGCCCATTACGTCACGCACATACGCACGGTTGTAAAAAAGCACTAACTTTTCGGTTTCCGGATGAGTTGTAATCAGCGGGTGAATTTCTGTGTCATTCGCGGTTTCATCGCACACGATATTCATACTGGAAAGACCTGAATGGATTGCTTGCATCTTCGGTGAATATGCATCTCTAGCAGTATGTATGGCTGCAAGGTGAGAAAACTGTTCCTTGTACGCATCTGACAACGCGTTGTACGCAGCGGTCATTGAAGACCACAACGTGTCTCCCCCGTATGGCGGAATATCAAGCGCATGAAGAACGGTGAACGAGGGTGGTGCTGGTTGAAAACTGAAATCGCTGTGCCATGCACCACCAAAGTTGAATGCATTGCCGTCCTTAGCTTCTTTCAGAACTTTGATTACTTCAGGATGGTCAGGGCTTGGCTCAATAAAGGGAGACTCAGCGGCTGGCCCTAGTCGACGAGAAAAATCCACTTGCTCTAGTGGTGCCAACGATTGGTTCGGAATGATGATGACCTCGTGTTCACACGCAATCCCCCGCAATGATTCCAATTGTGAATCAGAGAGGACTTTCACATCGTCCACGTACACAGCGGCCCCCAAAACTCCTGTTAACCGCTCTACCCGCATGGCTCTACCGTAGAGCACCTAGACCAATAGAGAATCAGCGTGGTGTTTTGTGGCAAAATCACTACGTGGCGTTTAGAGATGGTGACGGGTGGGTGCTATGCACCAAGTGTCAATCCCGCCATTGGGGACTCCATGGTGCAGCCGGACTATTACTAGTGCGCACAGACCTTGAAATCCCTTGTGTTCTGCTTCAATTGCGAGCTGCATGGACCCATGGCGGAGGCACCTGGGCGTTGCCAGGCGGAGCGCTCGATTCACATGAAGATTCTGTAACTGCGGCTGCGCGTGAGGCACGCGAAGAAGCAGGTATCGAACCTCAGCACCTTGATTTCAAAGCGGTCTTTTCTGATGACCATGGCAATTGGCGTTATGACACTGTGATTGCCCACACTAAAACCGACGCAGGTGCCTACGAAGCGAACGCCGAGTCTGACGACTTGCGATGGGTGCCCGTTGACGAAGTGGGGCTCTTTGATCTTCATCCAGGCCTACGCAATACGTGGCCGGTTTTGATTGATCAAGTAAAGACATCTCTTCAGAACTAATTCGCCATGCGCAAAAGAACTCTGTACCTTCTTCAAGCCGCCACGGCATTGGGCGGAATGGGTTATGGCGTCATGTTTACGGTGCTCGATGATTTCCGAGACAAGTACGGAATCACCGAAGCACAACTAGGCATCATTGTGGGAGTCGGTTTCATCACCGGGTTCCTGTCTCAAATTCTGTTCGCCCCGCTGGCAGACAAGGGCCACGCGAAGAAACTTGTGATGACCGGCATAGCAATTGAAATAGTCGGAACTTTGTTCATGGCGTTTGGCCAAGCATTTCTTCCACTGATAATCGGACGACTACTTGCAGGTTTCGGAGTTGGTATTTCCGAACCTGCATTACGACGCATTCTCATCTTGTCTGACCCAGAGCGAATGGGACAGAACCTTGGTCTTATCGTTAGTGCAAGTGTTGCTGGCTTCACAGCTGGCCCCATCGTGTCTGCTCTCACTGCAGACACACTCGGAATTGCTGCGCCGTTCCTGTTGGTTGCTGTTCTTTTGGTTGTTGTTGCTTTCGGATTGTTCAACTTGCAATTTCAAGAAGCAAACATTGAAGACGCACCAACACAGAGGTTGGCTTTTGACATGTTGCGTATTCGCCCGCTCGCCGGCGCAATCGTGATTGGCCTTGCGCTCTTCGCGATGATTGGTACTTTCGACGCAGTGTGGTCAGTCATGATGGACGACATGAAGGCACCCACATGGGTGGCAAACGTTGGAATCAGTTTGTTTGCATTTCCGATGATTTTCCTAGCGCCACGTGGCGGCCGACTCACTCAGAAGTTTGGACCATTCAAAGCAAGCATGACGGGGTTATCAATTGGGGCCATATGTCTTGTGATGTACGGAACACTGTGGTCGCCCTACCCCATGCTCGCCATCGGAATCATTCATGGCGTTGTTGATGGACTGACCGTGACAGGTGGTTCTGCTGCCGTTGCATTGGTAGCTCCGCGTGAACGTCTTGCCTCGGCGCAAGGTCTATTCGGTGGTTTACAAACATTGATGGGCGGAATTGCAGCTGTAATTGCCGGCACAGCATACGGAATGATTGGCCGAGCAACCTTCATTTGGTGCGCAGTTGCAATGTTGTTATTCATTGCAATCGGTTCATGGCTGGCAAAAGACAGCCTGCATATCACGGGTTCTGACAACCCAATTGATACGTAACTAGCGCACTGCCTGAATTGCTGACCACACATTGAAAGATGTGCACGGCATATCAATATGCGTGACACCCAAGTGGCTCACAGCATTTACAACTGCGTTATGAACCGCTGGAGTTGCCCCGATCGTTCCAGCTTCACCAATTCCCTTCGCACCCAATGGGTTGCGTGGTGTTGGTGTTTCCATTGGAACACGTTCAAAACTTGGCAATTCAGCGGCAGAGATGAAGCCGTAGTCAGCAAGGTTTGATGTGATGGGGTTGCCATCTGGGTCATACGCAATGACTTCAAGAAGTGCTTGTGCCACACCTTGAGCGATTCCGCCATGAACCTGGCCATCAACCAACAGAGGGTTAATGATTGTTCCGGCGTCATCGCATGCAATATGTCGTGCAACAACTACTGAACCGGTCTCTACGTCTACTTCAACTACGCACACATGCGTACCGAATGGGAATGTTGCACCTTCTGGTACGTAATCCACTTCAGCTTCCAATGGCGCATCAATTTCAATCATGAGTTCTGCCCATGTACGCGCAGGTGTTGGTGAACCCTTTACATGGAATGCTCCGCGAACCGTGTCGATGATGACATCTTCCACTGCTGCTTCCAAAAGATCGGCTGCACGTTGACGAGCTTTTTCAATTACTGATTCGGCAGCCAACTTTGCAGCACTTCCACCGACTTGCAGCGAGCGTGAACCACCTGTGCCACCACCACGGTCAACATCATCTGTGTCGCCAAAACGAAACTCGATCTTGTCCATCGGGATACCAGTAGTTTCAGACACGATCATTGCCCATGCAGTGTGATGGCCTTGACCGTGCGAGCTTGAACCAGTACGCACGATGGCGCCACCATCAGCTTTGATTTCGACCGAACCATAATCGCCTGAGCCCATGGGGTTTGTTGTCTCTACATACGAAGCGATACCAATACCGATTTGCACCGGATCTTTACTGTCACGGCGCTTCTTTTGTTCAACAAGAAGTTGGTCGTAGCCAGCTGCCTTTAACGCAAGTTCAAGAGCTGCTGCGTATTCACCAGAGTCATACTTGGCACCCATAGAAGTTGTGAGCGGGAAATCTGATGGTGCGATGTAGTTACGACGACGCACTTCGGCTGGGTCGATGCCGCAAACGCGAGCGTACTCGTCAATAGTGCGTTCGATTGCAGCCGTTGCTTCAGGTCGACCAGCACCACGGTATGCAACCGTTGGTGTCGTGTTAGTAACAACAGAGTTTGATTCGAACTGCACATTGGCAATGTCGTACACGCCGCCAGCCATCATGCGAGTCATGTACGGCAACACTGCACCGGCCCGTGCATATGCACCTGCATCTTGCAAAAGGTCTAAGCGGTACGCAGTAATGCGACCATCGCGCGTGCCACCCATGCGAGTGCGTTGACGTTGTGCACGACCATGACCCATTGCCAACATGTTCTCGGTACGAGATTCAGTCCAACGAACAGGGACTCCGAGTTTGCGCGTTGCCCAACCCACAAGAATTTCTTCCGGGTAAACACCAGATTTTGCACCAAATCCACCGCCAACGTCTGGCGTAATGACACGAACTTGTGACTTCTCTAAACCGAAGACTTCGGCTAATCCATCACGGGCGCCGTGCGCACCTTGACTACACGCCCACTGCGTTAAACGTGTGCCGTCCCACGTAGCGACACATGAACGCACTTCCATCGGCGCCGGAGCAACACGTTGGTTTTCAATCACAAGATCAACAACTACTTCGCAATCGGCGAAAATATCGTCGTTGTTGCGTGCAGCAAATGTCAGAACAACGTTGGTCTCGGCATCAGGATGCAGCAACACTCGGTTAGAGAATGAATCGTCCATATCAAGAACCGCTTCAAGCGGCTCGTAGTCAACAATCACTGTCTCAGCTGCATCAACACCAGATGTCTTATCTTCACTGACAACAATTGCCACAAGGTCACCTACATAGCGAACTGTGTCGATTGCCAAATACGGAAACAACATCGCCTTGTTCATCATGCCGTTAGCTGGTCCCGCTGGCGCGATATCAATATCGGCTGCAGTCCATACGGCACGAATGCCTGGCATTGACAGCGCCTCTGATGCATCAATGCTGAGCAGCCGCGCGTGCGCCATTGATGAACGTACAAAGGTGAGGTGCAATGCGCCTGGCATTGGCAGGTTGGCAATGTATGTACCTTCTCCTGTTAAGAAGCGTGGGTCTTCAATACGAACAACTCGAGTACCGAGGATGCTCATGCTGTCCAACCGCCGTCCACGACAAATTCTGATCCGGTTGAATACGCACTGTCATCACTACCGAGATACAGCGCAAGACGAGCAACATGAATTGGTTCAGCTTCATACCCAAGTGGGATACGCGTACGAACTGCTTCACGAACACCTTCACCCGCTGCATCAAATGTCTGAAGCATTGGAGTATCAATGATTCCAGGGTGAATGGAGTTCACACGAACACCAAACGGTGCCAATTCTTTTGCTACGCCTTTTGTCATGCCGCGTACTGCCCATTTACTTGCACCGTACGCAAGAAAACCAGGCGTGCCACTCAGGCCAGCAACTGATGAAATATTCACGATGCTGCCCTTGCCGCGATTCACCATGTGCGGAGCAACTGATTTCATGCCAAGGAAAACACCGGTGACATTGATGTCCATCGTGCGAGTGAATGCAGGAAGTGTTGTATCTAGTACTGAACCTTGTTCGAAGATTCCGGCGTTGTTGACAAGAATGTCGATCTGGCCATATGTCTCAAGTACGGAAGCAACGACTGCATTCCAGTCATCTTCACTGGTGACATCATGATGCAAGAAGACACACTTGGAACCATCTGGTGAGAGGCGCTTGGCGGTCTCCTGCCCTACAGAATCAAGTACGTCACTAATGACGACACGAGCTCCTTCTTCGATAAAGAGTTGCGCTTCAGACGCACCCATTCCACGTGCACCACCAGTAATCAGTGCAACTTTGCCTTCAAGACGAGATTTTCCCATAGGGGAAATAGTACTCGCCGACTTGTCCAAGCCTTTAGTGAACGATTCCGGCCTTGTCGTCCGACCGAATCTGCAGAACCAGTCGAGTTGCGACCACTATTAACAGGGAGGCAAACAGCACATTCGAGACCGTGTCAGACATTCGCGCCGAGATCCAGCCACCGACAATGGCGGAAGGAATTCCGGAGAGTCCCACAGTGGCTGCTGCCCGCAAGTCAACATTCTTCTTTGTTCGATTTCGAAACGTTCCCATAATGGATGTGGGAATGATGACAAAAACTGATGTTCCTTTTGCCATGGCTGCAGGCAAGTGCAACAACATCATCATCGCTGGCACCATGATGACTCCCCCGCCAACGCCAAGTAACCCAGCAAGAATTCCAGTCGCAACACCAATCGCGATTAAGGCAACAATGCTGCCAATTGTCAAAACTCCGCGAGTTCCAGATTCGATGGGAAGAAATAGTCGTATAGCTGTTACTAAAAGAATTCCGGCAAATGCGATGGCTAAAACACGGTGTGGCAATATATGAAGCAACTTCGTTCCGAGAACTGCACCAGCAAGTGCACCCACCGCAAGACACAAGCCAACACGCCAATCAACGTGATCATGACTCCAGTACGAAACTAGTGATGCAGCCGAAATAGGGAGCACTGCAGCCAATGAAGTGCCGTGGGCAATGCGCTGATCCATCTTTGCAATAAGCACCAAACCAGGCACAATAAGGATTCCACCGCCAACGCCAAACATGCCAGACAAGAAACCAGCAGCTATTCCTACAAGGGCTACGGTGAGGAATGGTATTGGTTGCGGCTCTTGAGTTGAACTTGGTTGCGTTTGTGACATTGAAATCTCCTCATAGATGTTCCCACATCTCAGATGATTCCGTAAGTTTTTAGAAATGAGGAACAGACCCTATTTCCTGTGGGCGTCACTTTCGCTCATATTTCTTTCGGCATGTTCCACATTCTCAGCGAAATCTCCGACCAATACGTCATCCACTGCAGCGCTCGTGTCACAAATCGCATCACACTGCACAGACTTAGATGCTCCTGAACTCGGTGAAGGAAAAATGTGTGTCGACAATGGCTTCAGAATAAAAGCTGATGATTTTTCATTTTCAAATTGGGGTCGATCCACCGAAGCTGATGCCAATGTGACCATTCAAACTTTGATTGATCTGTTTGGACACAGCGCAGTCTGTATCGACGGACCATCTACCGAATGTGTGATGCGGCCGACAACTGTGCAGAAGCTTGAAGAATGGAATAACGCTCTGGCGGGTGGACGTTGCGAAGGCCTAGCAACACTGAGTACTCGATTCCTTTTGAATCTCGACGACCCAACTACCTTCAAACCTGATGCAACTCGTGTAGCTGATTTACAACGCGGAAATCAATTACTTGATTCCACGATTGTCTATTGGTGGGCAACACAATTTCTTACAGAGGTTTCAGACCGAGCAGCAACTTCTCGCACGAAATCACCACTGCAATTAGTTGACGACCTCATCCAGGGCCTCGCAAATGGCGTTGGCTACACCGTTGGGTTGTACTTCGGATCCTCTGGTCATGCCGTTACGCCATTTGCAGTCACTCATCGAGGAGACGACTTCATCATTCACGTATATGACAACAACTTCCCGGGAGTGCGCAAGGAAATAGTGGTTAATGGAAGCGCAAACTCGTGGACCTACACCGCTGCACGCGCACAACCAGACGGAAGCAGCGTCGATTGGACAGGCACGATGGGGACAGTAGAACTCACTCCCATGTCATCTCGTAAGGGACCATTTAAATGTTCCTTCTGCGCAACGTCTAGTGCTGCAACAGACACAGTGCTCACTGTTGCATCGCGTGATCCGGCAGCTGCCGGCTACACATTCATCACAACTCGTAACGGACAACGTATTGAAGCTTCACCAGATTCAGTAGTCAATACGATTACTGGTTCAACCTATGCCATCAGCAAGGGTCTGGGCGGCGGGCTTGTAACAATTCATATTCCGAACACCATCACCGATTTTGATATTGAAGTACGTCGAGGCTCATCAGTCATTCCGGCAGCAGATGTTGTGGTGGCAATACAACGCCCAAATATGGCAAACATCCAGGTCTCTGGTGACTTAGCCCACACTGTGGTCGGTTCTTCATCAACAAGCACAACACTGATTGCAGTCCGTTCTGATTCAACTTCGATATCCGCACCAGCAGAAAACTCAGCCAGGCTTAGCATTGCTGCTGGTGGTCAACTCTCGCGCACAGAATTACCTCGCGGACACACCCTTCTTATTCATCAAATTGAAGACGAAGCAATAGAAGTTGCAATCAAAGGTGAGAACGGCTCTGAGATCAGTTCCACTTCCCTCACAGCATCTGAAAACTCTCCAGCAACTGAAGTAACACTTGCCATTAATGAGCTAGGGGCAATCGTTGTGACTTCTGCTGATGTCGAACCAGTGCCAGTTCATGTGCCAAGCGCCATCAATTTCACACCTGGGAAAAAGAAACCGGCGTCACCGACAACTACAACGGACCCCGCAAGTATTGAAATTGCTCTGCCTGGATAGGCAGCAATTAGTTACTGAAACTGTGAAGCAATATTGGCCCAGATAGAGCCGTATGCATCAAGCCGTTGAGCAGCACTGCCACCCAGTGTGAAGTCTGGAACACACACTTCGTCGAAACCCAGATCAACGTATTGACCAATCGCGTCAACAATTTGTGAAGTGGTACCAACAATGGATCGTTCCATCGGGACCTTTGTCTTCAATTTTTCAGCTGAGGCTTCATCAGGTGTAACAAAGAAAAGTGCTTGCACAGACTTTCGCATCGTGTTGATATCGCGACCTTCTTTGTCACAGGCCTCACGTAATTTTTGCATAACTTCGCCGGCGCCTTCAGGCGGTCCCCACGTATTCCACTCCTGAGCGAAACGTGCAGTGAGGCGCAACATACGTGGCCCTCCTGTTCCGACAAGGATTGGCAATGTTGATTGCACTGGCTTTGGTTCACAAGGCGTATTGATGACTGTGAAGTGTTTGCCCGCAAACGACACACGATCTTCTGACAACATGCGCGACGTAATTTCAATTGCTTCTGCAAATCTGTCAACGCGGTCCTTGTTTCCAAAGAGCTCTATGCCAAACGCTGTGTGCTCATTGATTTGCCAACCAGCACCCATACCGAGAACAAAACGACCATTACTAATGCGATCAATCGTGGCAGCACGATTAGCAATGAGCGCTGGATGATTCATCGTGGTTGGAGTCACCAGTGATCCGAGACGAATCCGTGACGTAGTAACGGCAAGCGCCGACAAGATGCTGAAACACTCATGCATGTCACCACCGATGGGTTCACCATCAGGAGTATTCGGCATGTAATGGTCTGCGTACCACAGGCCATCCCAGCCCATGTTTTCTATTTCAGTAGCAAGGTCACGAACTTCAGTCCACGGACGATCACTATTAGGCCAGATTGAAAACTTCATTGATGATTAAGGAATCAGGATGGGCCGCTGAACATACCGCGGTATGTCTCTGGCTTTCCAGGAGATTCTTCGCCTTCGTAGCGGTTGATCTCTGAACGAGCAACAACGCTCCAGTGCACTTCGTCTGGACCGTCGGCCAAACGCAATGTGCGCTGGCTTGCGTACATACGTGACAACGGAGACCATTGCGAAACACCGGTTGCACCGTGCATCTGAATTGCTTCGTCGATGATGGCGCACACGCGAATGGGCACCATTGCCTTGATAGCGCTTACCCAAATACGAGCTTCAGCGTTACCCATTGTGTCCATTGCCTTTGCAGCACGAAGAACCATGAGACGGCATGCTTCGATTTCGATACGAGCCTTTGCAATAACTTCTGGGTTCTTACCCAAACGAACAATTGGCTTTCCGAAAGCTTCACGAGTAAGTCCACGACGAATCATGAGCTCAAGCGCGCGCTCTGCAGCACCGATTGAACGCATGCAGTGGTGAATACGACCAGGTCCGAGACGAACTTGTGAAATCTCGAAGCCCTTTCCTTCGCCTTGCAGAATGTTTTCTTTTGGAACGCGAACGCTGTTGAAACGAATGTGCATGTGACCATGAGGTGCGTCGTCTTCGCCGAACACTTCCATTGGTCCGACAATTTCGACACCTGGAGTGTCTCGCGGAACAAGAATTTGTGAATGCTTACGGCTTGGAGGGCCGTCTGGGCTGGTGAGCAACATCACAATGAAAATCTTGCAACGTGGGTCGCCTGCGCCTGAGGCGTAGTACTTGTCGCCAGTGATGACCCACTCGTCTCCGTCAAGTTCAGCACGGCACTGAAGGTTCTTAGCGTCTGATGAGGCAACATCTGGCTCGGTCATTACATAGGCAGAACGAATCTCGCCATTAAGAAGTGGCTTCAACCACTTCTCTTTCTGTGCAGGGGTTCCGACGCGCTCGAGAACTTCCATGTTGCCGGTGTCAGGTGCTGAACAGTTAAGGCACTCTGACGCAAGTGGGCTCTTACCCAGTTCTACAGCGATGTATGCGTAGTCGAGGTTTGAAAGACCTTCGCCTGTTTCTGCGTTTGGCAAGAAGAAGTTCCACAACCCTTGTGCCTTGGCTTTTGACTTCACGCCTTCAAGTAATTCAAGTTGACCTGGCACGTACTGCCAACGATCTTCCCTGTTTTCACCAAGAGCGTAAAACTTTGCGGCCATCGGCTCGACTTCTTCTGCAATGAACTTCTTCACGGCGTTGAACAAAGGCAATGCCTTTGCAGACATCGCAAAGTTCAATTCCGAGTCGGTCTCGTTTCCTGTGTGCATTCCTGGCTTTGGCATGATGCCCTCCTACATGGGTCCCCAGCGCTGGGGGTATTCAATGACCTTAGTTCGCAAGGGGCTAAATCTCCTGAGGCGGAGCCCTTTAGGTAGGTATCCCACATTAATAAGGTGCCCCCAACGCCCACTATTGTTCTTAGGCACCTTCAGAAGGGTCCTCATGTCAAATATCGAGCAACCGAAACCAGCCTCTGTCCACACCAAGGCCAAGAACTCCGCCGTCACCCCGCCATCAGATGCCGGTGACTTTGATCGTGCCAAGCGCGGCTTTATTGCCTCCCTTCCCACTGGCCGCATAACCGATGCCGCTGGGCGCATGGTCGCAGATGTCAATAGGTACGACTTCATACGCGCGGGTGGCCCTGCCCCAGAAACGGTGAACCCCAGTTTGTGGCGTCACGCCCAACTCAATGCGCATCACGGTCTTTTTGAAGTTGCCGATGGCGTGTGGCAAGTGCGTGGTTATGACATCTCGAACATCACCTTTATAAAGGGAACAGAAGGCTGGGTCGTAATCGACCCACTCACCACGGAAGCAACAGCCCGTGCCAGTTACGACCTCATCACTGCAGAACTCGGACACCGCCCCGTCACTGCCGTTATCTACACCCACTCACACGCAGACCATTTCGGCGGCGTTCTTGGGGTTACAACTCAAGCCGAAGTTGATGCAGGAAAATGTCGCGTCATTGCACCTGTTGGTTTCTTGCATGAAACAGTCGGTGAAAATGTCATCGCGGGTCCGGCAATGGGGCGTCGTGCCACATACCAATTTGGTCCGCTACTTCCTGCTGGCCCAACTGGTCACGTTGACTGCGGACTTGGCAACTCAGTGCCACTCGGGCCTCCAGGGTTGATTGCACCTACCGAAGACATCACGTTTACCGGTGAAGAACTACTCGTTGATGGTGTTCGTGTGATCTTCCAATTGACGCCGGAAACTGAAGCACCTGCAGAAATGAACTTCTTCTTTCCTGATCAGGGTTGGTTGTGCATGGCGGAAAACTGCTCACACACAATGCACAACTTGGTGCCAATTCGCGGCGCGCTTGTTCGTAACTCATTGAAGTGGTCAAAGTACATCGATGAGTCAATTGAGTTATTTGCGGCCGATACAAAAATTCTCTTCACCTCTCACAACTGGCCACGTTGGGGAAATGAAGATCTTCATCAGTTTCTTATTCAGCAACGCGACTTGTATAAGTGGATACATGACCAGACAATGCGCTTAGCAAACCAAGGGTTCACACCATTAGAAATTGCAGCAACACTTGAATTGCCAGATGAGTTCAAAGCCAATGACCACACCAGTGGCTATTACGGAGACTTGGTGCACAACTCAAAAGCGGTGTACCAGCGTTACCTCAGTTGGTATGACGGCAACCCTTCAAACCTCAACAAATTGCCACCTACCGAAGTAGGTAAACGATATGTAGACCTTGCTGGCGGCGCTGATGCATTAGTTGCAAAAGCACAAAA
>CAMDLK010000043.1 GCA_945901725.1 Bifidobacterium breve | reverse complement strand
AGCTCGGTGACGAATTCGCCAACTTCTTTTGCAATTGCATACGTAGGGCTGTCGGTGAAACCAGTGAAGCTCTTTGCAACGTTGTAACCGCGGAAGCGGAAATACCCATCAGCCTTTCGACCAATTGCGATCACAGTGTGTGAACGGCCGAGCAGTGCATCTTTTTTGATTTCACCTTCGGTTGCGCGCATGATGCCGGAGTTGTAACCGCCACACAAACCACGATCTGCGGTGAGTGCGACGTAACAAACGTTCTTGATTTCACTACGGCCAGCAAGAAGTGGCATTGAGCTGCCAGAGCCTGCTGCGGAAAGATCACGTACAACTTCAGTGATCATGTCGCTGTAGGGAACGGCTGCGACGACGCGTTGCTGCGCCTTCACGATGCGTGATGCAGCAATGAGCTCCATCGCGCGCGTGATTTTTTTCGTCGCCTGAACGGACTTGATGCGTCCGCGCAGAATTCGTTCTTGTCCACCAGCCACTTAGATCACTCCGTCGCGAGGGTCTTGTTGCTATTTGCCTCACCGAGTGCATCAGCATCGGTAGCAGTTGGATCAACTGCAGCAGTCTTTGGAACAGTGACTTTGAATTCAGCTTTGAATGCAGTCACGATGTCGCCGAGGTCAGATGGAACATCTGCCTTCGGGTTCGTACGCAACTCAGCAAGCATCGCACCGTGACGCTCACGGCAGAACTTGAGAAGTTCAGTTTCAAAACGGCTGACATCTGTTGCTGGAATGGAGTCGAGATAACCCTTAGTTCCGGCAAAGATTGAAACAACTTGTTCTTCAACTGGCATTGGCGAGTTGAGTCCTTGCTTCAGCAATTCAACAAGGCGATATCCGCGCTCAAGCTGTGCCTTTGACACTGCGTCGAGTTCAGAACCGAATGTTGCGAATGCTTCAAGCTCACGGAACTGAGCAAGGTCAAGCTTCAGTGTTCCTGAAACGCCCTTCATTGCTTTGGTCTGTGCAGCACCACCCACGCGTGACACGGAAACACCCACGTCAACAGCAGGACGAATACCTGATTTGAACAAGTTGTCTTGCAGGTACACCTGGCCGTCGGTGATTGAAATCACGTTGGTTGGAATGTATGCAGATACGTCACCAGCTTTGGTTTCAATAACTGGCAATGCAGTCAATGAACCAGCACCGTTTTCATCAGACAATTTCGCAGCACGCTCAAGAAGGCGGCTATGAAGATAGAACACGTCTCCTGGGTATGCCTCACGGCCTGGTGGCCGGCGAAGAAGCAATGACATCTGGCGATACGCCTCTGCTTGCTTTGACAAGTCATCGTAAACAATGAGCGCATGCTCACCATTTTCCATCCAGTGCTGACCAATGGCGCAACCTGAATAAGGAGCAAGGTATTTGAACGGTGCAGGCTCTGAAGCTGGAGCAGCAACAATGACTGTGTATTCCAATGCGCCGTATTGGCGAAGTGTTTCTACCGTTGAAGCAATGGTTGAACCCTTCTGACCAATTGCGACATAGATGCACTTCACACCAAGTCCGCGCTGGTTGATGATGGTGTCGATCGCAATAGTGGTCTTACCAGTCTTACGGTCACCAATGATGAGCTCGCGCTGACCGCGACCAATTGGAGTCATGGCGTCAATTGACTTGATGCCTGTCTGCAATGGCTCGTGTACTGGCTTGCGTCCCATGATTCCGGGAGCCTGAACTTCAACGCGGCGCATGATTGCACCAACGATGTCGCCCTTGCCGTCGATTGGAGTACCGAGTGCGTTTACAACGCGACCAAGCATTGCGTCACCGACTGGAACTGAAAGGATGCGGCCAGTTGCTTTAACTGTCTGTCCTTCTTCAATTGCGTCTGAGTCGCCCAAGACCACTGAACCGATCAACACTTCTTCAAGGTTGAGCGCAAGTCCTACGGTGCCGTCTTCGAATTCAAGCAATTCGTTTACTTTGCAGTCGGGCAAGCCCGAGATGCGTGCGATTCCGTCGCCCACTTCAGCGACGCGACCTACGGTGCGTGCCTCGAGTGATTGTGTGAAACCGTCTAGGCCACTTGAGATCGCTGATGCGATATCACTAGCGGAGAATGTGATGTCTGCCATGTCTTCCTTGTCTTTCGCGAATGTTGTTTACAACCGGCTCTTCAGCTGGTCGAGGCTGTTACGGATGGATCCATCAATGACTTTGTCGCCGACAGTGGCAACAATGCCACCGACAACTGACGGGTCGATAATGACGGTGAGATTGATTTGCGAACCAGTTGCTTTTGTAAGCGCTTCGGCAAGACGCTTGGTCTGATCTTCTGTCAAAGCAACGGCAGTGCGTACTTCGGCAACTTCACGGCCATGTGCATGAGCAGAGTTGCTGCTGATCTTTTCGGCAATGGTGCGAAGGTCGCGGCCATGTCCGGCTCCGACAACAAGAGCAACACACTGTGCAGTTACACGGTGGCCCTTACCATCAAGAAGTTTTTCAACGATGTTTTGGCGAACACTGATTGGCAACAATTCGTCACTCAATTTGTTGCGCAGGTCGTCACTGTTGTCGATTGCACGAACAACGGCTGCAAATTCACCAACAAGTTGTGAAAGTACTCCGTCAGCTTCGGCGATTGCAGTGATTGATGCAACGTATGTGTCGATGGTTGCTTGACTCATCGTGATGCCCCTACTTTGCTAATGAAGTTCTCAATGAGATCTTGACGAACACTGTCGTTCACTGTGCTTGCAACAACGCGCTCGATAGCGACTGCAGACAAGCGAGAAATTTCAGCGCGAAGTTCATCACCAACACGGCCAGCAGCATTTGCAATGTCGGACATTGCTTTTGCTTCGACGTCGGCCATTTCTGCAGCAACGCGAGTGCGTCCTTCTGCAAGAACTGCAGCAGCTTGCGCATCTGCTTCAGCAAGAATGCGTGAGCGCTCTGTATTGATGTCGCCAAGTGCGGTACGAATACGTGATGCTTCAACTTCAGCATTAGCGCGAGTGTTGCGTGCATTGTCGATGTCACCTTGAATGCGCTCGGTACGAGCTGTGAGTGACTTCTTGATCATTGGGCCAGCGAACTTCGCCAACGCACTGATTACGAGAACAGAGGCAAGGCCACCGTAAATGATTTCAGCGGTTTCTGGAAGAAGCCAGTGGTGAGTTTCGTAGGTGAGCGGTTCACCTTCTGCACTCATGATGAGAAGTGAGATAAGAGAGTTCATCGTGAACCTGCACTTTCCATTGCTGCTGCAACTGCTGCCTGAACAACTGATGCTTCAGGCGCACGGCCAGAGGCCATCGTTGCTGCCTTTGTAGCTACTTGAGCAACTGCTTCGGCCACTTGACCTTGAGCAGCAGCACGAGCCGCTGATGTCTTTGCTTCAGCATCAGCGCGAGCCGATGCGATACGAGCATTTACTTGAGCAAGCTGAGCGTTGCGTTCTGCGTCGACAGTTTGGCGAGCAGCATCAATGCGGCCCGCAGCTTCAACACGAACAGCAGCAAGTTGCTTCTCGTAACCAGCAACATCAGTTTGAGCTGCTGCCTTTACAGAATCAGCACCTTCAATGTCGCTGCGAATATCGTCGTAACGAGCATCCATTCCCTTTTTCAACTTAGGAAAGAGGTAGTAGCGCATGACGATGAGCAGCACGAAGAACGAACCGGCCGACCAAAAGATTTCTTTTGGTGTTGGCGCGATCGGGTTCGGTGCAGCAACTACCGCCGTCGTTTCAGCAGCTCCTGTGCCTGATTCGGCGGCAAGAGTTACTGCCTCTGGGGCAACGGTTGTCTCGGTGGGGTCAGCAGACACCAGCCGTACGTGGACTATTCGTCCGCTCGATTGGGTGACTATCGCAGTCGGCATTTCAGCTCCTGGACTCTGCTTGCGCAAAGATCGATTGTGTATGTGGACTCAAATTCGCTTTATGCGAACTTGAGAAGAATGAACACCACGAAACCGATAAGCGCGAGCGCCTCGGTAAATGCGATGCCCAAGAACATGGTGGTACGAACCATGCCGGCAGCTTCTGGCTGACGTGCCATCGCCTCGACGGACTTGCCGACGAGGTAACCGATGCCAATGCCAGGCCCGATTGCAGCAAGACCGTAGGCATAGCCTGCGCTCGCTGCTGCTGCATTGTTCTTCAATTCGGCAGGTGTCATTTCTGCCGCTATGAGTTGTGCAATTGCTTCCATTGTTTTCTCCTATGTGGGTTGTAGTTAGTTGGGAGATCTTTTATTGATCAGTGCTCGGGATGCGTCGCGCCACCGATATAGACGGCGGTCAACATAGCGAAAATGTATGCCTGCAGGAACGCAACCAACACTTCGAAAGAAGTGAGGAATACGAGCATGAAGAACGGAAGGATTCCGACGGGAATCAGAATCTTGTCTTTGGCTTGGAACAAAGCTTCGGACAAGAGTGCGAACGTAACGAGAAGAATATGGCCGGCCATCATGTTTGCGAACAAACGAACAGCCAACGAGAACGGGCGAACGATGATTGCCGAAATGAATTCGATTGGTGTTACGAGAATGTAGAGAGCCTTTGGAACTCCTGGTGGGAAGAGTGTGCTCTTGAGGTAGCCGCCAATTCCTTGGTGCTTAATTCCAGTGACGTTGTAAATGACCCACACCATGAGTGCAAGGAACAACGGAACTGCCATACGTGCAGTTGCAGGCATCTGGAAAAACGGAATGATTCCGGGAACGTTGCACAAATAAATGAACAAGAACATCGTCATCAAGAACGGTGTCCATGCGAGTCCTTCTTTACCCATTGTCTGCATCACAACACCGTCTTCGATGAATTCAACAATGACTTCTGCGAAGTTGCGAATTCCCTTCGGTGCTTCTTTGTGATCTTGACGAACAGCGAGTAAGAAAATTGTGATGCTGATAACAGCAGCAAGTACAGCGATTAACGCAATCTTGTTGAAACTTGGAAAGAGATCTTTCCAAACAAGGATCGAGTTAATTTCTGGAAAATCGAGAGCAATCACGTTGTGGTCCTTCAGGGTGTCTCAGCGGCGCTTGACGATGGATATTCTTGCGCATTGGGACGCAATCCAGGAAATGCTAGAGAGGCAGCGATAAATCGCATCTCCCAGAACAGCAATCCGAGATGAGTGACGATAATTGTTATCCCCAGCGCTGGAAGGGATACCCATGACACGTCGCGTACCAAGAAGACAGCAAGAGAAATAAGCCCAAGGCGTAGGAGGAACCCAAAGAGGGTGACCCCCATCATGAGCGCTAGTGAAATTGGGGCTGCCCAGGAGATCAAAGCGGCCGCAAGCCCAAAGTTCATAAGGACTAGAGCTAATCCGAGGCCTGCCGACCATGCCCCTGTAAGACCCCAAATAACCCCCGCAATGATCATGATCAGAGGGGCAATAATGAGCCCTCGGCGGATGATGTCGCGTGACACAGTGACTTCCGGAGCCTGGCCCACTGAGGCCATGGCAAGGGGTGACATTTTCTCGTTCACGACTGTGTCCCGCGGGATTCTTCGACCCGTTTTTGTTCGAGGTGACGCATGGCACTGCTGTAGACGTAATACATCTTGATGAATTGGCCGACAACGGCGAACAAAACGAGGACGATCATGAAAAGTGGGGTTGTTCCCAGCCAGTAGTCAATTCCGAACCCGAAGCCAAAAAACACGACCACACTTCCGGCAAGTTCCATCCCATGAGAAACGCCAGCATCCAGGGCGACAGGCGCTTTGGGCTTAGGAAGTAATTTCAACGAATGCCTTAGGGGGAAAGGGTCTCATTTGACCTTGTGAAACAAAGAACAATCTAGACGGGAGCGGCAACTCAGGTCAAACCGAAGACCGGTGGGCCCAATTATTCGTCGTCTGGAGTGCGATTGAGGTCTGGGTGCAGAACTGTGTACAGAAACAGCACCAAAGCGACCAACCCGAAAGGCGCAAAGTTCGTGGCGCTCTTATTGAAGACCGGATACAACACGAGGGCTGATAACAGTGCAGTCCACAACCACAGAATTGCGACGGCGCGACGTGGGCCGTGACCAAGATTGATCAGGCGATGGTGCAAGTGCCCCTTGTCGGCTTCTGCAAACCCTTGACGCTTACTCACACGACGCACGATGGCAAACGCAACGTCGAAGATGGGAACTCCGAGGATGATGAGAGGAATAACAAGTGGTGCCAAGAAGAAATATGTCTGACCGCTAAACGCTTGCGTTGTTGGGTCTGCTCGCCCACCGACAACGCTCGTTGAAACTGCAACCAGAAGCCCCAGTAAATACGCGCCGCCGTCACCCATGAAAATACTTGCGCCATTAAAGTTGTATGGAAGAAAACCGATGCACACACCGACAGTGACGATTGCAATTAGTGGTCCGATGTTCGGTTCGGACAATAAACCAAGACCTGAGAGATGTCTCGAGTAGATGAAAAACGCAGTAGAACCAATAGCAACGATGCCTGCAGCTAAACCGTCAAGACCATCAATCAAGTTGATTGCCTGCACCATTCCAAGCAACCACACAGCGGTGACAATTGGAATCCAGTCATTTCCTAATTGAATGACACCCAAAAATGGAACACGAAAATAAAACATCGTGACGCCGAACCACACGAGCATCATGCCTGCACCAACGATTGCAATTACACGAGCTGGTGCTGACACTTCTTTCACGTCGTCTCGAGCACCGACGACAAGAACTACTAACGCACCAAGCAAAACACCCGTTAGTTCGCTGTTTCCCTGAAACAACGGCGTAAATCGATCCATCCTCGACGCGAGTGCGATTGCAGCCACGACTCCAGCGAATAATGCAATGCCGCCGACATTTGGAGTGGGAACCGTGTGCACTGTTCGTTCATTAGGCTGCGCGACCCAACTGCGATCACGTGCAAACCACCTGACAACTGGCGTCGTAATCAGAGTGACAAACATCGCGAAGAGTCCGACGATGAGATATCCGTTTGTGTCACCCATTAGATGATCAGCCTAGATGACTGCTCCAACTGGATCGTTTCCGTCACAATTTGTGGGGATAAACAGGGAATTTGGCACAGAGTGCTGCGACCTTTGATTTCACTGCAGCAACTGCCGCTGCATCATCACGATGACGAAGAGCTTCTGCAATCAATGAAGCAATCACTGGCATTTCTGCTTCAGTCATTCCCTGTGTTGTCACAGATGGTGTTCCGATACGCACGCCCGAAGTTACGAATGGGCTTCGCGGATCATCAGGAACTGTGTTCTTGTTCAACGTGATTCCTGCTTCATCGAGTACCAACTGCGCAACTTTTCCGGTGCATTCAGCATCGAACGGGCGTAGGTCTACGACCATCAAGTGAGTATCTGTACCACCACTGACAAGTCGGAAACCTTCTTTGGTAAGAGCAGCAGCCAACGCAGAAGCATTCTTCACAATTTGGTGTGCATACACAGAGAACGAAGGGTCAAGCGCTTCACGGAACGCAACAGCCTTTGCAGCAACAGCATGTTCAAGTGGGCCACCTTGGCTACCCGGGAACACTGCCTTGTCAATTGCTTGCGCGTGCACTGCCTTAGACAGAATGCAACCACCACGTGGGCCACGCAATGTTTTGTGTGTTGTGAACGTGACAACATCGGCATATGGCACGGGGTTCGGGTGTGCACCACCAGCAACAAGACCAGCCAAGTGAGCAATGTCGAACATAAGAAGAGCACCAACTTCATCCGCGATTGCTTTGAACGGTTCTGGATCAAGGCGACGTGGATAGCTAGTTGTTCCGGCAACAATCATCTTCGGGCGATGTTCAAGTGCAAGATCGCGCATTTCTTCAAAGTCAATTCGTTCTTCACCTGAAGTGACGCCATATGACTTGAAGTTGTAGAGAATGCCACTCGCATTGACCGGTGATCCGTGAGTGAGGTGACCGCCGTGGTCAAGACTGAGACCAAGAACAGTGTCGCCTGGGTTCAAAAGACCCAAATAAACCGCCATATTTGCGCTTGCACCCGAGTGTGGCTGCACGTTTGCGTGCTCTGCACCAAACAATTGCTTCACACGAGAAATTGCTAACGCCTCAATTTCATCCACAATGCCATTGCCGCCGTAGTAACGCTTACCGGGGTAACCCTCGCTGTATTTGTTCGTCAGAATGGATCCAGTTGCATGCATCACTGCTGGAGACGTGAAGTTCTCACTAGCAATTAACTGCAATCCAGTTGTCTGACGAATGCGCTCGGTTTCGAGAAGATCAAAAACCGCATTGTCAGGGTCTGTATCGGAAGGAAAAGGCACTACTTGCTCGATTCTTGTTGCTCGATTTCGGCCAACATCGCTACGCGACGTTCGTGACGGCCAGCCTCGAAGGGGGTTGATAAAAACGTTGAAAGAATTTCTTCAGCAAGGCCTTCGCCAACAACACGAGCGCCCATTGACAATACGTTTGCGTTGTTATGTGATCGCGCCATGCGAGCCGTGTACAAGTCGTTGCACAGTGCTGCGCGAACTCCGTGAACTTTGTTTGCCGCGAGTTGTTCGCCTTGACCACTTCCGCCAAGAACAATTCCAAGATCGGCTTTGCCATCGCGTACATAACGGCCCACAGAAGCACAGATGGGTGGGTAATCACAGCTCTCGGTGGAGTGGGTCCCGAGGTCGATGACATCGTGCCCTTGGTTTGTCAGCACATCAATGAGGTGCTGTTTCAGGGTGTAGCCAGCGTGGTCGGCGCCAATTGCAATTCGGGACATCTCATTCAGAGTAGTAGAGGCGTTATGTCTACGACCTAGCGTTATGGCATGACAATTGACCCACGTACCCCCGTTCTTATTGGCACCGGCCAAGTCGTGCACCGTGCGGTAGGTCTTGACGACGCCCGTGACCCTGTCGCTCTCATGGTTGAAGCCATCACCCTTGCTGCTTCAGACGCTGGACTGTCATCAGTGCCGAACCCCGATGCCATTCGCGTCGTGAGCCTTTTGTCATGGAAATACGGCAATCCTGCTCAGTTCATTGCTGAAGACCTTGGACTCACACCGCGCGAGATGGGCTTGTCGGCGATGGGTGGCAATACACCTCAAACTTTGGTGAATGCAGCATCACGACAAATTCTTGCCGGCGAACTTGATCTAGTTATCTTGACCGGCGGCGAGGCGACTCGTACTCGCGCTCGCTACAACAAAGCTGGCCTTACCCCCGATTGGCGCACCACAGACACCACTCCTACTCCGGTATCTGAAGATCTCACCATGAACATGCCAGAAGAACTCGCTCGCAAGATCATGATGCCAATTCAGATCTACCCGCTGTTCGAAACCGCACTGCGCGCTCAGGCTGGCAGATCTGTTGCGGATCATCAGGTGTACATCAGTGAGCTATATGCACGCTTCAGTGCAGTAGCTGCCACAAATCCGTATGCATGGAACAAGAAGCAATACACCGCAGAAGAAATTCGCACCGCTTCAGACACGAATCGCATGATTGGTTTCCCGTATCCGAAGTTGATGAACTCAAACAACGATGTCGACATGTCAGCTGCGCTTATTTTGTGCTCAGCTGAAAAAGCAACAGCGCTGGGTGTTCCTCGTGATCGCTGGATTTTCCCGCAATCTGGAAGTGATGCTCACGAGCACGCATTCATTTCTCATCGCAACCATTTCTATGACACTCCTGCAGTCGAGCTGGCTGGACGTCGCGTACTGGAACTGGCCGGACTCACAATCAACGACATCGACCTTGTTGATTTGTATTCATGTTTTCCTTCTGCCGTGCAGCTCGGTGCGAAATCACTTGGACTCGACATCAATGGCCAGCTCACACGCACAGGTGGTCTGCAATTCGCTGGTGGTCCGTGGAATAACTACGTCATGCACGCCATTGCCACTGTCGCAAACGAATTGCGCAGTGGAGTTGGCGCTACTGGCCTTGTGTGGGCCAACGGCGGGTACACCACAAAACATGCATTTGGCGTGTATGCAACAACACCACCAAAAAACGGTTTCGCGTACGACTACCCGCAAGACCAGATCGATGCATTGCCGCGCAGGTCACTCGCATCACCTGCAGACGCAGCGGGCGAAATGACTATCGAGGGATACTCAGTCATGCACGACCGTGAGGGCAACCCAGAGCGTTCTATTGCTTCATGCATTCTCGCCGATGGCCGTCGTGCATGGGCAGACACAACAGACGTTGGCATTGGTCGCGATATGTGCATCAATGAATGGGTCGGCCGCACGGTTCGTGCCGATGATTCAGGTACTCTGCTCGCGTGAGCGATTCCTTCCCCCGTCAATACGCACGAACACAACGACTCTCTCTCGGAGAACCGCGCAGTTTCACCGTGTCGCCTGATGGTTCGCGTGTCATCTTCATTCGTTCACACTCTGGGTCTGATTCAGTCAATACTTTGTGGAGCCTTGACACCGCAACGGGCATCGAACGTGAGCTTCTTGATCCGCGCACTCTGAATACTGACTTATCCGAGTTAACACCTGCAGAACTACGGCAGCGCGAACGCGCGCGTGAAGGCGCAAGCGGCGTCACCAGTTATGCATGTAACCGCGATGTCACGCTTGCTGTCACAGTTTTGGGTGGAAGCGTTGTGTTGATAGATCTTCTCAGCGGTGAAGCAACAATGCCGCCCATCGAGTCTGGTGTTTTTGATGTGCGCCTCTCCCCTGACGGCACCAACATCTCATATCTCCGCGGCACATCACTGTGCGTTGCATTGCTCACTGGCGATGAACGTGTCATCGCCTCAGATTCAAACGATGCAGTGTCTTGGGGAAATGCAGAGTTCATTGCGGCCGAAGAGATGGGGCGATTCCGTGGTTACTGGTGGTCACCAGATTCACAGTCAATTGCAGCGTGCCGAGTGGATGTTTCCCCCATCGATGTTTGGCATATCGCAGATCCTGCCCACCCTGAGTTGCCCGCAACAGAACATCGTTACCCAGCAGCAGGCACACCAAATGCATCCGTTTCGCTTCACATCATTTCTGTAAAAACTGCTATCGCGACTCCCGTTGAACTTGCAGGCGATTGGGAATACCTCAACTCTGTCTCGTGGAATAGCGCAGGACTAATTGCGCAAACACAGACACGCGATCAGAAACAGATCGATATTCACTCGATTGATGCCAGTACCGGGAAAGCCATAATTGTTCTCACCGACACCGATGAGTCGTGGGTCGAATTAGTTGCTGGTGTTCCCGCACTACAACAAGACGGCACTCTCGTTACGTGTGCTGATCGCGATGGCGCACGTCGTCTTCTTGTAAATGGTTCTGCGGTTACACCAACAACCATGCAAGTGCGAAGCGTTGTATCGGCCGGCGACAGCATCATCTTTATGGCAAATGAAATCAGTACGCCATGGGAGATAGATGCTTGGGCCTACAAGAATGGTGCCCTAGAGCAAATCACGCATTCGTATGGCGTGGCCTCAGTAAGCGGGTCACGTAGTTGTTACGTGTCGCGAATATCTACTCTCGATACCGAACGTGCACAATTCACAGTCCACACGACAACCGCGACTCACGACATCGCCTCACTAGCGGAGACAGCATTGGTGCAACCGAATGTGCGCATCATGTCTGTTGGGCCTCGCGGTATACCTGTTGCAATACTTCTGCCACGCGATGGGCTCTCTACAAAACTTCCCGTGTTGTTTGACCCATACGGAGGCCCTCATGCACAACGCGTTGTTGCTTCGCGTGCGGCCTACAACTCTTCTCAGTGGTTTGCTGACCAAGGCTTTGTTGTCGTCATTGTTGATAACACAGGAACCCCAGGCAAAGGTAGCGAATGGGAACGAGGCGTATTGAACGACCTTGCTCAACCAGTTCTTGATGATCAAGTAGAAATTCTGCGAGACCTGAATGATCTTGAACAACGCGCCGATACATCGAGGGTGGGAATTCGCGGTTGGAGCTTTGGCGGTTATCTCGCTGCATTGGCCGTTCTTCGACGAAGTGATTTGTTTCATGCAGGAATTGCTGGTGCACCAGTCACAGACTGGCGCTTGTACGACACTCACTACACAGAGCGTTACCTAGGTAATCCATCAATTGACGCGAGTGCATATGAAGCAACGTCCTTGTTTAACGATGCTGAGCACCTACAACAGCCGTTGTTGCTTATCCACGGATTAGCCGACGACAACGTTGTAGCAGCCCACACTTTGCAATTGTCTTCTGCGTTACTTGCTGCAGGAAAACCGCATGAGGTGTTGCCACTGTCTGGCGTTACTCATATGACACCACAAGAAGTAGTGGCAGAGAATCTTTTGCTGCATCAATTGGAATTCTTACAGCGCAATCTTTGCTAACGCGGTGCGGTACCAGTCACGAACCGATCAAGCCCTGCAAGATCTTTGTGAACCGATACGTTCTTGAAGCCCGCTGATTCAAACAACTGCGAGACAACAGTTGCTTGAGTGAAACCCATCTCAACTGCAAGCAAGCCACCAGGCACTAACCAATCAGTGGCGCCAGACACAACAACCCGCAAATCATTCAGGCCATCGGCACCTGCGAATAGTGCATTGTGCGGTTCCCATTTCAGAACAGAGTCACCCACCAACAGGTCACCCGTTGCTATGTAGGGAGGGTTACTGACTATTACATCAAGAGAGCCACGAAGGTCTTCAGGTAGCGCCTTGTACCAGCTGCCATGACCAAAGCGTGCACCTACTGCATTACGGCCTACGCCGGCTGCATTTGCACGCGCAACATGAAGTGCATCTTCTGATATGTCAGTCATCCACACTTCGACAGACTCGAATGGCAATTCATGCAGTACCGAGAGCCCCACCGCGCCAGACCCTGTGCCAAGGTCTGCGATTGCAACGCCTCGGCCAACATCACGAATCTTTTGCAATGCGTAACGCGTGACGTGCTCAACCAATAGTTCTGTCTCTGGTCGCGGAATTAGTACACGTGAATCAACAAGTAAATCAAGACGTCGAAACGCCCATCGCCCCATGACATATTGCAACGGCTCTCCCGTGGCATACCGGGCCAGCATGCTGTGTAGATGCTGAGCAGACCGTTCACTCACTAGTTCGTCGAGAATGTCAGAGAATTCGCCAGCGTCACAACCGCTCGCGTGCTCACACAGCCACTGCGCAACGGTCCTCTCACCCACTCCAGCCTGCGTGCGCTTCACCATCTCACGCCACGTGACATGAGCATCTAAATTAGTCATTGTTTGCTAATTGGCGTGCCCGAAGGTCTGCTGACAACGCATCGATAACTGGGTCAAGTTCTCCACCCAAGGCGGCCTGCAGTTGGTACAACGTAAAACCAATGCGGTGATCAGTGATGCGATTTTCTTTGTAGTTATACGTACGAATCTTTTCGCCACGACCGCCGCCACCAATTTGGGCTTTGCGTTCCACTGATGCTTTGGCCTCTTGTTCATCTTGGCGCAATTTCAACAAACGAGACCGAAGCACAGTCATCGCACGCAATTTGTTCTGCAACTGGCTGCGCTCATCTTGCATTGCCACCACTAGCCCGGTTGGTTTGTGAGTAATTCGCACAGCAGAGTCTGTGGTGTTGACGTGCTGACCACCAGCACCCGATGCACGGTACACATCAATACTGAGATCATTGGCGTTGATCTCTAAGTCAAGTTCTTCAGCTTCCACCATTACAGCAACAGTGGCTGACGACGTATGAATGCGGCCTTGTGCTTCCGTTGCAGGCACGCGTTGCACACGATGAGGTCCGCCTTCGAATTTCAAATGACTCCACGCGTCGTCGCCTTTGAACATCAGAGTCGCTTGGTTAATGCCACCCATTTCTGAATTATCAATTTGCATGGTCTCTACAGACCAACCGCGCTTTGATGCGTACGCGGTGTACATCTCCATCAGGTCACGCGCAAACAAGTTTGCTTCTTCGCCACCCTCGGCTCCGCGAATTTCCATGATGACGGGCTTGCCATCGTTTTCATCTGGTGGAAGCAACAACACTTGTAATTGTGCTTCGAGTTCTTCAACTCTTGTATCTGCTGCCGCTGCTTCTGTGCGAAAAGATTCGCGTTCATCACCGGTAGTCTCAATCATGAGTTCTTTTGCCGCTGCTGCATCGCCACGGGCCGACCACAAATCGCGAATACATTGCACAAGCGGAGTGAGTTGCTTGTATTTGCGTGACGCTTCGCGCAGGCGGTTTTGATCACCAAGAACCTCGGGGCTACCAAGGCTTACTTCAAGCTCGTTGTAGTCCCGTTCAATGGATTCAAGACGGCTGTTCATGCATCACAAGGCTAGAGGGTTGGCGCAGTGTTATTTCTGGAACACATCGTCAAACACGAAAGAATTCGCTGAAGGCGAATATTTCAACTGCCTACGGGAGTCATAACGACGATTCACATAGCCAGCGGCGTACACCCTGCCTTTTCGCTGGTCAATCTCTGGCTTGTCGATCACCTTTGAGATGTCGCGGCCGTCATCAATGTCAACCCAATTCCATACGCATCGCAAGTCGCCGCTCCATGGAAGTGCAAAAAAACCACCGAAGGTTGTGCCGCTGTTTCTCCGTGTTCGGTACGTAACGAAATAATCAATGACTCCGTCATTCGTGTAGTCAGAGCTGTACACCTTCTGCGGGTACTTGCCGCGACCACCGCCTAAGACATCGGACTTGTCAGACCACTGCACCCCGTCCCACGAATAAAAGGTGAGACTTTCGTCGGTAACAAGCACCGCGAAAACTCCACACTCACTTTCGGAAA
>CAMDLK010000042.1 GCA_945901725.1 Bifidobacterium breve | reverse complement strand
TTTGCTTGGTATCCGCATCATCGCGGTGAAAAGCAGGGCCGATACGTCGACACACGCGTCGCAGTGTTCCCAGGATCAACGTTGTTGATTCGTGGACATGATCATCATGCTTTGCATCACTTGTTCCCTCGCGTAGCGCATTACCGCTTGCCCGCAATGTGGCAAGAGATGGCTCCAGATCTTGTCGCTAAGGGTGTTCGTGCCGAAGGACGTGCTCTCGAGGCAACTGGTCCTGTCGTTTGGTGATTCGCCCTTAAATGTGACGTGGTCACTGATCTGAAGCGCCCCTAATCAAGTTCGGCAGCCGCTTGCGTCAGTCATTACTGGAGAGGGTTAGAGACCGAGGTGCTCTTTAACTTTTGCGACTGATGGGTTTGTCATTGACGTTCCATCGTTAAACACAAGAGTAGGTACCGTGCGATTGCCATTGTTGATGGTCTCAATGAGCGCAGCAGCAGTCTCATCTGACTCAATGTCGATCTGAATGAAGGGGATACCTGATTTTTCAAGGTCTGACTTCAGACGCTTGCAAGGGCCGCACCAAGTGGTGCTGTACATGGTGAGAACTGGTGTCGACATATAAGTCAGTGTAGGACTATTTTCCGACGGTTTTGTTACCTATGAGGCAAGTGCGCCTGAGAAGACTTGCCATGCCAGCAATGACTTAGCGACCAGGCTGAGAACGATATAAATGCGCTCGCCATGGAGGTAGTTGGCCCATTTGCCCTTTGCTTTGTATTGCTTCCACTGCACGATTGCGAAGCAGTTGAACAACACGAACAACGAGACAACGATGCCGATTACCCAGGCCGGAGCAGAAGCTTCCGATGGGCCTTTGGGGTGAAGAAGGTTGAAGATCACCACTATCCATGGAACGATGCCGGCGATACAGCCGAACCAGAAAGGGAGAAGATCACCATTTCCCGGGGTTGTGTATTTCTCTTGCAGCCATCCGAACAGAATCATTGACACGTTGACACCAAAAACAGCAATCAGTGTTGAGATTTGGGTGACGCCGTTGAGTTGCAGAATAACGATGATCATGATGGAAGACGAGAGCGAGTATTCCACCCAACGAAACACATTGATGTGTTTGCTTAGGCCATCTGTATAGCGAGCATAGTTTTTCTTTGACGTTATGAAAAAATGAAAGAAGGCCGACAAGAAAAGGAACGCAGCGACCATGTAGCTGATGTTGAGGTTAAACAATTGAACCGGTGAAGAGAAGCTGCCAGTGCCTGGTGCTTCGGTCATGTATGTCGCGTTGACGGGAAGTGACGTATCGTTCGCGAGCAGCAGGATTGCAAAGAATGACAGCCAATGCAGAAGTCCAGCCCCCAGATTTAATTTGCGAAGACTCTTTAGTTCAGCTTCCATAAATACTCCTTCATGTTCATGGTGCGTCCGTATCTTGGCACAACTAGTGCCTGGAAGCGGGTTGCCACTAAGTTACAGAGCCATGAATGTTGTTGATGCAGTAAATGCCCGCTTGTCGGTGCGCCAGTTTCTTTCCACTCCCGTCTCCGACGATCAATTGCGTTCACTGCTGGCCGATGCATCGCGTTCACCTAGTGGCGGCAATGTGCAGCCGTGGCGTATCTACGTGGTGAATGGTGATTCGTTGACTCGTATGCGTGAGTTCTTGACTACCCAGCCACCGGTTGAGGCACCTGAGTACGACGTCTACCCGAAGAGCATCACAGAGCCGTATCGCACAAACCGTTTCACCATCGGTGAGCAGATGTATGCAACTCTGGGCATCGCACGTGAGGACAAGCCGGGCAGATTGCGCCAGTTCGCTCACAACAATGATTTCTTCAGCGCGCCAGCAGCAATGTTCTGCTTTATTGATCGCCAGATGGGCCCACCACAGTGGTCAGACCTTGGCATGTTCTTGCAGACATTTATGTTGTTGGCCGTAGAGAATGGTCTTGCAACATGTGCGCAGGAATATTGGTCCTCTCGCCATCAGGCTGTATCAACATTTGTTGGTGCGCCAGAAAATGAGATGTTGTTCTGCGGTATGTCAATCGGATATGCCGATACTTCAGCGCCTATTAACTCGCTTCGCGCTGAGCGCATGCCTGTTGACGAGTGGGCTCGCTTTATCTAACTGCTTCAGGTTGCGAGGTCGCTCACCATGCGGCCTGCTTCAAGAGTGACCGTACGTGTGATGCGTACTGAATCAAGAAGTGATCTGTCGTGAGTAACAAGAAGGACTGTGCCGCCAAAGGTCTCGAGTGCTTGTTCCAATTGTTCGATAGCTGGCAGGTCGAGGTGGTTGGTTGGCTCATCGAGCACTAAGCAGTTAGCACCGTTGGCCATCAGCAATGCCAATACGCCTCGAGTACGTTCGCCAGGGGACAGGGAAGCTGCAGGGCGATTCACATGGTCTGCCGCAAGGTTGAACTTGGCAAGAAGTGTGCGTGCTTCAGGAACTAATAGCCCAGTGGCTGCCATGAATACTTCTAATAATGTTGCATCTGAAAATGTGCCGTTATCGCTTCGGCCAGCAAGTTGATTACGTGCTTGTTCCAGTTCGCCAATGACAACACCAGGTCCCATCCATTGTGACCCACTTGAAAGTGGAATGCGGCCGAGTAGTGAACCGATGAGTGTGCTCTTACCACTGCCGTTATGGCCCACGATTGCGATGCGGTCGCCGAATGAGACTTGAAGTTCGATTGGTCCAAGATGAAATGAGTCGTAATCAACTTCTGCACCAGCTAGTCGGGCAACAACATCGCCACCGCGAGCAGCAAGCGGAATTTCTAAACGTAACTCCCATGCTTCACGTGGTTTCTCAACTTTGACTAAGCGTTCCATTTGTCTGTCAGTGCGCGCAGCTTTGCCTGCAAGTTGTTCAGATGAGTTCATCTTGAGGTTGCGTTGAATCTTGTCGCCGTCGTTTGGTTTCTTCTTTGCTTTGCTGACACCTTGCGTTGCCCATTCACGTTCGCGTTGTGAACGACCTGCCAGGTCAGATCGCTTTGAGTCGTACTCTTCGAAATCAGTCCACGCTTGTTTGCGTGCAACTTCGCGCTCTGTGAGATATGCAGTCCAGCCACCAGCAAATGTGGAAGCGGTGTGTTTGAACTCATCGAGTTCCACCACATGGGTAATAGTGCGTTCTAAGAACGTGCGGTCATGGCTAACCAAGACAACACTGCCGGAAATAGAAGTTACGAAGTTCTCTAGGCGTGCAAGCCCATCAAGGTCGAGGTCGTTTGTTGGTTCATCCAGCAGGTACACATCGAACCTCGACAAGATAAGTGCCGCTAAGCCAGCACGTGCTGCCTCGCCACCACTGAGAACAGACATCGGGCGTTCAAGAAGAGCAACGTTGAGACCAAGTTCATCCCATGCTTTGCCAATGCGTGCATCAAGGTCTGCTCCACCAAGTGCCAACCATGTATCGAGCGCAACCGAGTATGCATCGCCGGCATCAGCATCACCAGCTGCCATGGCAGCCGTAGTGGCGTCGAGTGCATCGGATGCGGCAGTAACACCGGTACGGCGGGCAAGGTATGCACGCACTGTCTCGTCTGCTCTGCGTTCTGGTTCTTGCGAGAGGTAGCCAACCATCGCACCGTGCGGGGTGACGATGATTTGCCCAGAGTCTGGAGCAATGAGACCGGCCAAAGTGCGAAGAAGAGTGCTTTTGCCAACGCCATTCGGGCCAACAACACCCCAGCACTCGCCAGGTTCAACTGTGAGAGATACATGATCGAGCATTACTGCAGGACCAAAGCTCACGGTGATGTCGCTTGCGCGAAGTGAAGTACTCATGACGAGTATCCACCTTATGCGAGAGGCGGGTGCGCCAACGCAAAAGGAGCGGCATCACCGAAGTGACACCGCTCCTTTTGGAACAAGTATTGCTAGTTGTTACTTAGCGATTGAGAAAAGGCTCTCGGTAAGTGCTGGGCCGTATGAAGATCCGGCCTGTGCTGCGATTGCAAAAATGAACAATGCTCCACCGGCCATTGAGATGTTCTTTAAGAAGCCGATCATCTCTGTTTGCTTTGAACCAGCATCTGCTGCCCAGAAGTCGTGCATCTTCACTGCCATGATGACGAGGAGAGCTGCGATGACAATTGCGCCAAGGTCTGCATAGACACCCAAGATGATGGAAAGTCCACCAAGGGCAAGCAGGAGACCGGAGAGCTGTACGGACAACTTCGGTGCTGGAACCTTCTTGAATTGGGCATAACCAGTCATGGCGTCTGCTTTGGTGAGGTGGTTGATACCACTCATGATGAACATGCCAGCGAACAGGATTCGGGCAATCAATAGGACGATGTCCATAGTTGACTCACTTTCGTTTGTAGAAAATAGTTGAGAGCGCAATTATATGCACAAAATGGTTGCGGACGCAACTATCTCTGAAATTCCTGTATATTCCATGTATGGCAACGAACTGGCTATCTCCAGCTGAAATGACAGCATGGCGGTCATTCATCACGACCACCGGCGATCTATTGCGCGCTATTGAACATGAATTAGAACCATTCGGCCTTGACATGGGTGACTATCAATTACTTGCGATGTTGTCTGAAGCACCGGAACAGCAATTGCGTATGTGTGATCTGGCTGATGCATTACGACTTACCCGCGGCGGATTAACTCGCCGAATGGAAGGCGTTGTGAAAAAGAAATTGGTGACGCGAGTGCAGTCATCTGAAGATGGTCGCGTGGCATTTGCGCAGATGACTGCGAAAGGCATATCTACATTGGGTGCAGTTGCACCCGAGCATGTTCAGACAGTGCGTCGATTAATGATTGATTTACTCACACCTGCTGAGGTGAAAGCGATTGGCTCTGCCTTCAGCAAGATTCGAAAAAACCTCGCTGAAGAACTGAAGTAGTTAGCCCTGAAGGGCAGCCTTCATTGCAGCAACGCCGTTGGCAAGAGTGGTTCGCTCGGCTTCGCTTAATACGGCATACGCAGGTGCGCAGAGTGCATCAGTGAGCTTTTCTGCAGCGGCCATTTGAGCATGCGTGGCATCAGTGATTGTCGGTGCGTCTTCTGGTGTGTAACCGAATGCCTGCACCATGTCTGGGCGCTTGATGTGGTGAGCGGTTTTAGTGTCTAGACCAGAAGCGCGTAATGCGATGAGGTGAGCAGCGCCACGGAATTCACGAATCAGAGCCACCAACTGCATTGCACGACCAGGCGCATCGGATGCAAGCGTCTCTGTGCGCATTGCTGCATACAAGCCGAGGCCGTCAGGGTCGGCTGCATTGTTCACTGCGTCGAGTGTTGCAACGATTGCATCAAGATTTGCCAAGCCGGTGAACTTTGCGCGGCCAAGGGCTGCTGCACACTCAAGATGCGTACGTCCTGCTTTACGAGGATCACACTTTGCTTTTGCGTCTTCCCAGATGCCGCCAATCATTGAGGGTTTGAAATAACCGAAGGCTGCTGCGAGGGCTGCGCCATCACAATCACCAAGCGGGCCGCCGCGTCCGAGAACGTAAAACTCCATGCCGCGCAGGTTGAGTTCTTTGCCAACTGCACCGGTCTCTGGGATGAAATAAAAGGCCGCACCGATTTCGTTGATGATGGGGCAGGCGGTTGCGAGAAGTTCTTCATTCGTCATATGAGCGACTGTAGTGAAGGCGGCGCCACCTACGCTCATTGGGTGGATAAACGACTGCTTGAGCGAATGGCACCAGGGCTTTTTGTTCTGCTGTGGAGCACCGGCTTTATTGTTGCCCGTTACGGCACAAAAGATGCTGGCCCACTGACGTTCCTGACAATTCGTACCGCCATTGCTGCGGTGATCCTGTTCGTGGTGTCACGGATTATTCGCGAGGCTCGAGTGAGCCGCACGCAAGTGCCCGTTCAACTTGCTGTGGGTATCGGAATTCACGCCATGTATCTGGGCGGCGTGTTTGTAGCCATTAACCATGGCCTTCCGTCTGGCATTAGCGCACTCATTGCTGCGCTTCACCCAGTTGTTACCACCACGTTGAGTCGTGTGTTGTTGAACGAGAAGTTGTCTTCACGACAAGCCTTTGGCGTGGTTCTTGGATGTGCCGGAGTTGTTGCCGTGGTTTTCGAGCATGGCGGTGCTGGCGGTGGTGTTACATCTTTCGCGGTGTACTCAATGGCAGTTGCAGTAGTCGGCATGTCTGCTGGCACATTGATACAGCGCAAGTATGCGCAAGGAACGCCGTTGTTGGCGGGAACATCAATTCAGTATTTCGTAACCGCTGTTGTTCTGGGCATTTGTGCCGTCACCAGTGAAGGATGGCAATTCACAGTGACAACTCGCAGTGTTTTGTCACTTGCGTGGGCTGTTGGTGTTTTGTCAATTGCTGCAATCTTGATCATGCTGTGGTTGTTGCACAGGCAAGCAGCAGCACAAGTCAGCAGTTTGTTTTTCTTAACGCCAGCTCTATCTACGATTGAAGGCGCAGTGCTGTTTGGTGAGCGACTCGGTGTACTTGCAATTGCCGGACTGGCCGTTGCAGTTGTAGGAGTGCGTTTCGCTACTTCTCAACAAAAGTGAGGTCTGGTCCGATGATGATTTCACCGGAGAAGAACTCAGCAGCCATTGCGTGCCATTCGGCTTCGCCGCCTGGCTGAATTGCTGGAACGAAGTGAGTGAGAACCAAAGTTTTAACGCCACACTTTGTTGCTGTTTGCGCAGCTTGTTGCACCGTTGAGTGGTAATCGATGATGTCAAGAAAACGCTCGCCGGTTGGAACCAATGGAGCCAGTGCGCGAACCTGATCTTCACGGATCACTGTCTGAACATAGAAGTCTGCGTCTTTGCACATGCCGTAGAGGCCTTCGCATGGAATCGTGTCGCCAGCAAGTGCTGCAACGGTGCCGCCGTGCTCGATGCGGAAACCGATTGTTGGCGCGACAGGACGATGGTCTGTTTCATGAACTGAAATAGAAACACCACCGATTGCAAAAGTGTGACCAGCTTCGATTTCGTGCACTTCCAGTTTCATTCCGCCAGCCGCACGCAGGTCTGTGTGATGTGCGAGACGGTATCCCTCGTCTTGCGACAACATGGCAAGCAATCCGTCCACCATTTTCTTTGTGCCAATAGGGCCGTAGATAGGAAGTGGTGTTGCAGCTGGTGAGGCAATCCAACGAGTTGTGATGACGTCGTTCAAGTCGGAAATATGGTCGCTATGTAAGTGGGTGAGGAGAACAGCTGAGACGAACGGAGGAGGGCAGCCCGCAGCTAACAGACGCATAACCACAGAGCGACCAGCGTCAACAAGAATGTGTTGGTTGTCTGCTTGAACGAGAGTTGAAGGGCCAGCGCATGTTGCGCTTGGTAATGGGCTTCCGGTTCCGAGAAGGGTGATTTTCATTGTTGTCTCCGATGTGAGGGGTAGCTATGAAACTACTGCCAACACTGTCCAGAGAAATTGAACAGAGGTTATTTCTCTGTGTTAGCGCCCTTTGGGCTTGAACATCTCATGAATGAGTGGTTCGAAGTGTGACAACGGTGCACTGACATACTCGGTGTCGAATGCAGGCGAGTCGTACTTTGCACAGAACTCTTCGGTGTATTCGAAGTATTCATGGCCGCGGAATTGTTCGCGTGCGTTTTTGTCAAGACCGATGTGGTCCCAGAAGTAGTAGCCCTGGAAAATTCCGTGGTGCTTCACCATCCACCAGTTGGCTTCTGAAGCGAATGGCTTCACAATGCCAGCAGCAATTTCAGGATGGTTGAATGGCGCAAGGTTGTCGCCAATGTCGTGGATGAGTGCGCACACGATGTACTCAGCATCGCGGCCATCTTTTTCTGCGCGTGTTGCGGTCTGCAAGCAATGCTCGAGACGGTTCACAGGGAAACCACCTTGATCAAGTTCGAGCATTTTCATTTGTTCGATAATGCGAGTGGACACCATTGCTTGAGTCTCTTGAAGGCAGACCATGATGTTGGCCCATTCTTCTTTAGTTGACTCTTCAAAAGACTTGAATGTTGCGCGTGTGACCATGGTTCCCCCGAATCAGAAGTGATGAGGTGAACTTACTACCAAGAAGGAGTGTTGTCAGCCCCTGGAACGCACCACTGACACCACAGTGCCGATTTTCATGTTGTGAAATAGCCATTTGGCGTCGGCAACGCGCATGCGGATGCAGCCATGGGAAGATGGCGCAACACCGAGCGGGGTAGGAAATGGAATCTCGCCAGTCTTCGTGACTTTGTAGGGGATGCCATGGAAGCCGATGTTCCCGCCTTCGCGACCCTTGGTGAATCGGGTCATCCACCGCATGCGCTCGTTCGGGTTCGGTGTGTAAAAAGCCTGCGCTGATTGTGAGAACACTTTGAATGTGCCGACGGGAGTCTGATCATCGACGCCGGTTGATGCAGGAAGTGTGGCGATGAGGCGCTTGCGATGGTTGTATACGTATACGCGTTGTTCGTCGAGAACAATGCGGGTGAAACCAATTGATGCTTTTCCACGTTGCGGGTTTGAGACGCGCGGCAAGGTTGATGTCGTGGTCGTTGGTGCTGGCACTGTGGTGGAAACAATTTCGGGCACGGTTGTTGACGCCGTTGTGTCTGGAGTTGTGGTGTCTGTGCCTTCTGCGTTAACAAGCGACGTGGGTACAAGAACACACGTAACAAGAACGGTAAGGGCGATGCGAATGGGGGATTTCATCGTGAGAAAAAGGATAACTGTGAATTGAATTGCCGAGTGGGCAATGCGTTATTCGGCAGCAATATCAAGGGCTTCAGCGAGCGTATTCCACGACAGAACAGCGCACTTGATGCGAACTGGGAACTTCACAACACCCTGCAGTGCTTCAAGATCTCCGAGTGGGGCAGAGGTGTCTGGCTCTTCGCCGCCTTCATCAATTGACATCATGTGTTTGAAACGATGGATGAGTGCACGTGCTTGTTCGACTGGCTTGCCTTTGACAGCAGCACTCATCATGGAAGCTGAACTCTGACTGATGGAGCAACCTTGGCCACCAATTTTGATGTCATCAACAATGCCATCTTTGACAATAAGGAATACTTCGATTTCATCGCCACACAGTGGGTTGTGACCTTCGCTGCGTACAGCAGGTGGTTCAAGAGAACCGCGATTACGAGGGCTCTTGTAATGATCGAGAATGATCTCGCGATATAGGTCTTCTAATCCGGGCATATGAATCTCCGAGTATGAGGCTAGAGGGTGAAGAAGTCTCCCGCTTCGGATAGGGCATCGCACAGGGCGGTGACATCCGAAGGGGTGTTGTACAGGTAGAAACTGGCGCGAACAGTGGCGTTAGAGCCCAAGAGGCGCATAAGTGGTTTTGCACAATGGTGGCCAGCACGGACGCAGACATTGTTTTGGTCGAGAACCTGGCTGATGTCGTGAGGGTGCACATCGCGATACGCAAAACTGATGGTTGCTCCGCGAAGTGCAGCATCAGTACTTCCGTGAATAGTGATGTCGCTACCGAAGCGGTCATTCAGAGAGTTCAGTGCAAGCACTGTCATGTCGTATTCGTGTGCTCGCACATTGTCCATGCCGATTGCGGTCAGGTAATCAACTGCTGCACCAAGACCGATGGCTTCAATTACAGCTTGTGTGCCTGCTTCAAACTTCGCTGGCAACTCTGCGCATGTGAAACCTTCAAGCTTTACGTCAGAGATCATGTTGCCGCCGCCGAGGAATGGTGGCATTGCATCTAGAAGCGCTTCGCGTCCCCAGAGAATTCCAAGACCCGACGGGCCGACCATTTTGTGGCTACTGAATGTAACGAAGTCTGCGTCCCATGCTTGAACGTCTGTTGGCATGTGAGGCACTGCTTGGCACGCGTCAACAATTGCAATTGCACCGGCCTTGTGGGCTGCTGCGCACAGTTCTGCAGTGGGGTTAATGGTGCCGAGAACATTCGACATTGCGGTGAATGAAAACGCTTTCGCACCGTCGAGCAATGTGGAGAGATTGCTAAGATCAAGAAGGCCATCTGATGTGAGTGGAACCCAGCGGATAGTGAAACCGCGTTCAGCTGCAAGCATTTGCCACGGAACAATGTTGGCGTGATGTTCCATGTGTGTAAGAACTACGGCATCACCAGCGGAAAGATTCGCTGTACCCCATGAACGAACAATGAGGTTTAATGCTTCGGTGGCGTTCTTTGTGTAAATGATTTCGTGCACTTTGGGTGCGTTAATGAAAGCAGCTACTTTTGCACGGGCACCTTCAAATTTGTCGGTGGCATCTGCGGCAAGTTGATATGCACTGCGGTTTGTCGGTGCATAACCATGCTGCATGAAGTGAGTCATTGCATCAATGACGGCGTTTGGCTTTTGTGACGTGTTGGCAGAATCGAGATAGACCAGCGGCTTGCCGTTGATTAACTCTGCGAGCACTGGAAAGTCAGCGCGCACTTTCTGCACATCAAAACTCATGACACGGTTGCCTTGTAGGCCTCGTAGCCATTCTTTTCTAGTTCTGCTGCAACTTCCATGCCGCCGGACTTCACAATGCGGCCATCAATCATGATGTGCACGTGGTCTGGCTGAAGCTCATCGAGCAAGCGTTGGTAATGCGTAATGAGAAGGATGCCCATGTTCGGGCGATCAACGCGTACTTCGCGAATGCCCTTTGCCACGATGCGCAATGCGTCAATGTCGAGGCCTGAGTCTGTTTCATCCAGAACTGCAAAATCTGGTTCCAGCAATGCCATCTGCATGATTTCGTTGCGCTTCTTTTCGCCGCCCGAGAAACCTTCATTGAGGTAACGGTCGACGAACGATGAATCCATGCCGAGACGCTTCATCCAGTCCATTGCAGACAAACGCAATTCAAGAACTGAAAGGTCAATGCCTTTGCGCGCTGACAATGATTGACGCAAGAACTGAATGACTGAGACACCAGCTATTTCTTGCGGGTATTGAAACGCAAGAAAGATGCCGGCCTTGGCGCGAACATCGGTTGTCCATTCGGTGATGTTGTCGCCTTTGAAGAAAAGGTCGCCGCTTGTTACTTCGTATTCAGGAGACGCGAGAAGGGTGCTGGCAAGTGTTGATTTGCCACAACCATTTGGGCCCATGATGGCGTGTACTTCGCCGGCGGCAATCGACAAGGTGACGCCGCGCAGAATTTCATCTGTTGGGTCTGTGTCGTCCGTGACGGGGCGGGCATGAAGGTCGCTGATGCGGAATAATTCGGTCACTGGGCCAGTCTAGGCAGGTCTCTGTAATTAGCACTACGGACGTAGTGTTAACTACGTCCTATCGAGCCATGGCCTTCCAAATAGCCCGATACGAGGGGTACTCGACCACGTCATCGGCGTACTGGGCCGACCGTAGCAGTTGGTGATACCTGGGTAGGTGACGAAAGGGCACGCCAGCATCAACGTGGTGGGCCAAGTGGAAGCCGATTTTGTACGGCACCAAATAGAAGCGGGCAAGCGGATGTTGCACGACGGAATGGGTTGTGATGCGTCGATCAGAATCTGCACGAAGTCCGCCGTGTTCGGCGATGGAACGTAAACGGTTGATGACACGCCACAACGTGAAATACGGCAGTACCCACATGATGGGGTACAGCCACGGATGACCTGCAAGAACGAACAATGTTGCAATAACTATTTGCACTGCAGTCATCTTCCACAAAGTGTTGCGAACTCGTGCATCGGGTGATGTGAAACCGCGCAACTGATTGCGAAACAAACGAGCACCTGTTTGTCCTGAAATGTCGCGCACTAGTTTGCGACGAAGGCTGTCTTTTGCAATTGGGTAGTTGGCGTACAACGCGAAGTCTGGTTCTTCTGGGCCAAACTCCTCACGATGATGAGCCATATGAACTCGACGGTATGCAGGCGTGCTGGTGATGACGGGGAATCCGAGTAACCAATTGCCAACCCAATCATTGGCGCCACGATGCCTGAAGAGAAGTCGGTGTGCGGCTTCATGCATGAGCGATGCAAATTGTGCGTGCATACGGCCCATCAGGAGAAACGCAATGACCCACACAGGAAGTGAGTTAAGCCGTACTGCAATCGCAAGAATCAAAATGTTTTGGCCATACATCCATGCAACTGACCATGCATTACGAAATGAAGGAATGGTGCGTAGTTCTTTTCGCACTTGTGGGTATGCGCGACCATCGGTTGCAATAGATGCGTTATCAATCACGTGCGGTAAAACCGACGGATCAAGCGCCATGCCACCAAGGTGTGGACTATTGCTACCAGCCACGCGCAACCCACTCCGCTAAATGCGGACGTTCCATTGAGATGGTGGTGTCAACGCCATGCCCTGGCAATACAACAGTGTTTCCTGGGAACGTGAATAAGCGTGTATCTAATGACTCAATGATGGTGTCAAAACTACTGCCAGGAAAATGTGTTGCACCAGGGCCACCAGGAAACAATGTGTCGCCAGTGAATAACAATGGTGCATCGTGCACTTTGAATGACACAGAACCTGCAGTGTGGCCTGGGTTATGAATAACGTCGAAACGCAGCTTGCCTACTTCAACAACTTGAGTGTCATCAAGGAATACGTCGTAGCCAACGTCTTTCAACATGCCGGCGTCATCGTGTGACACGGCTACTGAATAACCAGCTTCGCGCATTGCAGGAATTGCTTGAATGTGGTCGTGGTGACCGTGTGTTTCAAGAACTGAGCGAACGCCAAGTGCTTGGCACAGTTCCAGAAGTCGCTCGTGTTCGTTTGCCGCGTCAATAAGAACCGCTTCGCCAGTGTGTTTGCAGCGAACGACGAACACATTGTTTGCGTATGGGCCGACAACAACGCGGTGCACTTCCAACCGATGGTCGAAATAGTGAAGGGTTCCGAGCGGGCTTGCCATGTCTTTAGCCTGACACAACCTCGAACCCTAAAGACAGGGCAACGGGGATTTGCGCGGCGTCAAAGGTGATGAAGCGAATGGGGGCGGGAAGGCGAGAAGCAGCAGCGAGGTGCAATGCGGCCGAGATTCCTACTGGTTGTGACTGGCACAACGTGGTTGCTTCGTCGAGCAATGACTGATCAATGGGTACGACATGCAAGAAGTCCCAGGTGTGGCGAATCATGTCTTCAAGGTGACGCGACAAAACAACTTCGTCGGTAAGGCGAGACGCAGCCACGATTGATTCGCTGAGCGCAATTGCACATGCAACCCACGTGGTGTCGTTCTCCAACATGCCACGAACAACGTCGCGTTGGGCGCCTTCAATATGCAAAGCAAGAAGTGCGCTTGCATCAAGAACAACGGTCATGTGCGCACCTGTGACAACGCCTTGTCGATACGTGCGCCGGAATACAGAACTAACGGATCACTCGGCACCCAATCACCAGTGCGACGTGGAGCCATAACGACACCGCGACCTACGAGATCAGCAATGGTGATTCCGGAATAATCGGACCCCATGTTTGACAGTTGGGCCACGGGGGAACCGTCGACCGTGATGACCACTCGTTCACCCATTTGGGCCCTGCGTACATATGTGGCAAGGGCAGATCTGAATTCGCGCATTCCTATATGGGCCATGGGTACAGGGTAGCGGGATATGTGTACACCTGCGTACACACTCCGATTGGCGAGAGGGTCACGGGCCAGTGCAAACTGTGATCTATGAATTTTGCATTTAGTGAAGAACAAGAAGAACTCCGCAAGATGGTGCGCTCGTTCCTTGAGGCCAAGTCCTCAGAGACCGCAGTGCGCGAGCAGATGGAGACAGAGACCGGCTACGACACAGCAGTGTGGGCCCAAATGAATGACCAAATGGCATTGCAAGGACTTGCCATCCCCGAAGAATTCGGTGGACAAGGTTTCTCATTTATTGAACTCGGCGTTGTGCTTGAAGAAATGGGTCGCGCTTTGTTGTGCGCTCCGTACTTCTCAAGCGTTGTGCTTGCAGCAAACACATTGCTCCTCTCGGGTGATGATGCAGCAAAGAAGGCATATCTTCCAGGCATCGCAAGTGGAGCAACAATTGCAACACTCGCAACAACAGAGCCATCAGGCCGTTGGGACGAAGCTGGAATCACAATCGAAGCAAAGGGCTCTGGCTCTGACTTCACCATCACTGGTGCAAAGAGCTTCGTACTTGATGGTCACACTGCAAACCTCATCATCGTTTCAGCACGCACCGCAAAGGGTGTCAGCTTGTTCGCAGTTGAAGGCAATGCAAAGGGTCTCACCCGCACGGCGCTTTCCACAATGGACCAGACACGTAAGCAAGCAAAGCTTGAGTTCAAAGACACTCCAGCAAAGCTCATCGGTACAGAAGGCAAGGGCGGCGAAGTCCTTACCCAAGTTATGGACCTTGCAGCAGTTGCACTTGCAGCAGAGCAAGTCGGTGGAGCACAGAAAGTGCTCGAGATGGCTGTTCAGTACGCAAAGGATCGCATTCAGTTCGGTCGTCCAATCGGTTCATTCCAGGCAATCAAGCACAAGTGTGCAGACATGTTGCTTGAAGTTGAGTCTTCAAAGTCAGCTGCTTACTACGGCATGTGGTGTGCAGCAGAAATGAACGAAGAACTTCCTTCAGTTGCATCACTTGCAAAGGCTTACTGCTCAGAGGCGTACTTCCACGCAGCTGCAGAGAACATTCAAATCCACGGTGGTATTGGTTTCACCTGGGAACACCCAGCACACCTTTACTTCAAGCGTGCGAAGTCAAGTGAGCTCATCTTTGGTGATCCGACCTACCACCGCGAGCTTCTTGCTACACGCATCGGTATCTGATCATTAACTGATTAAAACTTAAAAGA
>CAMDLK010000041.1 GCA_945901725.1 Bifidobacterium breve | reverse complement strand
CAATTGAGTTGCGCAGAGTTCCCTGTGAAAGTGCCAAATAATTTGACGGCTTCGAGCGGTGGCGCACAAATTCAAGCAGCGATCACTTCGGAAATCAGTAAGCGTGGATGGAGTGGCGAGAGCGCCAAGCCAGGCCTGGTTATCGTGTTCGGTGGTTTTTCTGGCGGTGAAACCGCTGGAGCAGGAGATAGGCGAGCACAAGACTTACGCTCCTCACTCCGTGCAGCTGTGCCACAGTTCCAGCAAGTTGAAATGCGAACCGGTGGTGCACAAAACATCACAGTAAACGGAACTGGTTCCGATGTCGGTGGTGCTGGTTCGTTCTTGCTAGTTGTCTATTTATTGTTCAATGGTGCAGCCCTCACAGAAGACTGCACCCGTTAAGGAAGTTATATGCCAGATTCACCACACGCCCATGCAGATGCAGTTACCGCCGTTGACAAATGGCTTACTGTTTCAAAACAAACATCGAATCTTGGGGCTAGCGCCTCGCAGTTCGTCGATGACTTGCGCAACAACCAAAAGACACGTGAGTGGTCAAGAGTAAACGTTGAGCAGATCTTGCCCTTCAAGACAGAGACCCCTCGTCTGTTGCTGGTAGTTCGTGCCGGAGCGATGTTCTTGCCAATTTTGTTGACCTGGCTAGCGCTTTCACAAGTCATCGGACCTTTCACGTTGTACCTTCAAAATCAACAAGCAAGTGCGAACTTTTTGTGGTTCTGGAACCAGAACCCAGGGCACTCATTTTCTGAGCCTTGGAAGTTGAGCCACGTTGCTCTGACCGACGCAGCCATTTTGGCGTTCCTTACTGTTCTTGCGATGCGTATCACGTGGTGGGAAACCTCAAAGGCAGAACAGGCAGAAGCTCGATACACCGAGATGTTGTCAGCCCTCGAGTTCTACTTCGTTTCTTCGCGTGACAACTAAGTAGGCACGTGGCGTAATGTTCGCCGTATGACTTTCATTACCCATCATGCGTTGGTCAACAACGTGGACATTGCGTTCTGGCATGAGCGATCTGCCGATGCAAAAACTGTGTTGGTATGTGTCCACGGTTGGCCGGAATCAAAGCGTATCTTTTCTCGTGCGGTTGAACCGTTGCGTGATGCTGGTTTTGACGTTGTGGTACCTGACCTGCGTGGTTTTGGCGAATCAGGTCTAGCACCAGATGGTTTTTACGATGTTGTTTCTCATGCGCGCGATATAGAAGCTTTGGTGTTCGATCATCTCGGGTACACAACTGTTGTTCTTGTTGGTGGCGACTTGGGTGGTCCGGTAATTCAAGAAATTGCACTGCGGAATCCGACTCGGGTGGAACGCATGGTGTTGTTCAACTCTCCACTTCCGATGGAAAAGGAACGGATGGCAGGCATGCGCACCCGTCCGCCTGTTGAGGTGATGGACTATTTCATCAGACAGGGAACTGACGCAGATTCGCTTGCTTCTGAATTGTCTACTGATGAAAAGCGTGCCGAATACATTGCCGAGTTTTATTCAACGCGTCTGTGGGCACACCCTGGTGCGTTCAGTGCTGATGACATTGCATGGCATGTTGAACCATTCCATGATGCACAGAAACTACGCGCTTCGTTTGCTAACTATGAGTCAGCGTTTGATGCAACCAAACGCATTGAGAAACCTTTGTATGGCAGAAATACGGTTACACCGACACTGATTCTGTTCGGAACAAGTGATCATGTGATCTATCCAGATTTTGACCTGATGGCTTCAACGGTATTCGACGTTCATGACGGGCCGATTCGAATTGAGAACTGCGGTCATTTTGTGCCGTGGGAAGCAGCAGACGAATTTATTTTTCGTACAGTTGAATTCTGCCGAGAGAACTGAACTACTCGTTCTGCGACATCTTTTCGGCAATGGCCCGATCTCGACGAATGACATTGCGAATCAATACCGATCCGACAACACCGACACCAGCAAGCATCACTGCGAAAACTGTGTATTGCATCCAACCTCCACGATCACCAGAACTTTGTGGCTTTTTTCCACAATCTGGGCGCGGGTTTGAGTTAATGCATTCCGACGGCTCATTGACTAAGTCCCAGACATACGTTGTGTCTGTCACTTCGCCAGCCGCAACAGTTGAGTCGGTTGGAGAATCTGCTGCGTTGACTGCAGAGAGTCCGAATGGTGCAAGCGTGAGAAGAACGGCACAGGCGATAGGAGCAATACGGGGCATGGGACTATCGTCTCACGCCAACTAGTGTTTACAACGCTATGAGTACAAAGTCACATCCCGCCCAGCACGATGTAGTGCTCGTTGTTGACTTTGGTGCACAATATGCCCAACTCATTGCACGTCGGGTGCGCGAAGCCCGTGTGTACTCAGAAATCGTCCCGCACCGTATTTCTGCAGCTGAAGTAATAGCCAAAGCGCCCAAAGCGATCATTTTGTCGGGTGGCCCGAAGAGCGTGCATGTCGATGGTGCCCCGTTGCTAGACCCTGCAATCTATGAATTGGGAATTCCCATTCTCGGTATCTGTTACGGATGTCAGTTAGTTGCTCAACAATTAGGTGGCGTTGTTGCTCGCGGAGGTCGCGGTGAATATGGCCGGGCCACTCTGACGCGTAATTCTTTGACTTCGAAGTTGCTTGGTGATTTAACACCACAAGTGCACGACGTGTGGATGAGCCATTTCGATTTCGTGAGCGAAGCACCAGCGGGCTTTGTGGGAACAGCGGCTACACCCGATGCGCCAAATGCTGTGATTGAAGATGATGCACGTCGTATCTATGGCGTGCAGTATCACCCTGAAGTTGTGCACACGACTAGCGGTCAAGAGTTGCTGGTGCGATTCCTTGTCGACATTGCGCAATGTAAACAAGATTGGACAATGGCAAGCATCGTTCAAGATCAAATTGAAGCAATTCGTGCGCAGGTCGGAACGGAACGAGCAATCTGTGGTTTGTCAGGTGGAGTTGATTCGTCAGTTGCAGCAGCAATTGTGCATCAAGCTATTGGGTCACAACTCACGTGTGTCTATGTAGATACTGGTCTTATGCGTCGAGGTGAAAGCGAACAAGTTGTTGAGACATTTCGCAAGAGCATGGGTATTGAGTTGATTCACATTGATGCTGGCGACAGATTCTTTGCTGCCCTTGCTGGAATCACGGAACCAGAAGCGAAACGTAAAGCTATTGGCGAATTGTTTGTGCGCATCTTTGAAGAGAACACTGGTGGACTCACCGATGCAAAGTTCTTGGTGCAAGGAACCTTGTATCCAGACATTGTCGAAAGTGGTGGACAGGATGGAACTGCTGCAGTGATCAAGAGCCATCACAATGTTGGTGGTCTCCCTGCCGATATGACTCTCAAGTTGTGTGAACCACTGCGCGCGTTGTTCAAGGATGAAGTGCGCAAAGTTGGTGTTGAAGTCGGTCTCTCTGACGACATTGTGTGGCGTCAGCCATTTCCAGGTCCTGGTCTTGGTGTGCGAATCATTGGTGAAGTAACTCCGGACAAAGTGGCGACGTTGCAACATGCAGATGAGATTGTTCGCCATGAAATAAAGGCCGCTGGTCTTGAGCGGGAAATCTGGCAGGCCTTTGCGGTGCTGGCCGATATTCGCAGCGTTGGCGTCATGGGCGACGAGCGCACCTATGGCCGCCCCATCATTATTCGTGCTGTCACCAGCGACGATGCCATGACCGCAGACTGGGCCCGGTTGCCCTATGACCTCTTGGAAAAGATGTCGAGCCGCATCATCAACGAGGTGCCGGGGATCAACCGAGTGGTCTATGACGTCACCTCAAAGCCGCCCGGCACGATTGAGTGGGAATAGCCCATACGGGCTCAAATCCACTCCTGTAAGGCTCTGAGAGGGCGCTGTCAGGCCATAACGCAACCCAAGTAGCCTGACAGGGTCATGTTTTCGACCCGTCACCACCGGGGACCATTTCGGTCCGTACTGGTCTCACTTCTTGCCGTTGGCATCTTGGGGGGCACAGTCATTTCTCCTCGGCCTGCCTCTGCCGACTCGGTAGATGAAAAGCGCCGCCAGGCCGCCAATATCGCTGATCAGCTAGACAACCTGGCCGAGCAGATGGATGCCCTGGGCGAAGATTACGCCCAGTCATTGACCGACCAAGCCGACCTTGCCGTGGAGATCGATAGAGCTCAGGCAGATGTGGCGGCAGCCGAAGCGCAACTATCGCAAATGCGCGGCACGTTGTACATGTCAGCAGTTACCCAGTTCATGCATGGTGGTCGTAATTCAACGTTGACAAACCTTTTTGCGTCGTCAGGTGGAGTACAAGATTCATTACAACGCAGCCAGCTGTTATCAATTGCGATGAACCAAGGCTCACTCACCACCGATTCACTTGATGCAACAGCGACATCATTGATTAAGAAAAAAGCAGCCTTAGAAAAGAAGCGCAAACAAGCAGTCAGCATTGGTGAGGTTGCAAACAAACGTTTAGGTGCAGCAGAAGCACTAGCTGCGCGTTATGAAGAATTGCAATCAACAGTTCAGGGTGACCTTGTTGATTTGCTACGTGAAGAACGTAATCGTCGCGAAGCACAAGCACTGACTGATGCACAACGAGAAGCTGCTGGATTCAGTAGTAAGTACGCATCAATTCAAAAGAAGTACGGAAACATTCCGAAGGTTTCAGCGCGTAGCCAATCAGCAATCAAAGCTGCTTTGTCGCAACTTGGAGTTCCGTATCGATATGGGATGAACTCTCCCGGTAAAGCTTTTGATTGTTCCGGTCTCACTACGTATGCATGGGGCAAGGCTGGGGTAGGGCTGAAACGAAATTCACGTGCTCAGTTCAATTCACTGCCGCGTATCCCGAAGGAACTAGCAATGCCTGGCGACCTCATTTTCACAGGCTCTCCCATTCACCACGTTGGCATTTATCTCGGTAACGGAACAATGGTGCATGCACCACGAACCGGTGACGTTGTAAAGATTGGGCCAATTCGCTGGTGGAAGGTTGTTGGCGTCGCTCGGCCTGGCTGATAAGCGGTACGGTCTATCTCCATGCAGGGGATCGATGAAGTCAAAGTAGAAGCGTGGCTGAACGCCAATATTGAAGGCGCGCAGGGCCCGTACACATACGACCTCATCGCCGGTGGCCGCAGCAACATCACCTTTCGTGTCACCGATGCGAATGGAATGCAGCTAGTCCTACGTCGTCCACCAATGGGGCATGTATTGGCAACTGCTCATGACATGGCCCGTGAGCACCGCATTATTTCTGCAGTAGGAAAGACCAATGTTCCGGTGCCCCGCACGCTTGGTGTGTGTACCGACGAAGAAGTCAATGGTGCACCGTTCTATGTGATGGCATTTGTTGATGGCGTAGTTCTCGATAGCCCAGACAAGGGCCTCTTGTTGCCCGAAGCATTGCGTACTACGGCAGCTGAGAACCTCATTGATGTGTTGGCCGACTTGCACGCAGTCGATATTGATGCAGTTGGCCTCGGAGACCTGGCCAAGCGCGAAGGATATGTGGAGCGTCAGGTGAAGCGTTGGAGCACACAGTGGGCCAATTCAAAAACACGTGAGCTTCCTGCAGTGGAAGAAGTCGCTCGTCTCTTAGCCGAGAATATTCCCGTGCAACATGGCGTTTCAATCGCTCACGGTGACTATCGCTTTGGAAACTGTCTGACAGATATTTCAACAGGCAAGATTGCAGCCGTTCTCGATTGGGAATTGTGCACCCTTGGTGACCCATTGGCAGATCTTGGTTATGTCGGTATCTACTGGACCGATCCGGGTCAACCAATGTTGCGACATAACGACCCATCCGGACATCCGGGTTCGTGCACGTTTGATCACTTGGTTCAACGCTATGCAGCACGTACTGGCCGTGACGTTTCAAACATTGGGTATTACAAAGCGTTCTCAAGTTTCCGTTTGGCAGTTATTTCTGAAGGCGTGTACGCGCGGTATCTGCATGGCGCCATGGGTGACCAAGACATTGATCTTGAACCGATGAAATTGGGAACAGAAACATTGGCTGAAGCTGCTCTCGCAGCATTGATAGGGAAGTAGACATGGCTGTTTTAGAAGGTTGGGTAAAGGGTTCGTTTACTTCTGCGTCGTTGACACGCAATACATACCGCAAAGGGACTGGCCCAGTTGTCATTGTTGTTCACGAAATCCCGGGCATCACGCCAGCAGTCGAGCGTTTCGCTAACGATGTTGTGAATGCAGGGTTCACAGTTGTCATGCCGGACTTAGTGGGAACTCCTGGTCGCAAAGTCGACGGAAAATATCTGGCATCGTCAATGCTGAAGATTTGTATTTCAAAAGAATTCACTACGTTGGCCCTTCAGAAGACATCACCAGTTATCTCGTGGTTACGTGCGTTAGCACGTGCACTTCATAATGAAATTGGCGGCAAGGGTGTTGGCGCAGTGGGTATGTGTTTCTCAGGCGGTTTTGCGCTCGGCATGATGGTGGACGACATCATGATTGCTCCCGTTCTGTCACAACCTTCGTTGCCGTTCGTTGTCGGCAAAGCTCGTGGTGCTGATCTCAATTTGTCTCCTGATGATGCTGCAGTAATCACTCAGCGCGCTGCAGACGGATGTCAAGTTCTTGGATTGCGGTTTACGCAGGACAAATTGGTAGGCGAAAGGTTCGCTTCACTGCGCAACCTCATTGGTGATGCCTTCATCGCAGTGGAGATTCCGTCACAGTCTCCCAAAGACCACAGTGTGCTTACTGAACAGCGCGACGAAGACAGCGTGCAGCGTGTACTTTCGTTCTTCAGTGAAAAACTGAAGTAATTACTGAGGGCCTCCGTCAACAGGAAGCATTGTTCCTGTTGTGTAACTACTTGCGTCGCTAGCTAAGTACAGAGCAGCGCCAACTATTTCATGTGGTTCTCCGCCGCGTTGAAGCATGTACCCAGTTTTCGCTGCTTTGTTGAAACGTTCCATATCCCACGCCTTTGAGATATCCGTTAAGAATGGTCCGGGAACAATGCAGTTCACTCGCACGTGTGGCGCATATGTGCGTGCAAGTCCCATGGTCAAGTTGTTAACGGCAGCCTTCGCAGCGCCGTAGATCACTTCATTAGGCGATGGTCGTTGGCTTGCAATAGAAGACACATTGATAATGGAACCACCACGTACGGTGCCATCTGCGTTCTTTGCAGTCATGTGAGTGCCGATGAGCGCAGATAAACGAAATGGCCCTTTAAGGTTCACACCCAGAACTTTGTCGTACAAATCTTCCGTGACTTCCACGAGAGAGGAATACAACGGCGACATGCCGGCGTTATTAACAAGAATGTCAATGTGTCCGAATTCTGCAATGGCAGTAGTAGCCAACATTTCTGCATCAGACCACGAGGCCGCGTGATAACCAATGGCAAGCGCACGACGACCAAGCGCACGAACTTCGTTTGCAACAGTTTCGCAGTTTTCAACTTTGCGACTTGCAACAACAATGTTTGCACCATGTTCTGCAAATGCCAATGCCATCTCGCGACCTAGGCCACGACTACCGCCAGTGATGATGGCGGTCTTGCCCTCTAATGAAAAAAGATTTGTCATGTCGCTACCTTTGCTGAATACTCAGGATGTTTGAATGACGCAACGGTACGTCGCACATCAGCATTGGTCGATACCAGAAGGTGACGGGCTAATAATCCCTTTGCTGCCTTGGCATTGTGGCCACCCACGATGGCTCCTGAATGTGACACAAGGTCAACACGGACAACGTTGTCGAGCAGATCCCAATTGATGGCAGCTCGGTGCTCGTTCGGCAACAGGTCGATCACGGCTCTCTTTTTCACCGTCGCAACAAGTGCATCAGTAATTGCTTCATTCCAGAATTTCGACATCGTGCCAAATGGCGCGAGACGGGCTCCCATTTTCAATCGATAGTCGGGGATCTGATCATCGGCACGTACAAGTCCGAGTAAGCCGGACGGCACAATGATGCGTTTTATAAATGCGTTGCGTTGCGTTGCGCTGAGCGACGCAAGATCTAAGTGATCCCACACGACTCCGGTGTATCGCTGCCACGCAGGAAGACATGACGCACCAATTAGTTGCATGTTGCAAGATTGCGCGCGAGTTAGGTGGGCCCCACCAACTCCTAGAAGTTTTTGGGCGCCGCCCTTGTCTTTTCGCAATTGGGCAGCGATTTGTGTGCGTGATGTCTCCAGTACGGCACCAAAAGCACCCAACCGAGGGGTCCACGGGTGTGATCGATTGCCGGCCTCGGATTTTCCTTCAGATGGTGGGAGAAGTAGTAGAAAATCTTGTGTCGCCATCTATGAGATTGTGTCACTTACTGCCTAGTATTGTCTTATGCGCGTACACGTAGACCCCTCCAAATGCCAAGGACATAACCGTTGTTATGCCTTAGCTCCCGAATTATTCGATGTTGACGATTACGGCAACGCATTCGAACGTAATGATGGTGTTGTTCCTGCCGGCCTCGAAGACAAAGCACGCCTTGCGCTTGCTAACTGTCCCGAATTTGCAATCTCAATCGAGGAATAGCCATGAGTGAAACCGTTTACGGACCAGTCACCGACTGGGCAACAGACTTCGACCACGGTTCACCTGCTTATGCAGCGAACCAACACAAGATTTGGGAAGACCTGAAGAACTCGGGTTGCCCGATTGCGCACACAGATCGTTACGGAGGCACCTGGTTGCCACTGACACACGAAATGGTTCACTCCATCGCGTACGACACAGATCATTTCTCAAGTGAAGGACCAGTTGTTGGTCAGTTAAAGCCAAGTGAAGTACCCGATCGCATCGGTGCACCTATCGGACCTGTTCCACCGATCTCGTCTGACCCTCCATTCCACAACGAAGCTCGACGCTTGTTGCTTCCTGCTTTCTCTCCAAAGATGATTGATCCTTGGCGTGACGAAGTCATTGAAATTTGTAACAAACTCATTGATGACATGGGTGATGCAGATCACATCGATGCTGCATTGCAGTACTCACAGCACATTCCAGTAATGGTTATTGCGCGCATGCTTGGTTTGCCAGTTGAAGACGGTGACAGATTCCGTGGATGGGTCAACCTCGTTCTCAGCGGAATCGGTGAAGAGCGCACAGAAGAGCGCATGCAGAAGTTCATGGAATTCAATGAGTACCTTGCGTATCACGTGAATGACCACAAAGAGAATCCTCGCGAGGATCTCATCTCATTCTTGTTGAATGCAGAAATTTTTGGTGAGAAGTTGTCGCTTGAACACGCAGTCGGAACAGTCATTCTGTTGTTGATTGCTGGAATCGACACAACGTGGAGCGGTATCGGTTCATCGTTGTGGCATCTTGCAACCAACTCAGTTGACCGTCGTCGTTTGGTGGAAAATCCAGACATGATTCCAACAGCTGTTGAAGAATTCCTTCGCGCATATGCGCCTGTCACCATGGCGCGCGTTGTGAAAGAAGACATGGAGTTCCACGGTGTACAGATGAAGAAAGAAGATTGGGTTCTTCTTCCTTTCCCTGCTGCAAACCGTGACGACAAGCAATTTGCAAATGCACACGAAGTTGTAATCGACCGCGAAGAGAACCGCCATGCCGCTTTTGGTCTTGGTATTCATCGTTGCCTTGGTTCAAACCTTGCTCGTTTGGAAATGAATGTTGCTGTTGAAGTGTTCCTTCAGCGCTTCCCAGACTTCTCAGTCGATGCAAATGAAATGGTCACGTGGAGCACGGGTCAAGTACGAGGACCTCGTACATTGCCATTCGTGGTCAACGCACGCGCATAACAACGCATTCCTCTCGCCGACACAGTCCGCTCGTAAGATGGCGGGACCATGTCAGATCAACTATTTAGCACTTCAGGTAACAGCACGCCGCTGAACCCTGACCAACAAGAGGCTGTGTATCACCCGGGTGGTCCGCTACTTGTTGTTGCTGGTGCTGGCTCTGGCAAAACCCGCGTTCTTACGCAGCGCATTGCATGGCTGATTTCGCAAGGTACATCGCCGTTCGCAATTTTGGCCATCACATTTACCAATAAGGCCGCTGAAGAAATGCGACACCGTGTTGCTGACTTGGTGGGCCCTACTGCGCGCTCTATGTGGGTCACCACATTTCATAAGGCATGTGTTCGTATGTTGCGCCAACACGCTGAACTGATTGGGTACCCAAAACAGTTCACTATTTATGATTCGCAAGATTCAAAGCGACTCGTTGGTTACGTCATTCGTGATATGGGACTTGATGCCAAGAAGTTTCCGGCCAACGCTGCTCAATCACGAATCAGTTTGTGGAAGAACGAGCTAATCACGCCGGCCGTTGCTTTTGACACTGCAGAACATATCTCTGCGCGCCGCAATGCCGAGATTTATCGTGAATACCAAGCGCGTCTCATTCGTGCAGGCGCTATGGACTTTGATGACTTGTTGGTCAACGTGGTGCGTCTCTTCGAAGCACACCCTGAAGTGTTGCGTCAGTATCAAGAACGCTTTCAACACATTCTGATCGACGAATATCAGGACACGAACCAAGCCCAGAACCGCATTGTTCTGATGTTGGGTGCTCTGCATCACAACGTATGTGTGGTGGGCGATAGCGACCAGAGCATTTACAAATTCCGCGGTGCTGACTTGCGCAATATCGACCAATTTGAAAGTGCGTTTGGCGAAGCAACAGTGGTGGTACTTGCGCAGAACTATCGCAGCACCCAAACAATTCTCACCGCCGCCAATGCGGTTATTTCACAAAACGTTGGCCGGCGTCCAAAAGATTTATGGACATCAGCCGGTGATGGTGAGCGAATCGTTCGCTACTTCGCAGAGAACGAATATGACGAAGCTGCGTGGGTGTCATCTACTGCGCAAGATATCCATACAAAAGAGAAGCGTGCATGGGGCGATATTGCCATTATGTATCGCACGAACGCCCAAAGCCGTGCCATTGAAGAATCAATGATGCGCTCTGGCATTCCATACAAAGTTGTCGGTGGTACAAAGTTCTACGAACGACGTGAAGTGAAAGACGCCATTGCATATTTGAAAGCGGGCGCGAACCCACTTGACGAAATCAGCATCAAGCGAGTGCTGAACGTGCCAAAGCGTGGCATTGGTGATACCAGCATTGGAAAGATTGATCTTTTCGCAACTGCAAATGGCATTTCATTCATTGATGCAATGCGGCGAGCAAGTGAAGCAGGTGTTTCGGGCGGAGCAATTAAAGGAATTGCAATGTTCGTCACTTTGGTTGATGAAATGAATGCTGCATTGGCTGATGGGCCATCAGCATTGTTGGAAGTCGCAATGAATAACAGCGGTTACATCACTGAACTTGAACAAGAAGCCACAGTTGAAGCTGCCGGACGCCTTGAAAATATCTCTGAACTCATTGGTTCTGCTGCGGAATTCACACAGGTAGAAGAGTTCCTAGAACAAGTCGCGCTTGTTGCAGATACCGATGACCTCGATGCAGAAAACCATATTGTCCTGATGACATTGCATTCTGCAAAGGGTCTTGAGTACCCAGTTGTTTTCTTAGTCGGTTGTGAAGAAGGAATTTTCCCGCATAACCGTGCGTTATTAGACCCCGCAGAACTTGAAGAAGAGCGTCGTCTTGCCTATGTGGGTCTCACACGTGCGCGTGAACGGTTGTTGGTGTCTCATGCATGGCAGCGCATGTTGTTCGGACAATCGCAGTACAACCCACCATCGCGGTTCTTGGCTGAAGTTCCTGCCGAATTGTTTGATCGCCAGGGGAATGTTGATTCAGGCTCTGATCATGGTCGAGTATTTGGTCGTACCTCCACTGATTGGAATGATGCAGAACTTCCGGCATATAAACGACGCAACGATGACGACGATGATTCGTTTGGTCGCTCGTATGGTCGCCGCGCCGAGCGAGCCGTAAAGCCTGCAGCAGAGCCTCGCAATACAGATCATCTTGTGGGGCTCAAGCCCGGTGACGATGTGATGCATTCGGTATTCGGTGAAGGTGTTGTTATCGAGATCAAGGGCACTGGTGACAGGACCGAGGTCACCGTCCGCTTCCGCGATAAGGGCACCAAACACTTGGCCCTTGCATGGGCTCCGCTGACAAAACTTTAGTGAAGTTCTTTTCTGGGGGCCACGAGTAGTAGAAATAATGTCATGAAGGCAGCAATCCTTATCGAAAGTCTCACTGGCAACACGTGGAAGGCTGGCGAACTCATCGCGGCCAATCTGCAACAAGAGAACTGGTCAATCACCGGAATCTCTTCGATGAAAGATCCGAATCACGCATCAATTCAAGATGCTGACACTGTCATCGTCGGTACCTGGGTTCACGGACTGTTTGTCGTTGGTCAGGCGCCATGGGCTATTGACCGTTTACGTCATCTTCCTGCAATGGCCGGAAAGCAAGCAGTTGCATTTTGCACGTATGCACTGAACCCTGGCAAGTCTCTTGATGTGATGACGCGTGAATTGCAAATGCGTGGCGCAGAAGTAGTCGGCGGTCTTGCTTTGCAACGTGGCCATTTGGCCGAGCACGCTGAAGAGTTTGCTATTCGCCTCGTCGATTCAGTTCCTGCCAAATAGCTACGGAACAGTGGTGGCGCTTGCCGTCAATCCGCGCAAATCGATATACAACGTCTTTTTGTTTTCTACAATCGGACGGACTTCAGAGGGCGCCTGCAGTTGCGTCACCTGGATGGTTCGATTTTCGCAATCGGTAAAGGTGCGACTGCCTTGAACGTGGGTCACTAGGCAACTGGCATCTCTGTCGGCAGGGAAGCCGTAATACACCTGCCAGCCGGTAGCAGGGTCCGATCCCTTATGGTCAAGGACAATTGACCGCACACCGTCAGGGCTCTTCAAATCAGGCAACAACAGCGGCCCGTCCTCCGCAATGGCTTTTGCCATGGGAGCAACTTTGCCCACCTCAAAGACCCTGTTCCCAATTTCAGACCCTGGTTCAGCCCGGTCATTGATGACAGTGGCCACGAGCCACAAACCCGCAAAGAACAGGGCAAAAAATGCGATGCCTCCGAGAACGGGCACAACTGCACGAGCAAGGGGACTTCGAAGACGGGGATTTGCCATGTCTCTATTCTGGCGGGTTGGTACGGAAACCCTCGTACGGCGTAGGGTTTACCTTCTGTGAAGCGCCCGTATCGAGTAGTAGTTGCCAAGCCAGGTCTAGACGGCCATGACCGAGGAGCAAAGGTCATTACCCGTGCTCTTCGTGACCATGGTTTCGAGGTCATTTACACCGGTTTACATCAGACCCCAGAGCAAATTGCAGAAACTGCAATGCAAGAAGATGCTGACGCCGTTGGGCTGTCGCTTCTGTCTGGCGCCCACCTCACACTCTTTCCGCGCACTGTAGAAGAACTAAAGAATCGCGACATGGCCGACATTCTTATCTTCGGTGGCGGCGTGATTCCTGATGCCGATGCGCGCGCGTTACGCGAGCAAGGCGTAGGAAATATTTTTGGCCCTGGTTCATCACTCAAAGTGATTTGCCAATGGCTTGAAGAAGAACTCGACAATAGGGAGTAACTAATGGACCTTTTCGAATATCAGGGTAAGCAATATTTTGCGCGCTACGACATTCCTGTATCAAAAGGTGACGTTGCAGTCACCGTTGATCAAGCCATCGCGGCAGCAGACGCAGCCGGATACCCAGTAGTTGTAAAAGCTCAGGTACAAGTTGGCGGTCGCGGCAAAGCAGGCGGCATCAAGTTGGCAAACAATGCCGATGAAGTTCGTACGCATGCCGGAAACATCTTGGGCATGGACATCAAGGGCCACGTAGTCAAGCGTGTGTGGGTTGAGAATGCTTCAGACATCGCCGAGGAGTACTACGCATCATTCACACTTGATCGAGGCGCAAAGAAGCACCTTCTCATGCTGAGCCGCGAAGGTGGAGTGGAAATCGAAGAAGTCGCAGAGAAAAACCCTGCAGCAATTCTGATGTTGCACATTGACCCAGTTGATGGTCTCCCTGCAGCAGCTGCAAAGAAAGCCGCTGTCGATGCAAGGATTCCTGACGCTGCACAACAAGGTGTCGCAGACATTTTGGTAAAGCTATACCGCTGCTTCGTTGAAGGCGATTGCGATCTTGCTGAAATCAACCCACTTATTTTGAAGCCAACAGGCGAAGTGCACGCACTTGACGCAAAAGTGAGCCTTGATGAGAACGCTGAATTCCGTCACCCAGAATGGGCTGAATTCCAAGCAACTGTTGAACTTGATGCCCGCGAACTTCTTGCTCGCGAAAAAGGATTGCAGTACATCGGTCTTGATGGCCAAGTTGGCATTATCGCTAACGGTGCCGGTCTTGCAATGAGCACGCTCGACGTTGTGAACCAAGTGGGTGGCAGCGCCGCAAACTTCCTTGACATTGGTGGCGGTGCAAACGCCGACGTAATGGCTGGAGCACTTGAAGTAATTAACTCTGACAAAAACGTCAAGAGCATCTTCATCAACATCTTTGGTGGAATCACCCGCGGTGACGAAGTGGCAAAGGGAATTGTGGAAGCACTTGGCCGCGTTGACCTGCGTGCGCCAATTGTTATTCGCCTTGATGGCACGAATGCAACAGAGGGACGCGACATTCTGAAGAATGCCGGCATCCCTGAATCAAAACTCACCAGTAAATCAACGATGCTCGAAGCTGCAGAAGCAGCTGTTGCGCTCGCAAAGTAAGGACCACCCTCATGGCAATTTTCGTCGATCAAAACACCAAAGTTATTGTGCAGGGCCTCACAGGCGGCCAAGGCAAATATCACGGACTTCGTAACAAGGCATACGGCACACAAATCGTTGCTGGCGTTACACCAGGCAAGGGCGGCACAGACGTTGAAGGCATTCCGGTCTATGACAGTGTTGCTGAAGCAGTGAAAGCAACTGGTGCAACTGCATCATTCGTCACTGTTCCACCAAAGGCTGCGTCTGCTGCAATTCTCGAAGCTGCTAGTGCAGGCATCACATTTATCGTGTGCATCACTGAAGGAATTCCTGCGCAAGATGAAGCGCGTACGTACAACACGTTGGTTCGTGACTTTCCGAAAGTTCGTTTGCTCGGGCCAAACTGCCCAGGCATCATCAGCCCAGGAAAATGCAACATCGGTATTACTGCCGGTGAAATTGCACAACTGCCTACAGCTAAGGGCCCGAACGTTGGCATCGTGTCACGTTCTGGAACTCTTACCTACCAAGCGCTCTATGAATTGAAGCAACTCGGAATCGGCGTATCAACATGCGTTGGTATCGGTGGCGACCCAGTTCCCGGAACATCGTTCATTGATTGCTTGCGTGAATTCCAAGCAGACCCAGAAACTCACGCGATCATCATGATCGGTGAAATTGGTGGTTCAGCCGAAGAAGAAGCAGCAGAGTTCATCAAGGCCAATGTGACGAAGCCAATGTCTGCGTACATCGCAGGCGTTACCGCGCCTGCTGGAAAGAAGATGGGCCATGCTGGCGCCATTGTTTCTGGTGGCAAGGGAACCGCGCAAGGCAAGATGGATGCATTGCGTGATGCGGGCGTGAAAGTGGGAAATAACCCCACTGAAGCAGGTCAACTCATGGCCACCATCGTTGCTGGGCTGAGCTGAGTGCCACGCGCACTACTTTCTGTTTACGACAAAACGGGCATCGTCGAATTTGCGACGTCGCTTCATGAACTCGGTTGGTCGTTGCTCTCTAGTGGCGGAACAGCTGCTGCTATCTCGGCT
>CAMDLK010000040.1 GCA_945901725.1 Bifidobacterium breve | reverse complement strand
GCTGTGTCCTCGTCTGGCTTGTATCGCCACTCTGCCCGTCGTGTCTGGTGGGCGCTAGTCGGCGTTCTTGTGTCGCTGGTAGCAGTCGTAGCCAGCTTGCAGATTCACTTTCTCATCGCATTTGCAGCATTTGTTGTGATGATGGGCTTCGCTTTGGTCATTGAACGGCAGGTCCGGTTGATTGGGCGCGCGGGGGTGCAAGACCTTGCCCAGACAATTCGTAAGCCTCGCGTCAAGTTTCCTCACAATTAATCGAGGTTTGCCCACTACTGTTGGCGCTATGCAAAACGCAGGTTCCTCTTCGAAAAACCAACCTGCCTTTCTGTCGATTCTTGGGGCAGTCATTGTTCGACCGTGGCTATGGGCCACTGCAATAGCCCAGGCATATCGGCTGGTGCCGCGTGGCTGGTGGCGCACCTCGCCGTTTCTGCCCGTGCCATCACGGGACTACATGGAGTTCCGTCTGGTGACGCAATACGGCGGTGGACACGGTGTCGCGCGCGGCCCGATTCGATCAGAAGATGTGGTTGCGTACTTACAGTGGTGCAGACGTTGGAGTAGTGAGAACTAATGAGAAGTGCACTCGTTCTCAATGCAACATATGAACCACTCAGTGTTGTGTCGGCGCGGCGTGCGATTTGTCTCGTCCTCTGCGATAAAGCTGAAGTCATTGCAGACGACGGAACAGTTGTTCATTCTGAACGACTTTCATTGGCATCGCCAATCGTCATTCGCTTACGGTACGTAGTAAAGGTTCCGTATCATCGCAATGCAACCATGTCACGACGCGCGGTGTTTGCTCGCGATCATCATCGTTGTGGCTACTGCGGCGGAACCGCAGACAGCATTGACCATGTCATGCCCCGGTCTCGCGGCGGCAAAAATATATGGGAGAACGTCATTGCTGCATGTCGTGGATGCAATCTGCGAAAGCGTGATCGAACTCCTGAAGAAGCAGGCATGCAATTGTCGAGCATTCCACGTGCACCTCGGGAGATGTCTTGGATTATGTATGCCGTGCCACGAATTCCCGAACAGTGGAAGCCGTACTTGGCTGAGGCCAGCTAACTCGAATCGAATTCCCCAATGACTACGCCTTCAATGGAGTGGGGCCGCCATGATTGGACAGGTACTGCTGCAGATTTTCATGCAATGGAATTGCCATACGAACGTGCATTGTGGTGGTGCAATGTTGAATCACCGACCGTGATCCTTGGTTCGACTCAGTTAGTTGATGACGTGAATCAGAACAGCGCGGACGAAAGTGGTGTGTTGGTGTCGCGACGACGAAGCGGAGGGGGAGCAGTGTTTGTTCATCCATCTGATTCTGTATGGATTGACATAACAATTAGCCGCAGCGACCCGCTATGGAAAGACGATGTTGCACAGTCAATGCTGTGGCTCGGTGAACTTTTTGTTGAGGCACTCTCGCCATGGGTGCAAGCCAATGTGTATCGCGATTCTTTTTCTACTGGAGCAGATGGTCGCGTTGTGTGTTTTGCGAGTTCTTCTCCCGGAGAAGTTTTTGTGGGTGCCAACAAGTTGGTTGGTATCAGTCAACGTCGCGGCCGCGATGGTGCCAGATTTCAGTGTGTGCTGTATCGACATTGGCGACCAGATGAATGGTCGTTCGTCCTTGCTTCCTCAGAGGTTCGGTCCCGAGTGGCTGAAATTGCCGTGGCTACCCTCGATATCCCGGCTGCCAGCATCGTCAATGCCGTCTTCGAACGGCTCTCTGGCCTGAGTGGGGAAGAAAGTGGTGGAATTAGGGGGTAAGTGGTTGACAGTGGGGCACAGTGGGGATAACCTGCCTGACGGGAGAGGCGGAGTACTTCACCCAGGAAGGCAGAGACTGTGTTTGTTGGAGTGCACGAGCGACAGCTCGACCCAAAAGGTCGACTCGCGCTCCCTGCTGCATTTCGCCCCCGTCTCGAACCTCGCTGCTATTTGGCCTTTGGTCGGGATAAGTGCATTGACGTCCTAACGGCTGAAGCCTTCGAGCAAGTCGCAGAGGAAATGCTGCAAAAAGTACGCAGCGGAGAAATGGACCGCAACGAGCAGCGTGCTCTTGCTGCCAACACCATCGAGGTCACTATTGACGCTCAAGGCCGCGTGAACCTTGATGAGAAACTTCGCGAGTACGCAGGAGTTCAGCTCGGCTCACGAGTGATTGTCGCTGGATCTTTTGACCGTGTCGAAATCTGGGAGCCAGTTCGCCATGATCGCAACATCAGTTCGGGTACCGAACAAATAGCTGGAGCGGGCGCGTGATTCCCGATGCTCCTCATGTCTTTTCAATCAGTCAGCGGCCGACGGTCTCTGGCAGTCTCCCGGATGGCACGGTGGTTAGCTCCAACTCCGCCCGCTACCATCGCGCACATTCCGGGGATACATCCGGGTGGCATTTGCTTTCCGGGAGGCTGCCATGGACCGTCCGTCATGACACGGGTAACGCAATGAACGCGGTCTTTGCTCATCTGCCAGTGATGCTGGAACAAATCACCGATGTCTTTTCAGACATGAGTGACGGCGTTTTTCTCGATGCAACTCTTGGTGGTGCTGGACACAGCACTGCAATCTTGACCGCACACCCAAATGTGTCTTTGTTGGGAATTGACCAAGATGACATGGCTCTTGAATCAGCTGAACAAGTTCTTGCAGCCGCTGGTTGTAGTGGACGCGTTGCCCTCCGGCGCGCCCGCTTCGATGCAGCGGCGCTGATCGCGGCGAAAGAGGGCATCAGCGCGTTGTCTGGTGCCCTCTTCGACCTCGGAGTCTCTTCTCCGCAGTTCGATGTCGCCGAGCGTGGATTTTCGTATCGATTTGATGCACCTCTAGATATGCGCATGGATCGTTCTCAAACATTGAGTGCAGATGTGATTGTCAATACATACGACGAAGATGCGTTGACGAGCATGTTGCGTCGAAACGCAGATGAGCGTCATGCGTACCGAATTGCAAAGGCGATTATCGCTGCACGCCCGATTCATTCCACAGTGCGATTGTCCGATGTTGTGAGTTCAGCAATCCCTGCGCCAGCGCGACGTCGCGGCGGGCATCCTGCAAAACGAACGTTTCAAGCAATTCGTATCGAAGTAAACGCAGAACTTGAAATTCTTCCAGGTGCCTTACGTAATGTCATTTCACTGTTGGCCCCTGGTGCTCGATTGGCAGTTCTTTCGTATCACTCAGGCGAAGACCGCATCGTCAAGTCTGTAATGAGGTCAGCAGAGACGGGCGATTGTGGTTGCCCACCAAATCTTCCATGCGGATGTGGTGCTGTGCGTTCAGTTGTTCGTATCCGTGCACCTCGTGATGCGGGTAGAGCCGAGTTGGCTCTCAATCCCAGGTCCTCTTCGGCGCGTTTGCGCGTTGTAGAGAAAATTGCTATCGAGAGTCAGAAGTAGTCATGGCTGTCGCAATGAAATTTGCCGCTGTTTTGGCGCCACGTGAGGATCGAGTTAGTCGACCAAAGTTGGTATTGGTTCCTCAAAGTGAGCGTCGCTACTTCCGAGTAATCACGACGGTGGTTCTCGTCGGAATACTGATGTTAGGGATTGTGTCGCTTCGCGCATACATGGCTCAACAAGAAATGCGTCTTGACAAACTCAACTACGACATCACCCGTGCACGTGCACATTTCGAAACCTTGCGTGCCGAGCGTGCGAATCTTCAGTCGCCGGGCCAATTGATGAATCAGGCAGGTCTGATGGGTCTTGTTCCGAGTTTTGGAATTCGTATTGTTGGAATTCCAGCAAGTGTTGCAGCTGAAGTAGCTGCCACCGTGGGCAAAGTTGACTCCGACGTTGTAGCTCATAATGAATCGCCACTGGATGAATTTGGTCGAATGAAAGCAGTAGTGGTGGGATCGCCATGAGTGGGCCAGAAAAATCTCAGCGCGGAACGCGTTCGCACGCAACGTCGTCGCCATCGTCACGTGCTTCGTCTCGGTCAACATCTTCTCGTTCCTCGACTAGTGGTGGCGCCTCAGGTAGTCGTTCACGTTCGACAAGTCGACCACCTGTAGCAAAGAGGGCAAGTCGTCCGCCAGTTCGCAATTCGACAACAGCCCGCAGACCTGCGCCGGCTGCAACTCCCTTTGAGTCTTTCATGACGTCTGTGTGGCATTGGGTCAAGATGAGTTTTACTGGCGATGTGCCGGCGTCGATGCGTTCAAGCAAGATTCCGTCTTCGGAAGCACATCACCGCGTGAAGAATCGGATTCGCTTGATGGTGGGATTATTCACTCTTCTCTTGACGTTGCTGTTTGGCCGAGTGGTGCTTTTGCAAACAGTTCAACGAGATGGGTACTTCGCAGCAAGCGTAGAACAACGCACGAGGGTGAATATTCTGCGCGCAGCTCGTGGAGTGATCTTCGATCGCAACGGCAATGAGTTGGCACTATCGGTCCCGAGTACAACTGTGTACGCAGACCCGCGAGGTATGACTGACATTCCTGGTGTTGTGCGTGGTTTATCTGTTGCGTTGGCGTACACACCAGAACAAGAAGCCCGACTGCTTGCAACTCTCAGCAAACCAGGTTCAAAGTTCAGCTACATCGCACGAGGCTTGACTAAGGAAAACGCCAAGACACTTCTTGACCTCGGACTTCCGGGCGTGTACTCCTACAGGGAACCGGTTCGACAGGTGGAAGGTGGAGTCGCTGGCGCTGTTATCGGGCGAACAGATCCTGATGGACTTGGAACATCTGGTCTTGAGAAACAGTTCAACAAGATTCTTACTGGGGTTGACGGCAAAGGTATTCGTGAAGTTGACGAGAATGGCCGATCTATTGCCGGAGCACAAAGCACTACCGTTGCTCCAGTTCCAGGCGATGACATTGTCTTGACTCTTGACAAGAACATTCAATTCCAGACGGACACAGCTCTTCTTGATCGTGTGGGTCAACTCAGCGCCAAAGGCGGCACTGCGATCGTGATGAACACAACAACGGGGCAGGTGTATGCCATGTCGAACGTGCGTCGTAATGCTGCAGGCTCTGCGGTTCTTGCATCGGGAAACTTCGCAGCCGTTGAGGCATATGAGCCCGGATCTGTTGCGAAAGTGTTCTCGGTCAGTGCAGCCTTGAACGAAGGCGCTGTGACTCCCGAAACTGTGTTTACAGTTCCGGGTGCAATCGTTGTTGACAAGTTTCCTATTCGAGATGCATGGCCGCATGGGCCAATTGACATGAACGTGAAAGCCATTGTCAGTGAAAGTTCGAACATTGGAACCCTCATGACGGCACAGAAAATCAGTTCTAATTCTTTGCGCGACTATTTATATGCATTCGGTTTTGGCCAGAAAACGGGTCTGGAGTATCCAGGCGAAAGTCGTGGAACCTTACGACCAGCGAATAAGTGGCGAGGCACAGAAAAGGTAACTGTGTCGTACGGTTATGGAATGGCAGTAACTCCACTTCAGATGATTGCAGGTGTCAACACCGTTGCGAACAAAGGTACGTATGTTGCTCCGCAGTTGGTAAGTGCCACCATTGATAAGGCTGGGAAACGTCATCCTGTACCTGAATCTGCAACTCGTTCGGTTCTTAAGCCCGAGACTGCGGCTGTGATGACTGACATGTTGCGTGAAGTTATTTGTACCGGAACGGGCGAGCTCGCTCAGGTGAAGGGCATGGAAATCGCTGGCAAAACGGGCACCGGATACAAGGTGCAGTCAAACGGTACGTACTCAACAGATTCTGGAGGACGCCAATACTTTGCTTCCTTCGTTGGATACTTTCCCGCTGCGAATCCTCAAGTCACGATGTTGATCAGCATTGACGAACCAGATGCATCATCGCGTGACCGTTTCGGTGGTACTGCCGCAGCTACCGTTTTCGCTCGATTGGTCCCAGGGGTCATGCACGAGTTGGGTATTCCGGCAACCGGTTCTGGAACTGGTTGCAAGGCGGGCGCCACGTCTGCTGGGCACTGATCGGATCATGAAGCATGGCGCGTTATTCAGTTTCCCCGTTGACTGTCGACAGCCTTGTCATGCATGCAGACATTTCTGCAACGATTGTTGGAGATAAGAACACCGAATTTTCTGGGATAACTCAGGATTCTCGCAATGTCGAACCAGGGGACATTCTCTGTTGTGTTCGAGGCGATTTGTTTGATGGGCATCAGTTCATCAGTGAAGCCGTTTCTCGAGGGGCCGCAGCGGTTCTTGTCGACCACGTTGATGAGTCGATTGAATCTTCGGTCGTGCAGATTGTCGTAGCAGATGTTCGTTTAGTTCTAGGTCGTATTGCATCTGCAGCCTTTCGGCATCCGGCTTCATCTTTGAAGATGATTGGCATCACTGGAACGAACGGAAAAACAACAACAGCATCCATTCTCGGGTCACTGTTAACTGCCCATGGTGCATCTGTGCACGTGATGGGGACATTGACGGGTGCGCGTACGACGCCTGAGTCAATAGATTTGCATGCCCAATTACGGACATGTGTCGACTCTGGTGTGGACCATGTAGTCATGGAGGTGTCGTCGCATGCGTTGGAACATCGACGTGTTGACGGAATCGTGTTTGATGTAGTCATCTTCACGAATCTGGGACATGACCATCTTGACTTTCACGGCACGATGGAAAATTACTTTTCGGCCAAGAGAAGACTGTTCGCGTCTGAACTCGCGAGGGCGGCGATAGTGAATGCAGATGACTCCTATGGGAACCGGCTACTAAGAGAAGCTTCAATTCGAACGTTGTCATACTCGTCATCTGATCTCAGCAATGTCGTTGTTGCTGCATCAAATGTTTCGTTTAGTTGGAAGAATCTTGATGTACGTCTACCTATTGGTGGCTCGTATGCAGTGATGAATGCGCTCGCGGCTATTTCTGCGGCTAGTGAACTTGGGATTCCTAATGAGCGCATCGTCAGTGGATGTTCTTCTGTGCAGACCGTGCCTGGCCGTTTTGAATCAATTCCTAATGACGAGGACATAGACGTTGTGGTCGACTTTGCCCATACACCCGAAGCATTGGAAGGTCTATTGATCAGCGCGCGAGAGATTACTCGTGCAGGGTTGATAGTGGTTTTTGGTTGTGGCGGAGACAGAGACAATGCAAAGCGTCCACTGATGGGAGACATCGCGTCTCGCGGTGCGGACTTAGTGATCATCACCTCCGATAATCCACGCAATGAGGATCCCGAGCGCATAGTGGCTGAAGTCATGGCTGGCGTTGAGGTCAATCGTGCCTTGGTTAGTTCCATCGTGAATAGGGAAAAAGCAATTGAATCCGCCATCTTGGGTGCAAAGCGTGGTGACATGGTGGTAATCGCTGGCAAGGGTCATGAGACAACCCAGGAAACTAATGGCGTGATGTCGCCTAGTAGTGATGTGGCAATTGCTGCTGCTGCGCTTCGGAAACGAAAGGAGAAAACGAAATGATTGCAGTTCTTATTGCTGGCTCAGTGGCCATGATGTTGTCACTTTTCGGTACGCGCGCCTTGATCTCTTTTTTTGATTCAATAGGCAAAGGTCAACCAATTCTCGGTTCTGATGACCATGGACCCGTCCATCACATGAAGAAGCAGGGGACAGCCACGATGGGCGGAATTGCCATCATGGTGTCAGCTTTTGTTGGTTGGGCTGTTGCACATTTACGCGGCGGGATTGCTCTGTCTGACCAGGCCATGATTATGTGGGCAATTTGTGGAATCTTGTCAGTTGTTGGATTCCTTGACGACTTCTTGAAAGTGCGTCACGCACAGAATCGCGGAATCTTCTGGAAGAAGAAGGGCCAGATCACCTTTGGTCTCGTGGTCGTGATGATGACATGGCTGCTTCTGGGAACGGGTGTGAGCGAAACGCTTTCATTTACGCGTTTTGATTTTCCTGGTTGGAACTTGTCGCCCGTTCTGTGGGTTGTATGGACATCTGTCATGGTGTGGGCAACAACAAACGCTGTCAACGTGACCGATGGTCTGGACGGTCTTGCTGCAGGCTCTGCACTATTCGGATTCCTCGCGTTTACGGTGATTGCATATTGGGCATTTCGTAATCCCGATATTTACAATTTGGTCAACCCGCTTGACTTGGCAGTGTTTTCGGCTGCAATGGCCGGAGCATGCGGTGGATTTCTCTGGTGGAATGCTGCGCCAGCCCGAATATTTATGGGTGATGTTGGGGCGTTGGGAATCGGAGCCGCGTTGGGCTTGTTAGCAGTGACTACCAATACGCACATGTTGCTTCCTCTTATCTGTGCACTCAATGTGATGGAAGCTGGTTCTGTTGCATTGCAGATGGGTGTCTTTAAAGCATCGGGGCGAAAGAAGCGTTTGTTCCGTATGTCGCCGATTCATCATCATTTTGAACTTCTTGGTTGGCCAGAAACGACTGTCATTATTCGATTCTGGATCTTGTCCGGTATCTGTGTTGCAATCGCCGTAGGAATGTTTATTGCTGACTTCACACATATTGCCGATTCCTTTGCCGGGCGGTGACATGAAGCGGGTAGCTGTTTTTGGCTTGGCCCTTACCGGAGCAGCTGCGGCGCGTGCATTGGTCGCACGGGGTATTGACGTGGTTCTGTCAGATGACGAAATCGTCGATGAACATCGTTACCTTGCACGTGAACTCGGCTGCACAATTGTTCCAATAATCACTCAGTCTGAAGTTGTGGCGTTTCTCGACGGCGTCGATGTATTGATACCTGCACCAGGCGTACCACCGCTTCACAGAGTCATTGTTGAGGCACTTGCTTGCGGCGTCTCTGTTCGATCAGAGATTGATATTGCATATGAATGGGAACAGCAGAGAAGTGGGGGGCCTAGGCCAATTCTCGGAGTCACGGGCACAGATGGCAAAACCACCACCACGATGATTGCTGCTGCACTGCTGCGCGGCGGTGGGCGTACGGTTGGCGAGGTTGGGAACACGGACCTTCCATTTATGGCGGCCATTGATCAACCGTTTGATGCATTCGTTGTTGAATGTTCAAGTTTTCGATTGCAATTCACAGATGCTTTTCGATGTGATGCATCAGTGTGGCTTAATCTGGCCCCGGACCATCTTGATTGGCATGGTTCACTTGGAAATTACACCGGCGCAAAACGACGACTATGGGCGTACTCAGGCACTGGTGACGTAGTAATTGCTCCAGTCAACAATAAGGTGATTCTTGAATCTGCTCGCGCAACGCCAGCACGATGCGTCACGTTTGGTCTGGAATCTGGTGACTACACAGTTTCTTCGAAGTCTTTGGTTAGTCCGCATGGAGTTATTTGTTCGGTCGATGAGTTATGGCGCGCACTTCCTCATGACATCACTAACTCACTTGCTGCTGCGGCATTGGTTATTGAATCGGGGTTAAGTGGTGTGGGGGATGTAGCAGCGCCACTTCATAGTTTTGAATCGGCACATCACCGCATCGAACTCGTCGGTCACTTTGATGGGTCGGCCTGGTACGACGACTCCAAAGCAACAAGCCCTCATGCGGCGCTCACCGCTATTCGATCATTTGAACATGTCGTGTTGATAGCTGGTGGGCGCAATAAGAATTTAGATTTGCGACAAATGGCTACAGAGCCGCAGCGAATGGTGGGAGTTGTAGCTATCGGAGATGATGCAGATGCAATTCGGCGCGCATTTGAAGGTGTGTGTGTTGTGCAGGACGCTACGTCCATGGAAGAAGCAGTTGCGCTTGCCCACAGCATGGCGATCAATGGCGCAAGTGTTCTACTGTCGCCGGGTTGCACCAGTTACGACTGGTACAACAATTACAACGAACGCGGTGATGATTTTCAAGACAATGTACGCAAGTACTTCAGCCGAACAGAATTGAGTTCATAATGGTTACAGATAAACGAACCTCACCAAGTCTCAAGGAACGTCGCCTTGAAACCCTTCGCCGAACTGGTGTTGCAGACCGTCATCGTGTGGCAACGGAGAAGCCTTCTGCAGCTTTTTATTGGATTTTCATCATTGTTTCATCGTTTGTCATGTTGGGTCTTGTCATGGTGTTGTCATCATCTTCCGTCACCAATTTGCATTCCGGAGAGTCGGCATGGGGGATGTTCCAACGCCAATTGGTTTGGACTGGGCTGGGTGGAATTGCAATGTGGGCTGCATTCGCATTTCCCTACGAGACATGGCGCAAAACATTTCTCTTGCAGTCCGTAGTCGCATCGGTGGTAATTCTGAATGTCGTGGTGATTCTCAGGGGTGCCATAGTAAATGGCGCACGTGCATGGCTAGACATGGGGCCGTTTCGAATGCAGCCATCTGAATTCATGAAGATTGCAGTAGTTCTTTTCTGTGCGAACTTGCTGTCTCACCGACATCGTTCGGTTCAGATTTCGAGCATTGTTTTGTGGCCGATGCTTGTTGCTTTGGGCGTTAGTGCAGGGTTGTGCGCACTCCAGAAGGATTTCGGTGGAAGTTTGATCTTCGGTGGAATTGTGCTCATGATGATGATTATTGCTGGACTACCTAAGCGACAGGTGTTCACCACAACCGTCGTTCTTCTAGTTTCTGGAGCTTTCGTACTTAAGTTCGCCGGCAATGCGAGCGCCCGAATGCTGGCATTTATGGACCTGGAAGGGACGAAAGAAGACGGCGGATACCAGGTGTATCAGTCTCTATTGAGCATTGCTAATGGTGGCTGGTCTGGCACTGGAATCGGATCTGGCACTAGTAAGTGGGGTTATGTGCCTCTTGCCTACAGTGACTTCATATTTTCTGTAATTGCTGAGGAGTTGGGAATCTTTGGTTCATTGATGGTGATCGGCGGATTTCTTGCACTAGTTGTCTTTGGTTTGCAGGTAGCTCTTTCGGCACCAGATACTCACGGTGCATTTATTGCAGGTGGAATATCTGCTTGGTTCGGGGTACAGGCGCTGGTCAATATCGGTGGGGTAGTGGGTGCACTGCCAATGACCGGGCTAACGCTTCCGTTTTTGTCGTATGGCGGCTCTTCACTGATCGCATCAATGGCGGCCGCTGGATTGTTATTGAATGTGGCGCGAGCCGTAAAGACGTCTCAGTAGACCATGGTGTACGCAGTAGTTACCGGCGGCGGAACAAGTGGCCACGTAATTCCGGCGATGGCAATTTGTGAACTACTTGTTGAGGCAGGACACTCGGCTTCTGACATTCGATATGTCGGATCTCGGCGTGGAGTTGAACGTGAATTGATGAAATCATCTCAGATTTCTGCTGAGTATCTTCCAATCTCAGGTTTGCAGCGCTCATGGAGTTTTCAAGGCGTAACAAGAAATGCCTTGTTGCCTTTGCGTTTATTGCGGAGTCGAATTCTCGCTCGTGGGCTCCTCAAAATGTGGAGCCCTAGCGTCGTGATTTCAGTTGGTGGATATGCGAGTGAGCCAATGTCGCGTGCGGCAATTGCGGCAGATGTGCCACTGGTATGCGTCAGTTACGACAGAATTCCTGGCTTAGCGACTCGACGTCAGGCGAAACTGGCGTCGATTTCGGCGGTTGCATTTGAGGGCAGTTCGCTTCCTCGGTCAGTTCTGACGGGTGCGCCGGTTCGTAAGCAGTTGCGTACATTAAATGTTTCTAGTTCCCGAGCCTCGTCGCGTTCTGAGTTAGGTATTTCATCGGATGCGCGCATGGTTGTTGTGATGGGCGGCTCTTTAGGTTCTGGCGTGTTGAACGCGATGGTTGCTGATCTGTTGCTTGCACTAGCGGGAACTCATTCGGTGGTGTACCACATATGCGGAGAACGCTTTGTGCGAGATCAAATGCCACACGTACCCGCTGGCGTGCAATACATCCGCGTTGGGTATGAAGACCGAATGGCAGATGTGTATAGCGCGCTTGATGTGTTGGTATCACGTGCAGGTGCAAGCTCGGTTGCAGAGATTGCCACTGTTGGTGTTGCTTCAATTTTGGTTCCATGGCCTGACGCAGCCAATGGTCACCAAGAACTCAATGCACGATGGCTGACCGATGCCGGTGCGGGAATTCTTATGGACGATGCTTCCTGTGCTGACGGCAGGGCGGTAGCGCAGGTCACTCAATTGCTTGCAAATCAGAATCGTGTGACCGAATTGGCACGCTCGGCATATCAACTTGGAGCCCTACATAGAAGCTCGGCTTTAGTGGATGCAATCGAGGGGGCCGCACACGTGACTATCGGGCGTGGAACAATGGACGACTGATGAACGTCAATCGCCGACTCGCCGAACCGCTCATTGCGCTCAATACCCCCGTTCGATGTCACATCGTTGGTATCGGTGGCCCAGGCATGAGTGCAATTGCTCGCTTGTTGGTTGAAATGGGGCATGCGGTCACGGGGTCAGACCTGCATGATTCAGATGTCGTCGAAGAACTTCGTCAGCGCGGCGCAGAAATTTCTATTGGTCATCAAGCGGCAGTTGTCCATGGCGCTGACGTAGTCACGTATTCAACGGCGATTCCTTTGAACAATGTCGAATTGAAAGAGGCTCAACGCAGTGGCATTGAGACCCGTCATAGGTCCGGCATGTTGGCGTCGCTATGTGCTGCGACAAATGCGGTGGGTATTGCCGGCACCCATGGAAAGACAACTACAACAGCACTCGTGACTGCAATGACTACGGCAGGTGGTCTGCACCCGTCTTCGATCATTGGAGCAGATGTTCTCGGTGGAACTGGGAACGTGCACGGAGATGGATTGCTCCTGATTATTGAGGCGGATGAAAGTGACGGGACACTTGATGTGCTTCCGTTGTCATCTCTTGTTGTGACCAACATTGACGTTGACCACCTTGACTACTTTGAAACTTTTGAAGCTATTAAAGAGTGTTTTGCTGACGCGGTTGAGCGCACTCGCGGAGCAGTTGTATTAAATGCAGATGATGAAGGGTCCGCCAGTCTTGTGAAGGCACTTGGTCGAGATAATCGTGTCACTACCTTCGGACGATCAGAGAATTCAACGGTTCGAATCATGTCGTCTGTTCCAAACGGTGAAGGAACATTGGTTGAGGTTCAAGTTGACAAACAGACGTACAAGTGCGAATTGAAACTTCGTGGGGATCACAACACCATGAACTTTGCTGCTGCTCTCGCGATAGCAGTTCGACTTGGTGTAGACCCGGCTGTCGCATGTACGGCAGCCTCGGCCTTTCGTGGAGTTGCACGTCGGTTCGCCGAACGTGGTGATTTCCGTGGTTCACTTTTGATTGACGACTATGCACATTTGCCAGCCGAGATCTCAACCACAATTGATGCAGTTCGTTCGCATCCGGCTTTGACTGGTCGTGTGGTGGCTGTGTTTCAGCCAAACAGGTATCACCGCATTGCAACCATGGCTGATTCTTATGCCGATTGTTTTACTCAGGCGGATCGCGTTGTGATTACTGACGTATATGCATCAGGTACTCAGAAGATTGATGGTGTGACGGGGGAATTGGTGGTTGATGCCATTCTTCGTTCGCATCCATTGGCTGACGTGGTGTGGGCGCCATCACGCGCCGACACTGTTGCTGCTGTTGCGTCGTGGATTACTTTGGGCGACGTTTGTGTTTCTATGGGTTGCGGTGACATTGAATCATTCCCTGATGACTTGCGTGGAATCCTCAAATGAACCTTGTTGCACTCGTTGCCGAGATGGCTGCAGCGGGCTTAGACGCTCATAGCGACAGATCTCTTGCTCCGCTTACGACGTATGGGGTCGGTGGCAATGGTGCGTGTGTTGTCAAAGTGTCATCTACAGATCAAGTGGTCGCCGTTTCAGAGATTTTGCGCAGTCATCCAGGAGTAGAGACTCTTGTTGTGGGTCGTGGCAGCAATCTTCTCGTGGCGGATAATGGATTTGATGGTGTTGTCATTGTTATGGCCCCGTCAAGTACCGAGAATGCAGTGACCGTTGACGGAGACATTGTGGAAGCTGGCGGGGCAATGTTGATGCCAGTGTTGGCCCGCCGCTCTGTAGGTGCGGGTCGTGCTGGTCTTGAGTGGTGTGTTGGTATTCCCGGCACCGTGGGTGGCGCGATTCGAATGAATGCGGGTGGTCATGGTGCTGATATGGAAGCGTCTGTTGTTGACGCCACTGTGTTATCTGTTCGCAGTGGACAGATTGCGCGAGTGTCCGCAGAACAACTTGGTTTCTATTTTCGTGGTTCAGCTTTGTCTAACAGTCATGTCGTTTTATCGGTTCGAATGAGAACCACTGAACAAGATTCGGCAATCGGAACAACTGAAATAAACGCTGTAGTTGCATGGAGACGCGAGCATCAACCAGGAGGCCGCAATGCTGGCTCTGTGTTTGTCAATCCTGGGTCAGGTGATGAAAGCTCCGGTGCACTTATTGATTCAGCGGGGCTTCGAGGCTTCACAATTGGCGCAGTCAGTGTTTCAGAGAAGCACGCAAACTTTATTCAAGCCGGTGAAGGTTCAACAGCTGCAGATATTGCCGCTGTGATGTCACACGTGCAAAGTACTGTGGAGCACGTTCACGGCATTCGCCTTTATAGCGAAGTATGTCTTGTTGGATTCTCTGAAGATCTCATGACCCGTTTCTCACACCCGTCCCATACTTCTGAGCCGCACGTTGCTGCCAAAAAGAACTTGCAAAGTCTCCTCGGAGAGCCCGCATGACTGATTCAGAAAACCCAGGTTCCAAAGAGCGGGTAGAAGAAATATCTGTCACTGAAGTGTCTGACGAAGTCCTGCAAGAGTTGTCCGGTCTCTTCGGAGGTCGCGAACCAGAGACGGTGGCGCAAACAGTTGATGTAGTCGAGCAGATTGATATCACAGTTACGGATGTTGTGGACTTAGTAGATGTGGTGGCAGAGAATGACACTCCAAGTAACAATGAATTGCCAGAAATAGAGAACGTGGTCATCATCGATCCAAGTATTGATGAGATTTCACGGGCAGAACCTATAGATCCATTACTCAATGGAATGGCCGAAGATGCTGGCACCTTGGTGGTCATTGATGATGACCTTGACCGCGTGGTCATTGTCGATGATGACAGACCAGACTCAACCTTTGAAGAGAGACAACGTCGATCACGACGACGCGAACGCCTGCAGAAGGTCAAGTGGCTAAAACTCGCAGGTGCGATTGCCGCTGCAGTGGTCGTAGTGATTGCACTTCTTGCGTCGCCAATCTTTGCAATCCGATCAGTGACTGTTGAGGGAAATGTTTACACGTCAAAAGAGGTTCTTGCAGCGGTTACAACGACCTTAAAAGGTGCCTCCGTGTTTACTGTCGATACTCAACGCGCTCGCGAGTTGTTGCTTGAAGATTCGTGGGTATCTGACGTACGAATCACCACACGGTTTCCAGGTAAGGCTCTCGTCGAAATTGCGGAAAGAGTTCCCATAATTTGGTATGTCGGAGACGACCAGAAGGCACGCATCGTGGACGCACGAGGTCATGTAATTGCTGTGCTTGCCGGTTGGCCTACAAAGTACTTGCGTGTTGACGGTGTCGGGCCGTCACTCGAAGCAGGCGCAGTGGCCGACGATGTGTACAGGGCTGCAGCACAGCTTGTGCTGGCATTGCCCGAAGAATTGCGACCGTTAGTGAAATCACTCGAGGTCAGTGCAGGCGGGGAACTCGCGATGACCCTCAAGGGCGGGACGCTTGTTCGTTTTGGGCCTCCCAATGACCTGCAAGACAAATTGGTAGCAGTCGTGGTGCTGTTGCGGCGTCAGAATCCGTCGACCTTGGCTGTTATTGACGTTTCAACGGGCGATCCGACCGTTCAGATCCGTTAAACAGTCACCCAAAATGGGAATTGCCACATAAATCCGTCGTGATGTGGGAAACTTAAGAAACTTAGTCCTTACGGACTCCTTACTGGAGGTAAATGGTCGATGGCCGGTGCACCACAGAATTATCTCGCCGTTATAAAGGTGATTGGCATTGGCGGAGGCGGCGTTAACGCTGTCAACCGCATGATCGATGCTGGTCTTCGCGGCGTTGAATTTGTCGCAATTAATACAGACGCGCAAGCCCTTCTCATGAGCGACGCTGATGTCAAGCTTGATATCGGCCGTGACCTCACTCGGGGTCTTGGCGCAGGATCTGATCCAGACGTCGGTCGCGCGGCAGCCGAAGCACACCGTGAAGAAATCGAAGAACTCATTAACGGCTCTGACATGGTTTTCATTACTGCAGGTGAAGGTGGAGGTACCGGAACAGGTGCTGCCCCAGTTATCGCTGAAATCGCAAAGTCTCTTGGTGCGCTCACCATTGGTGTTGTGACACGTCCATTCCAATTCGAAGGTCGTCGTCGTGCTGTTCAGGCAGACAATGGAATTCAACGCTTGAAGGAAAAAGTCGACACTCTGATTGTTATTCCAAACGATCGACTTCTTACCGTTGCTAATGACAAGACATCTTTGGTCAACGCATTCAAGATGGCTGATGAGATTTTGTTGCAGGGCGTTGCAGGTATCACCAACCTCATTACGACTCCTGGACTTATTAACACCGACTTCGCAGACGTCAAGATGATCCTCACCAGCGCAGGTTCTGCTCTTATGGGTATCGGTATTGCCAGCGGAGATAATCGTGCAGTTGTTGCAGCAAAAGATGCGATTTCGAGCCCAATGCTCGAAGCAGCAATCGATGGTGCTCGTGGCATTTTGCTCAATATCACTGGTCCGTCCAGTATGGGGCTCTTCGAAGTCAACGCTGCGGCTGAAGTGGTTCACGGAGTTGCTCACCAAGATGCGAACATCATCTTCGGTACTGTCATCGACGACGAAATGGGCGACGAAATTAAGGTCACTGTTATCGCGGCTGGTTTCGAACGTTGGGATGCAGGTTCAAGTGGTTCGTCCATTGGCACCCGTACTTCAACACGTCCAGCTGATGCGCGTCCAGCTACAAGCAATGTGCGCGACATTTTCTCTGATAGCGATCCGTTGTCAGATGACGATGACGACTTCGACGTTCCTTCTTTCCTGAAATAGAACTTCACAAATGATCGACGCCAATGAGGTGGCCGATCGCGTGGCACACGTTCGTTCTGTTATCAGTGATGCAGGTGGAACCGCTGTCTCCCTTGTCGCTGTAACGAAGTCTTTTGGCATTGACGCTCTTCGTTCTGCGTCGAGCGCAGGTTGCGATGCTGTAGGCGAGAACTATGCCCAAGAGTTATTGGAAAAGATAACTGTTGGGTTGCCGTCAATCGATGTCCACTTCATTGGTGCTCTGCAGTCAAACAAAGTCCGGTTGCTGTCCGAACACATTGCACTGTGGCAGTCCGTTGACCGGGATTCAGTTGTGGACGAGTTGGGCCGTCGGGCGCCGGGCGCGTCGATTTTGATACAGGTGGATACAACTCAGGAACCCTCGAAAGGCGGGGTGACCCCTGACAAGCTTGATGCGCTGAGAACACGAGCAGAGTCTCGTGGGCTGGTTGTGAAGGGACTGATGACAATTGGTCCAACCGATGGAACACAGCAGGAATGTGAAAAGGCCTTTGGAATGCTGCGCCAATTGGTTAATGAACAAGGCTTATTGGTCTGTTCCATGGGGATGTCTGCTGATTATCCGATTGCTGTCGCATGTGGATCCACGATGGTCAGGGTGGGAAGTGGACTCTTTGGCGACAGAACGCGCGTCACTAAATAGACGTGTCCCACATCTGCTATTCGATGTGCATTAGCCT
>CAMDLK010000039.1 GCA_945901725.1 Bifidobacterium breve | reverse complement strand
GGGTTGCCGGCCTTTGCAGCTTGCGCACCGCGCATCACTGTGAAACGCAAAGCCTCGCTCGCACAGTACAAATGCATCATCTTGTCTTTGTCGGCGTTGTTGCGCTGGTCTGCAGGCTTCTCTTTCCAAATCTTGATGGTTTCGTCAATTGGGCCCCGTCGTTTTGCGTTGCCACCACCGCCGCCACCGATTGCACTGCGCTCGTTCATAAGGGTGGTGAGAGCTGCGCGCCAACCTTCGCCCACTTCACCGACACGATGTGCGTCAGGTACGCGCGCATCAGTCATGTAGACCTCATTGAATTCAGCTTCACCAGTGATCTGACGAAGTGGACGTACTTCAACGCCAGGTGCATGCATGTCAAGCGCGAAATACGTCATGCCCTTGTGCTTCGGAGCATCTGGGTCTGTGCGTGTAACGAGCATTCCCCAGTCAGCAAGGTGGGCAAGTGTGTTCCACACTTTTTGTCCGTTGATGATCCATTCATCTCCGTCACGGATTGCTTTTGTGCCAAGACCAGCGAAGTCACTTCCGGCGCCTGGCTCTGAAAACAACTGGCACCATTTTTCTTCACCAGTAAACATTGGGCGAAGGAAACGCTTCTTTACTTCTTCACTTCCGTGCGTTGCGATGGTTGGACCAGCAAGAGCAATGAAGAATGTTGCAGGGTCTTGCGCTGCTGCACCAGCTGCACGAAGTCGCTCTTCAACACGACGGTTGAGGTCTGGACGCATGTCAAGACCGCCGTGACCAGTTGGGAAATGAACCCATGCAAGTCCGCGATCGAATCGGGCACCGCGGAACGTGATGTTGTCGACCTTCTTTGGGTCGAACTCTGCGAGTAGTGCATCAAGTGCCGCGTCAACGCGGGCAATGTCTTGGTCTGTGGTGGAGGTTGCGCTCATTCATACAGTCTCGCTGTTTATGAAGGGGGAGTGCAAAGCGGACGCTAGGCGACGGCTGCTCCAAATATCTTTCCGACGGCCATGGTGATTCCCATTGCGACGAGACCGCCAACAACAACACGGAGAATCGGTTTTGTGGTGCTAGCTTTACCGAATCGAGCACTGGTGTAGCCAAGGCCTATTAGGGAAAGGGTGACCACGGTCAGCGTCAAGGCCATCCGGGAAGCAGCGCTACCTATGGCAATAGTAATGAGGGGAATGGCTGCTCCCAGCGTGAATGCGCCAGCAGACCCAACTGCGGCCTCAATTGGATTGGCCTGGTTTACGCCGGTGATTCCGAGTTCTTCTGCCAAGTGAGTGGCAAGAGCATTGTTCTTCGTGAGTTCCTCTGCAACTTCGCGAGCCATTGCATAGGGGAGTCCTTTGTTCGCATAGATCATGGTGAGTTCGTCAAGCTCATGTTCTGGCATGGTTTCAAGTTCCCATTTTTCTTTGGCAATATCTGATTGTTCAGAGTCGCGTTGCGAACTAACCGATACGTATTCACCCAGAGCCATGGAGACTGCACCAGCAACTAAGCCAGCCATACCTGCCGTAAGAATTGCGGTGGGACTCGGGTCGGCGGCGGCAACACCCAATACCAAGCATGCGGTGGAGATGAGTCCGTCGTTAGCGCCGAGAACCATTGCCCGAAGTAATCCGATGCGATGTGATGCATGTTTTTCGAGATGTGCCATCTCTCTATCATGCCATCTTGGAGGGGCAAACACTGATTGAATAGAGGGGTGCGTGACATACATCCCACGAAGGTTCACCTAATGGAAGCGGCTGCAGTTCTTATTGACGAGCACGGGTCTCAGGGCTTTACGGTGGAACAACTTCTGGAAAAATCGAATATCTCAAAGGGTTCCCTGTATCACCATTTTGAGGATTTTAATGATGTGATTATGCAGGCCCAAGTCGTGCGCTTTGCCCGCTATGTAGAAGATGACATCACGGCACTGACAAATGTCTTGCTTGCCTCAACTTCTCGTGAAGACATGTTTGGCCGGCTTGACCTGATTTCACGAGCAACACATGATCCAGTTCGTTCGTCTCGCCGTGCTGATCGAATTGAGATTCTTGCCGGGTCGCGTCATTCTGAAAAAATGAAGAATGCACTTGCTCCAACGCAAGCTCGACTCACTGGTGCAATCGCGGACTTGGTACGTGAAATGAAAGCGAAAGACTTCGTTAATCAAGACCTTGACTCAACGGCGGTAGCGGTGTTTATTCAGGCGTACAGCTTGGGTCTCATTGTCAATGATGTCTCGAATGAACAAGTTGATCTTGAGAATTGGCACGCATTGATCTCGCGAATGACGCGCGGGCTTCTGTAGGTTCGTCTACACCAAGCGGTAGATGTCGTAATCGACCACGTTTTGACCAGGTGCGCCAATAGCGATTGCTTGCATCTGTGTGAGCCAGGCATAACGCTCGTCGCCGGTCTCGAAAAGTGGGGCAGTAATGATGCGTGGCTTGCCGTTTGCATCGGGGGACATGATGCCCTTGTATGTCACAGAAATAGATGCGCCATCATCAGTGTTGATGACAATTCGGACGTCAAGTTGTGCAGTGCCGTCGGCGCGCATGGTTAGCCAGTCGGCACCAAGATCTACAACAGTTCCGTTGAGTTTCGGGCCTTTCACAGTTCCACCGGTAACGCGAACAATGACGCGTGTGCCGTTCGGGCCATTTGGAACCACGATGGGTGGGTTCAGTGTTGCACTGATGTGGAAAAGGAACTCGGCTGGAAGTGATGTGATGTCGCTCATGGTGCGACTGTAGACGGTTTTTTACAGCGGTCCGTGATTGAGGTGCGGCAGAACAAGTTCTGCAAAGCGTTGTGCCTCTTGCTTGTGTGGGTAGCCCGAGAAAATGAAGGCTTCGATGCCCATGGCTTCGTACCTATGAATCTTGTCGATGACTTGTTGAGGCGTGCCCACGATGGCTGCACCACACCCGCTGCGGGCTTTACCGATTCCAGTCCAGAGATTTGGTTCAACAAAGCCGTCAGTGCCAGCAGATTCGCGCAGTTCTGCTTGACGACGAACACCGACGCTGGCGCTATCAAGCGAGCGTGAACGAATTGCATCGCCAGTTGCAGCGTCGACTGCGGAGATTAAGTGCGCAGCAGCGTTTCGTGCTTCGTCTTCTGTTTCACGAACAATTACATGCACTCGGTAACCGAACTTCAATGTTCTGTTGTAGGTGGCAGCACGCGAGCGAAGATCTGCGATTGTTGCTGCAATTGCATCTTCAGTGTCTGGCCACATGAGATACACATCTGCAGCAGCGGCTGCGGCGTCACGAGCCTCATTGCTTAAACCGCCGAAGTAGAACTGTGGGGCTTGGGGTGATTCGCGACAGATGCGAGGTGCATCAAGATGAAGCTGAATGAATTCGCCATCAATATCAAGGCGTTCACCATTAAGCAATGTGCGCAGTGAATTCATTGTTTCGATGGTGCGTGAGTATCGGTGAGGGCCATCTAGAGATTCACCTGGCATTTCTGAAGAAATGATGTTGATGGAAAGTTTGCCGTTAAGTATTTGATTAATTGTCGCAAGTTGACGCGCCAACTGTGGAACCCATACTTCGCCACAGCGAATGGCGGTAAGTAGTTTCATGTTTGTGATGCCCGGTGCCATTGCAGCGGCAAATGCAAGCGTGTCGATACCGAGGTCGTATCCGGAGGGAAGCAGAACGTTGTCAAAGCCGGCGTCATGCACGGTGCGAACAATGTCGGAACAGTGGTTCCAACTGCTTTGCAGGTTGGTATCGACAACTCCTAATTGTTCGTAGTCGTCATCGCATAACGCGCTGAACCAACTGATTTCGCTCATGGCAAAGGTGATCCGTCACTGGCTTGGATGATTGCGTACACATCAGCACGAGTAAGTGACACAGAAGTGGCTAGTGCTAATTCGGAGATGCGTGATGGAGTCTGTGTGCCAATGATTGCTACGGGGCGCGATGGGTGAGCAAGCACGAAAGCAATAGCAATTGCAGAACGTGTGACATTTTCTCGGGCAGCAAGTTCATCGAGAACTGCAAGCAATGCAGGTGATACGCCTTGGCCAGTTGCAATTGAGCCGCCAGCAAGAGCGCTCCATGCAAGGGGAGTGATACCCGATTCCATGCACAAGTCGAGGGTGCCGTCGCGCAATGGGTCAAGGTGGGTGGCCGACAATTGTGGCTGAGTTGTTGCGAGGCCGTTATCAACGAAAGCGTTGAGTGCAAGAGTTTGAGCAACTGTGTAGTTCGATACTCCGAATTCACGAACAAGACCACGTGATTTCAATGAATTGAATGCTTGAGCAATTTCTTCAGGGTGAGTGAAGTGGTCTGGGCGATGTATTTGATACAGATCGACATGGTCAACACCCATACGTGATAGCGATGCTTCGCACGCGCTGGTGATGTACTGCGCTGATGAGTTGTACGGAACACCAGGGATGATGCCGCCCTTGGTTGCGAGAACAATTCTGTCGCGTAGGCCAGGAATTGCCGAAAAGATTCTTCCGAGTGCTTCTTCACATGCGCCAAAGTGAGTGCCGCCCCAGTCAAGGCCGTATACGTCGGCGTTATCAATAAGGGTCATGCCGGCGTCTACTGCAGCAGAAATGACGGCTGTGTTTTCAGTATCAGACCCGGTGAGGCGCCAGCAACCAATTGAAAGTGGGCCAACGTCTCCTAGTTCTCCAATGGTGCGTGTAGACGAGACGTCGAGAAGTTCACTCATTTTTCTATTCTTTCAAATCGGGTGACGCGATGAATGCCAAAGTTGGAATCTTCATGAGGTGCAGCGATTAGTTCGATCGGATGCGGGAAGCGGGAATCAAACTCAGCTTGGAGTTTCTTCTGAAATTCGGTGTTGCCCACAAAGTCCCATGCGTCTTGCGTGTCCCAGACAAACACAATGGTGACTTCGCCAGGCTTACTTGTGTCGAGCCAGACTTCTTTTGAAAGGAATGGGATATCGGTGAGTCCCTCCATATGTGCTTCACCAAGTGTCCACACTTCGTGGTCGAGGCGAATGAATTCATCAACAACGGCTGGGTCCATGCGAAACACGAGAACCTCAACGGGGCGTTGTTCACCGGTGATGTACGAGTACTGACTCATCAGATGCGTCCGACCGGAACTAACGATAAAAGTGCTGGTGTGATTTCAGAAATACTGCGAACACCGCACAACGACATAGTGCGTGTCATGTCGTCAGTGAGCATGGAAAGTACGCGTTCAACTCCTGGCTCGCCAGCAGCCCCGAGACCGTAGAGATAACTGCGTCCTAATGTGCACGCAGAGGCGCCAAGTGCGATGGCCTTCACAATGTCGCTGCCGCGACGGATGCCACCGTCACAAATGAGAGGCAATGTGCCACCTGTTGCTTGAGCAACGGGGGCGAGTAAGTCAAGCGGTGCAGGTGCCGAATCAAGTTGTCGGCCGCCGTGATTAGACAAAGCAACGGCGTCAATGCCATGTTGCTGAGCAAGCACTGCATCTGCGACTGATTGCACGCCTTTGAGAATTATGGGTCCGTTCCAGTTAGAGCGAAACCATTCAAGATCATCCCAGGACAACGCAGGTTCAAACTGTTCAGAGATGAAATCAGACAAAGTGACTGCGGTTCCCGTGTTTCCTCGTGATGCTGCGATGTTTGAGAATGTAATTGGTTCGTTTCGAATGAAATCCCAGGTCCACGCCGGGTGTGTGATGCCATCGATGATGGTGCCGGGACCAAGTTTGGGCGGAAGAGTAAAGCCGCGGCGTACATCGCGCTCGCGCCGGCCGAGCACCGCAGTGTCAACGGTGAGCATTATTGCTTCGTAACCGCTTGCCTGAGCGCGAGCCAACATGTCTTTGACTAATTCGCGGTCACGCCAGACATACACCTGAAACCACTTTGGCCCGTTACTTACTGCTGCAACTTCTTCAATTGATCGCGTTGACAATGTAGATAAGCAATAGGGCAGGCCATGTCGGGCAGCGACGCGAGCAACGGAAAGTTCCCCTTGTGAATGCGCGATTCGTGTGAAACCCGTGGGGGAGAAAAGAAGTGGTGATTCGAGTGAGCGGCCAAGGAATGACGTGCTGGTGTCGATGTTGGAAACATTGCGCAGAATTCTCGGCACGAATTCATATTGCTGAAAGGCTTCCGCGTTGCGTCGCATGGTGATTTCGTCTTCAGCAGCGCCATCGATGTAGTCAAAAATTCCGTGAGGGAGACGACTTTTTGCGATGAGGCGAAGATCTGCGATGTTGGCTGCGCGTTCAAAGCGACGCTTCTGTCGCGACAGTGTGGGCACTGAGAAACGTGCGACTGATCGAAGCGTTCGAATGATTCCCATGTGTGCCTTTCGACGGTCAAGTAAGGCTACGACCAATGGGGCCACCGACGACGAGTTGCTTCGCTTTGGCGTGAGTGTGGCAGTTGGGTGAGACTTCTGAAGTGCCTTTTCCTTCTGACCTTGATATCGCCCAAGCTGCAACCATTGCTCCGCTTTCTGACATTGCGGGCCAGTTGGGAATTGGTGATGAATTTCTAGAGCCCTATGGGCGTCATGTCGCCAAAATTGACCTGTCGGTACTTGAGAGCGTGTCGTCTCGGCCTTCAGGAAAGTACGTGGTGGTAACTGCCATTACGCCGACACCGCTTGGTGAAGGCAAGACAACTACATCTGTTGGTCTTGCTCAGGCAATGAAGCACATCGGCAAAGTCGGACTACTGGCATTGCGTCAACCATCAATGGGGCCAACATTCGGTATCAAAGGCGGTGCCGCTGGTGGTGGGTATAGCCAAGTGATTCCGATGGAGATTTTGAATCTGCATCTCACGGGTGATTTCCATGCAGTGACTGCTGCACACAATTTGCTCGCTGCCATGGTTGATAATCATCTGCATCAGGGCAATGCGCTTGGTCTGTCGCTTGACAAAATCACGTGGAAGCGTGTTCTTGATGTGAATGATCGTGCACTGCGCAACGTGACGATTGGTCAAGGTTCAAAAGAAGACGGAATTGAACGCACGTCTGGCTTTGACATCACTGCTGCATCTGAAGTGATGGCACTGTTGGCATTGGCGGCATCTATGGAAGACCTTCGCGCACGCCTTGGTCGCATTGTTGTGGGGTACACAGCAAGTGATGTGGCAGTAACGGCTGAACAGATTGGATGTGCCGGTGCGATGGCCGTAATACTGCTTGATGCCATAAAGCCGAACTTGATGCAAACGCTTGAGAACACTCCGGCGCTGATTCATACAGGTCCGTTTGGCAACATCGCGACGGGCAACTCGTCAGTGATTGCAGACAAGATCGGTATTCACATGTGTGACTACCTCATTACTGAGGCTGGCTTCGGGGCCGACATGGGCGCAGAGAGGTTCTTCAATATCAAGTGCCGCGTTTCAGGAATGAAACCTGATGCTGCGGTATTGGTAGCCACTGTTCGTGCGTTGAAAGCGCACTCTGGGTTGTTCAAAGTTGTTGCCGGTAAGCCGTTACCGCCAGAAATGTTGCAGGAGAACCCTGAAGATGTTCGGGCTGGTGCAGCCAACTTGGCCAAGCAGATTGAAAATGTTCTTGCACACGGAGTCTCGCCAGTGGTTGCGATTAATGCTTTCCCCACAGACTTTGCAAGCGAACATGAAGCGATTCGCGAGATTGCTGAATCTATGGGTGCGCGTGTTGCCGTGTGCACTCACTTCTCTGACGGTGGTGCTGGTGCAGTTGATTTGGCTAATGCGGTTGTGGCTGCGTGTGATGAGCCAAACAACTTCCATTTCCTCTATGAAGAATCTGCGTCATTGAAAGACAAGATTTCTGCAGTTGCCACCAAGATTTATGGTGCTGCCGTTGTTGAGTATTCGGACCTGGCGAATAAACAGCTTGCACGGTACGACGCAAATGGTTTCAGTCATCTGCCTGTGTGCATTGCCAAGACGCACCTCAGTATTAGTGGTGACCCCACGTTGAAGGGAGCGCCCACTGGGCACACATTGGTTGTGCGTGAAGTACGCGCGTCAGTCGGGGCCGGATTCATTTACCCCATAGTGGGCAATATGCGAACGATGCCTGGCTTAGGGGCAGACCCCGCAGCATTGCATATTGACATTGGCCGTGACGGGCGAATTGTCGGTTTGTTCTGACCTATTTGCCGCGAAGTGCAGCAACGATTGGTGCACACTCGTCAATGTTTTCAGCACCAACGATGGTGTAACTGAAGCCCCAGCGCTCGCGACGCTCGAGCAGTTGCTCAATGCATTCCTCAACCGAACCGATAAGAGCAAATGGTGATGCATCGATCATGTCTTTTGACACGCCGAACATTGATGAGATGCCGTCGACAGTTGCAGCACGATCATTTGTGACTTTCACGAAGAACGTACGAATGTTCATCTCAATGTCGTTGATTCGATGTGCGCCAGCGGCAGCAACGATTGCAACTTTTTCGTCTACTGATTCGGCGGTCATGGTTGAAAGAGCTTCTGGCCCAACCACGCCAGCGGTCATGGTGCCGTTGATGCCAATGATGTCGGCTTCGCGAGCCGCATATGACAACACGCGCTTGCCGCCGCCACCAATGAGAAGTGGTGGACGGGCCTGCACAGGCTTTGGCTGGCCGTTGTAATTAGTAATTGTGTAGTGATCGCCAGAAAATGAAAACGAGCCATCTGCCATCGCGCCACGAATGACCGCGACACCTTCAATGAATCGATCGATACGCACTTTGGGGGAGTCATAAGGAATTCCAGCCTCCTCGTAGTCACTAATCATCCAGCCGGCGCCGAGACCGATTTCAAGACGTCCCTCAGAGAGGAGGTCGATTGTTGCGAGTTCCTTTGCAAGGATCACAGGGTGTTTGTAGTCATTGTCGAATACCAATGCGCCAACACGAAGTGTGGTGGTGGCACTTGCAGCAGCCATGAGTGCTGGGATAGGTGCCAACTGGTCTGTGAAGTGATCTGGCATGGTGAGAACTTCATACCCTGCTGCCTCTGTACGGCGAGCTAGTTCAGCCCATCCTTTTGCTGTGGTCTCTTTTGAGACTTGAACACCGAATCTGAAACCGCGATGGGGGAATTGTGACATAGAACAACGCTACCGAAATGGGTGACACGATGCATCAAGCACAGACAAGTACGGTGTTTTGTGTTGTGAAGTCCCCTCTGAATTGGTCCCTGCGCTTTGGCGTTGCTCTTGTGGCATCTTCGATGTTGTTGACGGGCGTAGTAATTGGTGCAGCACCACAAGTGTGGCGGGCACTTAATGCGCACCAGGAGACTCCTGTGGCGCTTCCGATCTTCAGTGGATTATCGACTCGAACCCGCATTATGGGTGTTGCGGACAAGCAAATTGGGGTCTTTGAGCTAGAGAACAGTCAGCCACTTGACATTGGTTCAGTGCCAGACATTGTGGTTGCAGCTGTTCTGGCCGTTGAAGATTCAGGTTTCTATCAACACAAGGGCGTGAACCTGCGCGCACTCGTTCGTGCCACCCTTGCCAACTTCCAATATTCCAGTGGAAGGCAGGGCGCATCCACCATTACGCAACAGGTTGTGAAGAATGAATTCCTTGCTGGTTTGCCACGAGATGGTCGATACAAGATTTTACAAGCCCGATACGCGGTGATCTTGGAAAAGAATGTTTCAAAAGCGCAGATTGTGGAGCGCTATCTCAACACAGTGTTCTTCGGAAACAATGCGTATGGCATTCAAGCTGCAGCTGATGTGTACTTTCAAAAGAAGGTCTCAGAACTGACTTTGACTGAAGCAGGGTTTTTGGCTGGTTTGGTGCGCGCACCATCCACGTATGACCCGATTCGCAGGCCTGAACAATCACGACGTCGATTCGAACAAGTTCTTGAACGCTTTGTTGACGTTGGTCTGATGACAACAGAGCAACGCGACACGACCCTGGCAACGTGGCAGCCACCAGAATCGGTTACCAGTGCACCTGAGAGGCCAACAAGCCGTACCTATATCACTGAGATGGTGCGTGACTATTTGTTGAACAAGTCAACAATTCTCGGTGCAACATACCCAGAGCGTTACAACGCTTTGTTCCGTGGTGGAATTACGGTGCACACAACAATTGACCCTGTGTTGCAGGCAAAGGCTGAGAAAGCGGCAAAGGAAAAACTGCCAGCCAATAAGACTGGAATTCAATCGTCAATGATGTCGTTGGACACGGCTACTGGTGCGATGCGAGCAATTGTGGGCGGGCCCGGGTTCTCGCCAGGTCGTAACGAAGTGAACCTTGCACTGCGTCGTCGTCAAACAGGCTCAAGCATCAAGATGTTTGTTCTTACTGCTGCATTAGAAGCGGGTGCTCAAGCAAGTGACTTAATTGACGGAACATTGCCCTGTACATTTCCGAATCCGGGTCTGCCAGAAGAACCTTTTGTCATTACAAAGGGTGTGAGTCATCCGGTGTCACCGTTGGCTGAACAAACATGGCTTTCAATTAACTGTGCATATGCACGCCTGGCTCAAATCGTTGGACTCAACCGTGTGGTCAATATGACATACAGGCTTGCTTCATCGAGTTATTTGTCACGAGAGCTGTACACCATTCAGCCGTATGCAAGTTTTTCGACTGGTGCTAACGAATTGAGCGCACTTGATATGGCCTCTGGCACCCAAACCATCGCCAATGGCGGAATTCATAATGAGCCATATTTCATTGAGAAAATCGAAGGCCCCAGTGGGCTGCTGTATCAACACACGATGGCGCCATCGCAAGTAATCACAAAAGAGATTGCAGACGCTGAAGTGGACATCTTGAAGCAAACCCTTATTAAGGGAACAGCGCGACGTGACCCATTAGAAGGCAACCGTCCAGCTGGCGGAAAGACGGGTACACAAGATGAAAACACAAACGCGTGGTTTGTTGGCTTTACAAAGCAACTCACAACTGCGGTGTGGGTGGGCGACCCGAAGGGGTATACGCCAATGGTGAACGTTCCAGAATTCAAAGCAGACGGAGTTGCGCGCGTGACAGGTAATGCGTACCCCGTAAAGATTTGGAAGGCGTACATGGATGCCGCACACAAAGATTTGCCAGTATTGAATTGGGACGCGCCACCCGCACCGACTCGTAATCCTTTACGGCTCTATTTGCCTGGCGTTGACTGCATTGCAGAATTGGTATCTGGAAAATTGCCGAAGGCATCGACGGGCACAATCACCACAGTTGTCCCAACGGTCACAACGTCGACGCTTCCTGCTGCGCCAGTAGTCACAACAACGGTGCCAGGTGCGGTTGCTGTTCCGGTTGCGCCGACAACAACGGTGTATCGAGGCGCAGTAGTGAGAGTTGTTGACCCTGGAACGACTATCGCGCCGACTGACTTGAATCCGTTGACTCCAGTAATCGGAGTCGATCCTGCTCGCTATTACGTCTATAACTGTGCAAAAGGTATTCCGGCATCCATTAAGACCGTCCCGTAGGGGTGCCAGTACCTAATGTGGTGTTGATGCTTCTTTGGTTTATCGGCACTGCGTTTATTTCGGTCTTATTTGTTTTTCGCGACGACCGTTTTGATTACAGGGTGCTTGCTCTTGGTGCATTGTTGCCAGACCTGATCGACATTTTCTCTGGGGGAGCATGGGTGTTTCATTCGGTTCTCGGAAGCGTCCTTGCGCTAGCCCTTGTAATGGCGTTTGCGCGAAGGGGTACAGCTGCTCGGCGTATGTCATTAGCCATCCCCATCGGAATGTTCATGCACTTGGTATTTGACGGGGCATTTAACAACACAAAAGTTTTCTGGTGGCCATTTGCTGGCTTGAATTTTGGTGGCGCATCAATCCCAAGCTTCGATCGCATGTGGCTGAACATAATTCTTGAGATAGCGGGTGCCGCCATGTTGACATGGGTATGGCGCACTAATAATTTGTCGTCTCCTCAAGCCCGTCAAGAGTTCTTGCGTACCGGCCGACTCGTTTTGGAAAAGAAGTAATCACATGTTGATCTTGTTGCGTCACGGACAAACGGCAGCCAATGCCAAAGCCTTGCTTCAGGGGAGAATGAACCTGCCACTTGACCCAGAAGGGGAGCGTCAAGCTGCGCGCAGTGGTGAATATCTGCGAGAGAAGTTTCCGGATGCATTGGTGGTGTGTAGTCCGTTAACGCGCGCGCATCAGACAGCAAGCGCAATTACGGGCAATGTCACTATTGATGAACGATTTATTGAACTGGATTACGGAGATTGGGATGGAGTCGCACTCACCGATGTTGACCAGACATTGTGGGCTCAATGGCGCAATGATCCGTCGTTTCGTCCACCCGGTGGCGAGACTCTCGTTGAGTTAGATAATCGCGTACGGCCAGCATTCGAAGAGATCAGTGAACGTGCGCAAACAGGTGACGTGATTGTTGTGAGTCATGTGTCGCCTATCAAGAGCGGTGTTACATGGGCGCTTGGCACCGGACCAGAAACGACATGGCGAATGCAATTAGATCGCGCATCAATTTGTCGTATTGCAATTAGTCCTCGTGGGCCAGCACTGCTTGGGTTCAACGAAACATCACACCTGTAAACCCGTTGGGTGACGGTGAGTCACTCTGTAAGCGGGGTTTTGTCCGTGCTTGCGCACTGGATGATCATCCGTCTATGCGATCTACCCGAAGGTTGCCTTGCGGCAGGCGGGCAGCCCAGCCTTCTGCTTGATCTTGCTTCACATGGGGTTTACCAAGCCATATGAATCGCTTCATATGCTGGTGCGCTCTTACCGCACCGTTTCACCCTTACCTGATCTGCTTGCGCAGCCATCGGCGGTCTGTTCTCTGTTGCACGTCCGTCAAGTCACCCCGACCTGGCTCTCGCCAGCATGTTGCCCTGAGAAGCCCCGACTTTCCTCAGCACATTGCTGTGCCGCGATCATCCGAACGACTCACCGTCGAGATGAGTGTATGGGGAAAGGGGCTTAGTAAATGAGGCTATTGAGGCTTGGCGTGTCCATAAGGACAGTGGTGCGTGTGCCGACTTCGTTCGGAGGCCCAAGCTTCACCTGAACAGTGCTCAGAGATCCGAATGCGCTTGGCAATGTGGCGACAAGAGCGACGCCGTCTTTGTCGTTGGCAGGGGCAAAGCCGCCTGTGCCGCCGTTGATGAGTTGTGCAGCAACCGCAGCGCGTCTCGATGAACGTCCACCAAGTCGCACAAGGTCAGCACGCACGGCAGGCTCAGCTGTGAGTGACACGAAGTATTGGTATGTGGAGGCAATCAAAGTCTCCACTGCAAGCGTGAGTGCAAGGGCGTCTTCAGGGAGTTTTCCACTGGCAACCAAATCAAGCGCATTCTGGCCATATGCCTGCATCAACTTTGCATTTGTTTCTGAGTACGCCTCGCCGTTACGAGCAGAGATGAGAACTCGAAGGTCTTCAAGATGCGTTGTGTGATCTTGCGCAAAAGCTGCGATAACAGGCGCTGTGTCCTTGCTTGCGAGTGCAGTTACTGCAGAGTCAGACAACATTGCAGCTGCCATTGTCTCCATTGACATTGCTGTACGTAGCAATACAACATCTGTGACTGCAAGGTCTTCAAGTTTCACTGTGGTTGGTGATTCACCAATTCGCGCAACAGTGGGCTTGGTGGAACTACAGGCCGCGAGTACCGCAGTTGTTGCAGCAAGCGCGCCAGATGAACGCAACATTGCGCGACGGCTGATTGGTGAGGAAGTGCTTGTTTTTTTCATGATGAGTCCTTCGTTCAGTTGCCGATAGCAGCGATAGGGGATGCGCCAGCAATTAGTTCAAGTGCAGCGGCATGACGGGTCTCAACGGTGACGATTGAAGCCAACAGGGTTGCTGCGTCAAGGCCCTTGATCGCGCCAATCGTGTCGGTATGAATAGTTGCTGTTTGATCTTCGAGCGTTGCCAACTGGCGAGCGATACTGGCAATAGACCCGGTTGGTGAAGCAAGTGGTGCATTGCTTGGGGCTGCAACGTCCACTGCCAAGTAACCAGTGAGAGCCTGCGCGTATGCAACGTGGTGATCAAGAATGAGAGTCATTGCTGTTAGGTCATTGCCCGTCAGTCCAACAATTGCCTTGCGATATGTGGCAACCATGCGTGATTCGCGCGCGAGGCATGCATTCAATGCTTCATTGTCTCCGGCATCGCGGCCTTGCGATCCGCCAGCTTCTGCTGCAGATGCGCGACCTGCGAACAGTGGAGCGGTTGCAACAACTGCTCCTCCTGCGAGAAGTGAGGCGATGAGTCGACGACGCGTGGTCATTGACATGTCGGGAGATTCAACTTGGTGAGTGTCCACGTAGGGCATCCTTTGTCGTGTTGGCGAAATACCGCATCACAACACTAGAAGTCCAGTGATGAGAGTTCGGGTATCCAGGAGCGGGATCGAGAAACCGCCTGTGACCATTGTTGTCGGGATATCCCCGGCGCACCTAATGGTGAGGTGACAGGTGCCCCTGAGAGGGCCTCGGCTGCGGCGGTGAGATTGTGCCATTGTCCCGATTCTGTGCCCGCCATGAAACCAGCACCGAGGGTGGTGGCCTCTGAGATGGGTGACACGCGGACTGGGCGACCAGTGGCATCAGCAAGGGCTTGGACAAACGTTGGATTGCGACTCATGCCGCCATCAATTCGAATTTCGCCGATGGAGAGCCCCGAGTCTTTTTCTGCAGAGTCGACCAGGTCCGCGCCGCGGTGAGCGACCCCTTCAAGAACAGCTCGTACGATGTGTGCACGAGTCGTGCCGCGTGTAATTCCGAATAGTGCACCTCGTGCGCCGTAGTCCCAGAACGGAGTGCCGAGTCCGAGAAGTGCAGGAACGTACGCGACGCCATCGGTTGTGGGAACCGCCGCAGCGAGCGTGTGAGACTCGGCGGCGTTTGCAATGAGTCCCATGTCGTCACGCAGCCATTCAATGTTTGTGCCGGCTGACAACATGATCGCTTCTGTTCCGTATGAGATTTTTCCACCACGGCTGAATGCAACGATGGGAAATGTTCCACCTGAATTACGTTGCGCAGAACTTGGAGGTTTGTCTCCAACGAACATGTCCAACATGCCGCCAGTACCGAATGTGATTTTTGCCATTCCTGGCACGATGCAACCTTGACCGACCAGCGATGCTTGTTGATCGCCGGCAATAGCAAGAATTGGAGGTGCGCCGGGAAGGTCAGTGGCGTCGCCAATAAAGCCCATGGAATCTACGATGCGGGGCAACTGTTGTTCAGCAATACCGAGAGTTGCAAGCATTGAACTGTTCCACGAAGTCCCGTCAGGAACTGTGAGACCCGTAACGGCAGCATTCGTGTGGTCAGTGACGTGTTGTGCACCTTGTGTGAGGTTGTACACAATCCATGACTCGACTGTGCCAATCCGAAGATCATCACTGTTGCGTTCGTTGGCATCAGAGATGTAATTCTGAAGCATCCAAACAGCCTTGGTAGCGGTTTGGTTCGGAGCAAATGAAAATCCGTGTTCGGCGCGAGCCGCCATGCATTCCCCAACAGTTCGCAAGTCTTGCCATCCGAGTGATGGACCGATGGGCTTGCCTGTTGATGCACGCCAAATGATTGTTGATGCACGTTGTGTGGTGATGCCGACAGCAGTGACGGGGCCAGAAGCTAACGCCGCTACTGAGACGCGGTGAACTGCTGCATACATTGCTGTTGCATCAAATTCGACCAGTCCTGCAAAGGGGCTATCTGGAGCGAACTCTTCGTAATGAAGGTCGGTGACGGTTGCGTCATCGTGCACGATTGCAGCGCGAAGGCCGCTCGTTCCTACATCGATGACAAGCGTTCTCATAGTCCGAGTTTGCCTGGGTTCAAGATGCCGTTCGGATCAAGTGCTTTCTTGACTGAGCGCAAAACGCCCATGCTTGAACCAAGCGCTTGTTCCATGAATTGCGATCTGCTGTATCCGATGCCGTGATGGTGTGACAAGTTGGCTCCGGACTTAAGACCGGCTTCTTGGCCAGCTTTCCACATTGCAAGGTATGTGCTTTCAAAATCAGCTTCTTCTGGAGTTGCTGCAAAAGTGAAATATACACATGCCCCTTCGATGTAACTGTGCGACAAGTGGCATGTGGCAGAGCGCGCGTGAGGAACAGCAAGCATTGCGGACTCCACTGCTTCAACTACAGAATCAAGGTGACCCCAATTCGCTGCAACTTCCATGGTGTCAACAACAAAGCCCTTGCGTGTCAGAGCTTGAAGACCACTTGTGTCGTTTCTGTGGTGCATCCATGCTTCGATGAGCGCCACGTCGCCTTCGGCTGCTCCCATTTCTTTACAAGTATCAAATACAACGGCCATGGTTCCGTCGACGATTGATTCAGTTCCTTCGTCAAGAACAAGAAGTGTGCATTGCGTGCCATCGCCATCGTGTGAACGTTTGCTTTCGGCCCCGTCATACAGGCGCAAAACTGCAGGGGTTGCGCCGGCGCGAATAATGCGACGACATGCTTCGATTCCTTCTGAAAATGATGCGAACACAAACGTTGCACGACGTTCAACTTCAGGTAGTGGGTGAGCGCGCAACCACACACGTGTAATTACTGCGAGCGTTCCTTCGCTACCAAGAAGCAGTTGAGAAATATCTGGACCCACTGCACCGGCAGGAGCGCCACCTGTACGAATGATTGTGCCGTCAGCGAGTACCGCTTCAAGTGCGTGCACCATGTCTTCTATTTTTCCGTAACGCGTTGAGTATTGACCAGCTCCACGGCACGCAACCCATCCGCCAACGGTGGCGATGGCAAACGATTGTGGGTAATGACCAATGGTAAGCCCGTGTGTGCGAACTGCTTCTTCTAAGTCAGGTCCGAAAGTGCCAGCCAGTGTTTCAACGATGCCGGATACCTCATCGATTGATTCGATGCCTTGCATCTGTGTCATGTCGAGTGCAACACCGCCAAATAAGGGGATCGCTGCACCACATACTCCGCTTCGTCCACCCGATGGTGTGACTGGAATTTTGTGATCATTGCAATACGCCAACAAGATCGAAACTTCTTGCGTGTTCTTCGGACGGCATACAACAGCTGGAATTTGTGGAACTTCATTACGAAGAGACCACCGAAGTGATAACGGCCACCAATCGCGACCATGTTGTACGCGCTCTGTCGCGTCAGCAGTGGTGTCACAAATTTCACCGAGTTCTTTTGCTTCGGTTGCAGTTAATGCACGGCCTGGGCTTGGCAGGTGAGACATTGCAAGAGCTGGGTCACCACCAAATTCGATTGGCTCGGTGGCCTTGGTTGAAAATGTATGAATGCTCATTGTTATCCCTTGTGTGAGTCGATGAATTCTTGTTCTGTGACCATTGCAGCTGCGTCTTCACGAGCGCATGCGTCAACAAACTCAGCGATACTCGCTGAGCTCTGTGCATCGTCCCACCCAAGGAGTGGAGAAATGAGTTCTGCCGTAGCACGAGCGGCCGTGACACTTGCGCGTCGATTCAGCAAGCGTGCGCGAGTACGACGACTGAGTACGTCGTCAATTGACGTCGCCATTTCATGTGTAACGGCGTACACCGCTTCTGCACGCAAATAGGGAAGGCCGTCCACTAATGGTCCAGAGAGCGATGGATCATTGGCTATAAGCGCCGCTATTTCTGCAGAGTCGCTTCCGTAACGACCATCGAGGTGATGATCGCGTTGTGATGCACGAATACTGCGGCCTTTTGCGCCGTGGAGTGAAAGCGAACGTGTGTGGCAACGTGTCTTTGTTCCCAAGACTTCAGAGACAGCGTCAACGGCATCTTGTGCCATCTCGCGATACGTGGTGAGTTTGCCGCCAGTAACTGTGACAACACCGTTGTCAGATGTGAATACTCGATGTCGGCGACTGAGGTCTGCAGTACGACCAGCTTTTGCAGAAGAGTCATCCATCTTTACGAGAGGACGAAGGCCAGACCATACGCCTGTTACGTCTTCAAAGGTGACATCAGTGTTGACGGTTGCGTTCAAGGCAGCAAGAACATATTCAATGTCGTCACGTGTGCACTGCGGGTCATTCACAGGGCCTTTGTAGTCAGTGTCGGTAGTGCCGATGTATGTGAATTGGTACGTGCCGTCACCGCGAGAGATCCAGGGGACTACGAACAAACTGCGCTTGTCGCTTGGTACCGGGATAACTACAGCAATGTCGTTACGTACTTTGTCCCAGGGCACGGTGAGGTGAACCCCTTTGGCCGGACGAATGGTGTCTGGGTGAGATGCCTCGTCAAGGGCGCGAACATCATCGGCCCATACTCCCGTTGCGTTGACTACAGCCTTGGTGCGGATAGTGAAATGTGTGTCGCCGACTAGATCGTGCACGCGAACGGTGTGTTGCGTGCGGTTGGCTGAATCAATTCCTTCGACGCGGCATTGGTTTGCGATGGCTGCACCGTTGTCTGCTGCACTGCGAAGTACTGCAAGTGTGAGACGAGCATCATCGGCTTCAGCGTCGTAATACATGTATGCAGATGACAATTTTTCACGAGCCATTGTTGGCAAATGCGCAAAAGCGGTGTCGGCAGAAAGACGACGATGAAGGCGACCAATGCGCCATCCACCAGTGAGGTCATACATCCACATTGCAGAACCGAGTGCACGAGCAATCTTCTTAGAGACAACGCTGTTCTTTGTGAGAATCGGAATCATGAACGGAAGTACATGGACAAGGTGAGGGGCATTGCGACGCAAGCGCTTGCGTTCACGTAGTGCTTGATAAACAAGTCGTACATCGCCTTGTTGGAGGTAGCGCAACCCGCCGTGGATCAGCTTTGAAGACTTCGATGATGTGCCCGATGCAAAGTCATCACGTTCAAGAAGGCAAGCACGTAGGCCGCGAGAGGCTGCGTCGAGTACGACACCGGCTCCGGTGATTCCGCCGCCGATAACGACAACATCGAATTCTTCGCTGGAAAGGCGGGAAAGGGATACGGGCCGGGAGAAATTGTGAGGGGTTGACACGGCTCAGAGCCTATGTGGTCTGGGCTATTGAAGGAATTCTGAGCCTCGGACTGTGACTTTGTTAACAATTAACAATCATTGCTA
>CAMDLK010000038.1 GCA_945901725.1 Bifidobacterium breve | reverse complement strand
GAAAAAACCACCCGAATGGGTGGTTTTTAGCGCGTTCGGCAATTTGCCGACGCGCTACAGAACTACTACGACGAGTGCTGAGGTATAAAACTTCGTTGTCATTGCAATCATTCTGCCACTAGTCATATGGCTTGACAACCCCTAAAAGTTCAACAGGTCGAATCAGCCCACCCGCTGTCAGCCCTGCAATGACTAGAAGGAACAGGGTGACCCCAGCATTGGCCTTGATGGCAGCCACCGGGTCGCCCGACAAAAGGAACAAGCCCGCCCGAGTTCCGCCACAGCTGGGGCAGGCGACCCCCGTGACCCTTAGTAGCGGACACAAGCTTGGCTGGTGGTTCAACTGTTCAGCCACAAAGCGCGTGGCTGGGCTAGCAAGCACCGCGCCAGCACATGACAGGAAGGCGGTTTTAGCCTTCACGTACCACCGTGGTTTTCGAGATGTAATCCCATACGCCCTGTCGGCTTGGCACCACCAGAATCAGAATTGCGCTGATAATCCCGACGATGCCCGTGATGGCACTCAGCACAATCTTTCCCAATCCTTCGCGCAACAACATCTGCACCATTGACGCCGGTGCCCCAGTGTTGATATCAACAATCTTGAGGTTCAACATTTTCTTTGCCGGCGAAGTGGACTGTTGCCACAACACGATGTCCCAAATGAGCCAGCCGATTCCACACGTCACAACAAACAGCAATGAGTCAAGTAATAGAGCTCCGAACCGAACGCCGTTACCGCACGGCACTACACCTGCACTAAACGAACTGGAATTGTTTGATGGAGGTGGAGGTGGTGGTGAAGAAAATGGATCTGACATTGAAGTCTCCTTACTGGTGCTGCAAAGAATGGAGCGTGTTACTTAGATAATAGGTCATCACCGCATAGCGTCAGAGCCGAACAAGGTAGGAACCACATGAAATTTGTACGCACCCCCGACGATCGCTTTACGAATCTCCCCGATTGGCCATACGCACCTGTGTACACAGATGTTTCTGCTGGCGACGGAACATCAGACACATTGCGCGTTGCCCATTATGACGGCGGACCAAAAGATGCGAAAACGACTGTGCTTTTGATGCATGGCGAGCCAAGTTGGTCTTTTCTATATCGCAAGATGATGGCACTGCACATTGCTGCCGGACATCGAGTGATTGCGCCAGACCTCATTGGGTTTGGTCGTAGCGATAAGCCTTTGGACACAAGTGAGTACTCATATGAACGTCACGTTGCATGGATGAACGAGTGGTTAAACAAAAACGATTTCCGTGGAATGACCTTTATTGGTCAAGACTGGGGTGGCCTGGTTGGGTTGCGCGTCGTCACCGCAAACGTTGACCGATTTGATCGTATCTGTATCGCAAACACCGGATTGCCGACTTATGGTCGCGAGCCAACTACGGCATTTCGCGATTGGCAGAAGTTTTCAAAAGAAGTTCCTGTGTTTGAGGTGGGGAAAATGGTCAGAAACGGTTCGCTAACAAAATTGTCACCAGAAGTCGTTGCTGCATATGACGCACCATTTCCTGATGAGTCTTACAAAGCTGCCGCGCGAATCTTCCCGTCGCTGTACCCCGACGGCGAAGATCACCCGTCGAATATTGCAAACAAGATTGCATGGGACGTTTTGCGATCATGGACAAAACCATTCCTCACGGCGTTCAGCGACAGCGACCCCATCACGGCTGGCAGCGACAAGTACTTTCAACGTGAGGTTCCTGGTGCGTCCGGCCAAGCACACACCACCATTGTTGGTGGCGGCCACTTCCTTCAGGAAGACAAAGGTGAAGAGTTCGCTGCCATCGTGAACGCATTCATCGCCGCCAACCCCACATAACGTCACAATTTCCATATATTGCAACGATTTAGAACCCGTAACCGAGGTGCGGTGGCTCAGGTCGCCTAGCCTGAATACATGTCTGAACCCCGCACCATTGCCCCCGCTGAAGGAAAGCTCGGTGTTCTCACCGTTGGCCTCGGCGCAGTCGCATCCACTCTTATTGCAGGCGTCGAGCTCACAAAGCGCGGCCAAGGATCACCTATTGGGTCAATGACCCAAATGGGAACCATCCGTCTCGGCAAGCGCACTGAAAAGCGCACTCCAATTGTGAAGGACTTTGTTCCTCTCGCCAAGCTCGATGACATCGTGTGGGGTGCGTGGGATGTATTCCCAGACGACGCTTATGTTGCTGCATCACGTGCTGGCGTTCTTGAACAGGGCAAGCACATCGAAGCGATCTCTGATGTATTGCGCGAGATTCGCCCAATGAAGGCAGCGTTCATTCGCAGATACGCTCGCAACCTTGATGGCGAACACGTAATGGACACGCCAAGCCGTCGTGAAATGCTCAATACCATTCGCGCAGATATCAACCGTTTCCGCGATGAAAAGAAAATCGACCGTTTGGTAATGATCTGGTGTGCAAGTACTGAGATCTACATCGAACCAGGACCACAGCACGCAACAGTGGAAGCATTCGAAAAGGCAATCGATGCCAACGACGAAATGATTGCACCGTCAATGCTTTATGCATACGCCGCAATTCTTGAAAAGGTTCCGTTTGCTAACGGTTCTCCAAACCTCGCTGTTGACATGCCGTTCCTTCGTCAACTTGCAACAGAAACAAACGTTGCAATTTCTGGAAAAGACTTCAAGACCGGACAGACACTGATGAAAACAGTGTTGGCGCCAATGTTGAAGGCTCGCCAACTTGGTCTTGCCGGTTGGTACAGCACAAACATTCTTGGTAACCGTGACGGTGAAGTGCTTGATGCTCCTGAAAACTTCAAGACAAAAGAAGAATCAAAGCTTGGTGTGCTGGAAGACATTCTTGACCCAGCAAACAACCAAGAGCTCTACGGCAATGTGTTCCACAAAGTCAGCATCAACTACTACCCACCACGTGGCGACAACAAAGAGGGCTGGGACAACATCGACATCTTCGGCTGGATGGGTTACCCAATGCAGATCAAAGTTGACTTCTTGTGCCGCGACTCGATCCTTGCGGCCCCCCTTGCACTTGACCTCATCTTGTTCTCAGACCTCGCGCAACGTGCAGGTCTTGGCGGCATCCAAGAATGGTTGTCGTTCTATTACAAGAGCCCACAGGTTGCACCTGGCCTTCATGCCGAGCATGACTTGTTCGTACAGCTTGAAAAACTGCACAACACCTTGCGCTGGCTAATGAACGAAGACCAAATCACTCACCTTGGTCGTGAGTATTACGACGACGTTGATTAATCAACCATGAGCCGTACTGCGCTTCGGGCATTTGCATACGACGCGTTATGCGTCTTGCTGTTGGTTGTCATCGGCACTCGAAATCACGAAACAGACACTGGTATCACTGGCATCTTGTTTGTTGGTGCACCGTTCTGGATTGCACTATCACTTGTGCATCTTGCACCGCTACTTCAGCGCAAGAACAGAAGAGACCCCAACACTTACATGGTGTGGGGATACACCGTGATTATGGGCATGGTATTGCGCAATCTTGTATTTGATCGTGGCACCGCCCTTGCCTTCATCATTGTCGCCACAGTTTTCTTGGGCGCCACAATGTTCGGTTGGCGCGCAGTGCTTGCTCGCCGCGCAACTACGTAGCTGTCGCAAACAGACCAAGAAAGCCATCGAGGCCTTCACAGCGCTTAATTGCCTGTTCCACAAATGCAACATCGCGGGCAAAGGTGCCCTTTGGCGCGAAGATTACCGAATCAACAACTACGTAGATGCTGCCGTCGTTGATCACTAACTTTGCATTTGCCAGTTCTGCGTTGAGTTGCAACAATTCCATCATCAGTGGCTCTGTCAGTGACGTAGTGCGAGCGACTGGCGATGAAAAACGGACAAACTCTGGGCCGTCATTCAATGACTCAAAGATCTGTGCAGTGATCACTGTTGTTTCGGAAACATACGACTGTGACTCTTGAGTAAGCGGAACATTTGGCTCCACGGGCGAATACCCAGCCTCTGCAAAATTGCTCGACAAAAACGTCTTCCAACGAACCATTGGTTCGAAACAAGCTGGAACCCCAAAACCCCAGTCGTCTCCGGTGATATACAACGCTTCCGGATTTGCTCCGACAATGTGCAACGAAATGTCTCCACCTTCCGGAGTTAAGTTCATTGACGCCCACAAAAATGGGCCGAACACGGTGACCGTGGCTGAACCCATTGTTTCAGCGCGCATTGCACCAGACGATGGAGATTTGTTCCAACGCGACCAATCTGATGTGTGATGCACCCATCCGTCTCCCACTTCGAAAGTAGTAAACGCAGGCATAAACGGATTCTCGGCAGGAAGTGCTTGAAGTGAAGAGAAATACGACTGAGTTACGCGATGGAACATGTCGGCCGGCAATGTTGCGGTACACGTTCCCGTATTCTCTGGTTCGGCTGGCAACATTCCGACGATCTGAACATCAGCGTCAAACTCGTCTACTTGATCAATGCAGATGTATTCATCACCTGCCCGAGCAATGAAGACATCTTCTGTTTCATTGAAAGTGATTACTACCTGACCGTATGCCAACGCAAGATCATGCATGGAGTCCAGAAAGATCTCTGGAATTGCCACTTGCTCTTTCGGATCTGTTACATCACCTGCAGCGTCAACCCATGAATGGATGTGGTACGCCTTCGTGAACCAACGGCGAGTAGCCGGCCCAATTGATTGAACCCATACAACCGATGAATTATTCGTGTTCATAGGTAATTGCATTGCCATGACGCGTTCGAGTTGGCGTGGAGAAATGCTCATCGACCAGTTCTCAAGGCCTTCGTTAAAAAGTGTTTGCAAGTTCATTTACTGCTCCTTTCGTGCGCGGCGGCGTACCAAATGAGGAGATGATTTCATCTGCAATTGCGTGAACAAAGTAGGAACGTATTCCAATGCCTTCTTGTACGACGGAACCTTTGTGCGCACATCTGCTGTATCGATGAGACGCTCAATTTCTTGCATTGCAGTAGTGAGGCGAAACGCATCGACAAGTGTGAGATGAAACGCAACTTCACCGTCGTTGTTCAATGTGAGCCACTTACCATCGTCTGTAGTTGGACAAGCGCCAAGCAGATCTGTGAAGTGACGATTGAAATCGCGAACGATGGGTTCGCTTGACGTAATTGCTTTTTCAATAGCTGCGAATGAAGTGTCAAATTCATTCGGATCGAAACCCTCGAAAGGGTCGTTGGTGGGTGATGACATGTGGATGCTCCTTAGTGAACGGCGGTTTGGTTACAAAAATCAAGATCTAATCCCCTTGCAGGTGGGTACCTGCTGAGAGTTAGATCTGACTTATCTTGTGCCGTCTTCGGAACATTCGGTCTCCCATCGAAAAGTGTCTGAGGCGATGAGCCTCAGGGGTTCACTTTGCCATATGGGTGTGTCGTCCTAGGGGGAGGGGGTCCCCTCCCCGAGAACTACATCGTGGGGTTTGTGATGGCACCGGTTTCGGCACCCTGAACCAGCTTTGCGAACTTTGCCAGTACCCCAGTTGTGTAACGAGGCGGGTTAGGAACCCAGCCCTTACGACGCTTTTTGAGCTCTTTTTCGCTGACTAAAAGGTCAAGAGATTTGGTTGGAACGTCGACACGAATCAGGTCGCCTTCGCGTACGAACGCGATTGGGCCGCCGTCAGTTGCTTCAGGCGCAACGTGCCCGATGCAGAAGCCCCATGTGCCGCCAGAAAAACGGCCATCAGTGATGAGCGCCACTGTTGAACCAAGACCCGCGCCTTTGAGAGCGCCTGTAATTGCGAGCATCTCGCGCATACCTGGGCCACCCTTCGGGCCTTCGTAACGAATCACGATGACATCACCATGATTAATGGTGCCTGTCATGATTGCGTTCATCGCGCCGTCTTCACCATCGAATACACGAGCTGGACCTTCAAATTGCATTTGCTCTTTGCTGAGGCCAGCAACTTTGACCACAGAACCCTTTGGTGCAAGTGAGCCAGTGAGAATGTTGATTCCACCTTCAGTGTGAATTGGGTTACTGAGCGGGTGAATGACATCACCATCTGGTGCAGGCGGATTGATCTCTGCCAAGTTCTCGGCCATGGTCTTTCCGGTGCATGTCATTACGTCGCCGTGCAACAAACCTGCATCAAGAAGGTGCTTCATAAGTACAGGCACTCCACCAATACGGTGAATGTCTGACATGTGGTACTTGCCACCCGGTTTCGTATCAGCAATGTGCGGGACTTTGTCTGCAATTCTGTTGAAATCGTCAAGGTCTAGAGCAACGCCTGCTTCGTTAGCGATGGCAAGAAGGTGCAGTACTGCATTGGTACTTCCACCGAATGCGTTCGCAACAGCAATGGCATTTTCAAAAGCTTTCTTTGTCATGATGTCGCGAGGACGAATGCCAAGACGCAACATATTCACTACTGCTTCGCCTGCACGATGAGCATCACCTTCGCGGCTTGTATCAATTGCTGGCGCTGATGCACTTCCGGGAAGACTCATACCCAATGCTTCAGCAATAGATGACATGGTGTTTGCAGTGAACATTCCGCCACATGCACCTTCACCAGGACACGCTGCCTTTTCAATATCTGTTAGTTCACTTTCAGTGATTGTGCCAGCAGCACACGCACCTACTGCTTCAAACACGGTGGTGATGTCAATGTTGTTGCCCTTGTAAACGCCAGGCATTGTTGAGCCGTTGTAGACAAACACGCTGGCAAGGTTTAGGCGCGCTGCTGCCATGAGCATTGCAGGGATGCTCTTGTCGCAACCGGCGAGGCCAACAAAGCCATCGAAACGCTCTCCGTGAACAACTGTTTCAACACTGTCTGTAATGACTTCACGCGATACAAGTGATGCACGCATTCCTTCGTGGCCCATGCTGATTCCGTCAGACACTGTGATGGTGCCGAATTCCATTGGCACGCCACCACCGGCACGTACGCCGGCTTTTGCATGATCGCTGAGACGACGCAACGACATATTGCAGGGTGTGATCTCGTTCCACGCCGATGCGATTCCGATTTGAGGCTTTACCCAGTCGTCATCACCGAGGCCAACGGCGCGCAACATGGCACGCGCTGCAGCTTTTTGAATACCGTCAGTGACGTCGCGGCTGCGAGGTTTGATATCGATGGGGGTTCCGTCTGAGTTCATTGACATGACTCAACCGTAATGGCTGAACTGCTACTTCTTTGAAGTCCGTAGGAAGAGCCAACCAACTGGCAACAAATATGCGAAATACGCAATCAGGCGAATGTTCTCTGCTGCGTAATGCCAACCAAAGAAGCCCTTCATGAAGTCATAGAAAGTGCCTTCAGCCCAGATTCCCGACTTGATCTCCCAAGCAGGTGAGACCAACCAGCCGTCTTCAAAACCGAGCAACTCGCGGTACTCATGGAAGAACTTGCCGAAGAGGCCGGCAGCGAAAAGAAGCAGCAGCGCGCCAGTAACTCTGAAGAAGAGTCCGAGATTGAGCTTGTTACCGCCGGCATATACAAGACGCCCAAGAATTGCAGCGACTGCTAGTCCGAGGAAGCCACCAACCACCACGCTTGTTCCGCTGGCTGATGAGGTTTCGGCTGATAACAGGAACAAAACAGTTTCAAATCCTTCGCGCAATACAGCAACAAACGCAATAACCATTAGCGCACGTGTTGATGTCGCAGCGTCAACCTGGCCGCGCAAGTCAGCACCCAAATTTCGTGCATTCTTTCCCATCCAAAAGATCATCCATGTAAGTACCGATGCAGCGACGATGGCAATTGTTCCTTCAATGAACTGTTCCGACTTGCCTTCGAATTCGCCAACAAAAATATTGAATGCGATTCCGCTGATCAGACACAACACCGCCGCAAGTGCAGAACCGCGCCATACGGCCGGGATGTCTTCCTTACGTCCGCACTTGACGAGGTACGAGATAATGATTGCGAGCACCAGCGAGACCTCGAGGCCTTCGCGCAGTGTGATGAGAAAGCTTGCGCCCATGGAAACTCCTAAGTAGTTAGGTATGCCTAATGTTAGGATTGCCTATCACGGAAAGCAACTCCATGTAAGGATTTCCTGTCAGCCTACTTGCGGTCTTGTGAAGAGGTGAACCCAAACAGGTTGCTGGCCACTTTGCGCATCTGGATCTCTTCGGACCCCTCTGTAATGCGGTACCGGCGGTGGTGGCGGTAAATGTGCTCGAACGGCATGTGGCGGCTGTAGCCGACTCCCCCGCAGGTCTGCATGGCCCGGTCGGCGGCGTCGCAGGCCAAACGGTTCGCCCGGTAGTTACACATGGCAACTAGGTGCGTGACTTCCATGTGGTGTTTCTGGTCGAGCATGGTTGCTGTGTAGCGGATGAGTTGGCGCAACATGGCAGCTTCGGTGTGCAGCTCAACAAGCGGAAACTGAATGCCTTGGTTCACGCTGAGTTTCTTGCCCCACGTAATGCGTTCATTCGAATAGCGCACTGCTTCGTTGATGCAATATTGCGCAGCACCTAACGACGATGCAGCTTGACGAATTCTGTTTTCATGCACGAAGTGTTGTGCAAGTTCAAGACCCATTTCTGCAGGGCCGAATAATGCTTCAGGCCCAACACGAACATCAGTGAGACTGACTTCAGCATGATCTGTTGGCATGTTGAATGTCCACCAGAAGAATTCAACTTTGAAACCTGGCGCATCAGTTGGCACCAAGAATGCGCTGATTCCCTTCGGGTCCCCGGGCTTTCCACTGGTGCGCGCAAAGATAATGTCGTGTGTTGCGTGGTGAAGGCCACTGTTCCAACGCTTCATTCCGCTGATTACCCATTCATCACCATCGCGATATGCGGTGGTTTCCAGGTATGTGGCATCACTGCCATGGTTTGGTTCTGTTAAACCGAATGCAAGACGCTTAGTACCGTCTAAGAAACCAGGCATCCATTCTTTCTTCTGTTCTTCAGTACCGAAATCACGCATCATCAGCACAGTCGGAAAGTTACCCACGATGCTTGATTCATTTTGTAAATCATTATGAAGGCCGAGACCTTTTGCAGCGAGATGTTCGCGAATAATTGCCATCTTGATGTTGCTTGCACCTTTGCCGCCGAACTCAACGGGCAACGCAAGACGAAGCCAACCAGCTACATCGGCACGCCTGCGCATTTCACGCAATAGTGCTTCCCAATCTGCGCGCGGAACGCCATCATTTTCGAAATCGGTACGTGCCCACTCGCGGCGATGATCAAAGAATCGCTCATTGTCGTCCTGTGCCTGCAGCGGCTTGATCTCTTTTTCAATGAACGCATCAAGTGCGTCGAGAGTGTCTTGAATGTCGTCGGGAATAGCAAAGTCCATGGGCGAAGAATACGCCCCATTCTTCCGCCGTCTGTCAGCGGACTGCTGGACACATTCTTCACTTCTTCTTAACCGTATAAAACAGCCCATTGGAACGGGATGTAGATACTGTCAAGTCCATGAAAAAACGAATCATCACTTCATTGACTTGGATGATTCTTGTAACGGCTGGATGCTCTGCACAGACGAACAATGATTCTGTGGCAACCACATCAGTTGCCCCTAGTTCCACTACCGCAGCTATGGAATCCACCACATCAATTGCTGGCACGACTCTCACCACAGTTGCCGCCGTCACCACTACAGCCGGTTCCGTCGCGAAAACATCATTCACTCTCACGAGCCCGGACATGACGGCAGGCGGCGTAATGCCCGTGGCGTTCACGTGTGACGGGCAATCGTTAAGCCCCTCGTTGTCTTGGACAAGCGGCCCCACTGGAACCGTTGGGTATGCAATTGCCATGCATCACAGTCCTGGTCCCGGCGATACACATTGGTATTGGGTGGTCTACAACATTCCTTCAACAACTACCAAAGTTGCTGCAGGTGCATCTGCCCCAGGAACACTTGGCACAAACAGTGTGAACAGCCAACTTGCGTATGCACCACCATGTTCTAAAGGGCCAGGCATAAAGACGTATACCTACACAGTTTATGCGCTTTCTGCAGCACCAAGTTTTACCGCCGGAACCAAGGTGTCACGTGATGTGCTCCTTGCAGCAATCAGCAACATCACATTGGCAAGTTCATCACTCGACGCTACATACGACAGGTCATAATGCAATTTCACGAACACCCCCACGAACATCCACACCATCATGAACATGAACATGTTTTTGATCGTCGCTCCGCTTTGCGGCTTGGCGGTCTCGGACTAGGCGGCTTGTTATTAGCTGCTTGCGCACCGTCTAAGGGCGCAAGCACTTCAACATCAACCGAGCTGGCTGCTAGTTCAACAACGACCGCTGCTGAGGTCGCCACCACCATTGCGTCAACAACTTCTGGTGCAGCTGACCCCACAACCACATCATCAGCAGTTTCAGCATTGAACACATTGCCCGGCTTTGATGAATTTGCGAGCACTGTCAAGGTTTTTACAAGCGGTGACTACTGGCAGATTGAGAGCAACGGGCTTCCCGCACACAACATGATGGTGGGCATCACAAGTTGGCAGCAACAAGTTCCACTTCCGATGACATACAAGGGCAGTAATGCATGGCAATTACCGAAAAAACCAGCGTTGGCAGACAACCCGGTCTCAGCAAAAACATCTCTGTATCGCGGTGCGATTGCGCTTGCAGTAAATGGTGTCCCTATTTTCAACGCATTAAACAACAGAGGCGAGGACGCCTTCCTTGTTGGAGAACTCGATAAATGGGGTGGCCACTGTGGACGCGCTGATGATTACCACTATCACGTTGCACCATTACACCTAGCCACAATTGTCGGAAGTGCGAAACCAATTGCATATGCACTTGATGGTTTTGCAATTTACGGATCTACCGAACCAGACGGTTCAACAATGAAGAAACTCGACGCCTACAACGGCCATGTTGGTACTGACGGTGTGTACCACTATCACGGCACCACGACGTATCCGTATATCAACGGTGGCATGCGCGGCGTTATTCGTGGCGTTGTCGGAGACCAAGTAGACCCGCAACCATCCGCAAAGCCGTTCCGCGAAGCGGGGGCACCACTGCAAGGTGCAACCATTACAAACTTCTCTTCACCAAAGACTGGTCAATACGCTCTTGAATATTCACAATCTGGCAAAACTGGCCTTGTGGAATACACAGTGAGCGATTCAGCAGTTGCGTTCACTTTCACTTCACCTACAGGTGCCGTGACCACTGAGAAATACACACGATGAAGATTCGCCACATCGCAGTTGCACTTGCAACGACAGCTCTTGTGTCGTGCTCATCTGGCACTTCAAGTACATCAACATCAATTGCCGTACCAACCTCGGCAACAGGTCAGGCTGTAACTAGTACCAGTATTGCGGCAGTAACGCCCAACGAATCGTCAATCACCGTGACAACAACTACAGCTGCCACGACTGGAAAGCTGACTTCGTTTACCGCTGAAGTATGGGCAGATAACTGGTTCTCTTTGTATATCAATGGAAAATTAGTTGGTGAGGATTCAGTTCCCATCACGACTGAGAAATCATTCAATTCAGAGCGAATCACTTTCACTGCTTCGTACCCATTCACGATTGCCATGGTGGCAAAAGATTTCAAGCAGAACGACACGGGTCTTGAATACATCGGAACTGATCGTCAACAGATGGGTGACGGAGGAATTGTTGCGCAGTTCACTGACACCTCAACTGGACGCGTTGTTGCTACTACATCAAGTGCATGGCGCGGGCTGGTTATTCATCAGGCACCATTAAACAAATCGTGTGAGAAATCATCGAAGTCTGATGTCGATTGCACATCACGTATTGCTTCAGAACCATCAGGATGGACACAGACAGCATTCAATGATTCATCCTGGCCTACTGCCAACACCTATTCGAAAGAACAAGTAGGCGTCAAAGACGGTTACAACAACATCTCGTGGTCATCAGATGCGAAAATAATTTGGACATCAGATCTAGAGATTGATAACACCATCCTGTGGCGTTACACAGTCACTGCGTAAATACTTAGCCGCGACGCGACTGCATGATGGCAGTGACGATTTTGCCGTCTGCCTTGCCTTGCGAGGCTTTCATTACGCGGCCAACGATGGCGCCTGATGCTTTTTCGTCACCGGCCATGTACTTGGCCCATGCGCCAGGATCAGCAGCAATTGCCTCATCAACCATGGCTTCAACTGCCGACGTATCCATGGCTTCAAAGCCTTTTGCAGCAGCAATTGCTGCAGCATCGCCGCCGCCATGTTCCACCAATTCAGCCAGAACTGTTTTGGCTTGTGTTGCTGAGAGTTTTGCGTCGCGTTCGAGCACGGTGAGTTTGGCAAGGTCATCAGCAGGTACCGCTGGCACTGGACCAGCATCAGCGAAACCTTGTTGCACGTAAATAAGTGCACGTACTGCGTCTCCGCCAGCATCAACAACTGCTTGCACGTAGTCATGCTGACCACGCTCAACAACAACGATGACCGCTTCAGACTGAGTGTCGTACCCAGTAAGAGCAGAAAGCGCAGTGCGTCGTGCAGCGGGAAGCATTGGCAAATTGTCGCGAACAGCTTGAACCCATTCAGCTGATGGCGCCAACGGCACCAAGTCTGGTTCAGGGAAATATCTGTAATCGTCGGCATCTTCTTTAACACGCAATGTATGTGTGCGGCCTTCTGCATCATCCCAGTGACGTGTCTCTTGGCGAATAGTGCCACCGGAGTCAAGAACATCAATTTGACGACGTGCTTCGTAATCAATTGCGCGACCCAGTGCACGAATGGAGTTGACGTTCTTGATTTCACAACGAGTACCGAACATGGTGCCAGGCTTATGAACAGACACGTTTGCATCGACTCGCATTGAGCCTTCTTCCATCTTGGCGTCTGATGCGCCGATGACTTCGAGAATGGCACGCAATTCAGCTACGTATTCTTTGGCGTGTTCGCTGGTGCGAATGTCAGGACGCGACACGATTTCAACCAATGGAACGCCGGCGCGGTTGAAGTCAATCAGTGAGTAATCACTTCCGTGAATTCGTCCGGTAGCGCCGCCAACATGGGTGCTCTTACCGGTGTCTTCTTCCAGGTGAGCGCGTTCAACACCAATACGTGTTCCGCTTGGCAACACAAGGAAACCATCGATATTCAATGGAATGTCGTACTGACTGATTTGGTACGCCTTTGGCATGTCTGGGTAGAAGTAGTTCTTGCGGTGGAATATGCAGGGCTGAATGCTGCAGTTCAGCGCAACACCAATGCGCATAGCAAGTTCAACTGCTTGTTTATTCAAAACTGGAAGTGCACCAGGTAAACCGAGCGTGACAGGGTCAATGTTGGTGTTTGGTTCGTCACCAAAATGGTTTGGTGAACCGCTAAACAGTTTTGTCTTTGTTGCGAGTTCAACGTGGACTTCAAGGCCAACGATGAGTTCCCAACCGCCTTCAAGCATTTGTGCCTCTGTTGCAATAATGGAACTAAGTGGATCTTGTGTCATTTCACTCCTCCTGCAGCATTTTCAAGGGCGCCACCAACGCGGAACATTGGTGCTTCACCGAGCGCGGGTGCAAGAACTTGAATTCCGACTGGCATGCCGTGTGCGCCAGTACCAAACGGAACGCTCATAGCGGGATGCCCTGCGAGGTTTGTAGGAATTGTGTAGATGTCGCACAAGTACATAGCCATTGGGTCATCAACTTTGTCACCGAATGGAAAAGCAACTACCGGAGAAGTTGGCGTAAGGATTACATCAACTTGCGCATAAGCACGTTCAAAATCTTCTGCAATCAGGCGGCGCACTTTGAGGGCCTTGCCGTAATACGCGTCGTAATAACCAGCAGACAGGGCGTATGTACCAAGCATGATGCGACGCTTGACTTCGTCACCAAAACCAGCAGCGCGAGTAGCTCCGTACATTGAATTGGTATCTACCGCATTGACGCGAAGTCCGTAGCGAACACCGTCGTAGCGAGCCAAGTTACTGCTGGCCTCTGCTGGTGCAATGAGGTAGTACGCAGTGAGCGCGTACGACAAGCTTGGCAACGTGATGTCGACAATGGTGGCACCGGCAGATTCAAGCGCTGCAAATGCTTCGTTGAGGCGCGCAATGACTTCTGGTTCTGCACCAGCAGGAAGATCTGTAACGCGACCAATGCGCATGCCTGCAACCCCTTGTGACACAGATGCAACAAGTGCGGGCGCTGGCTGCGGAATAGACGTTGAATCCATTGCGTCGTGACCAGCAATTGCTTCAGTAATTAACGCAGCGTCTGCAACTGTTGTGGCGAAAGGGCCAACCTGGTCTAGCGAACTTGCATATGCACACAAGCCGTATCGACTGACTAACCCGTATGTTGGCTTCACACCGACAACACCACACATTGCTGCGGGTTGGCGAATACTTCCACCAGTGTCACTGCCAAGACTGACAGGTGCAAAACCAGCAGCAACGGCTGCTGCACTGCCACCACTTGAACCACCAGGAACACGTGACGTATCTAGTGGGTTGCGGGTTGGACCAAACGCTGAGTTTTCAGTACTTGAACCCATTGCGAATTCATCAAGGTTTGTTTTACCGACCATGATGGCGCCGGCATCACGCAAACGAGACACGACCGTGGCGTCGTACGGAGGCTTCCAACCTTCCAGAATCTTGGAAGAACATGTTGTCTCAATGCCATGGGTGCACAGGTTGTCTTTTATGGCAATAGGTACGCCAGCGAGTGGACCGATTGGTCGACCTGCTGCGATATCAGCATCAATTGCATCAGCATGAGCACGTGCTGCATCTGCAGTTACAAGGTTGAAGGCGTGAATGTCTGTCTCGCGTGCAGTGATTTGTGCCAGATACGAATCAATCACTTCGCGTGCAGAGATTTGCTTTGATGCAATCGCAGCGGCGATTCCTGATGCAGTTGTTGGAATAGTGGCCATGACTAGTCGTCTAATCCGATGATTGGTGGAACACGAAAACGACGTTGGTCGGAAGATGGCGCTGCGGCCAATACTTCGTCTGTGTCGAGACATGGTTGCTCAACATCTTCACGCAACACATTGACAAGTGGGAACGGCTGAGTCATTGGGCCGACACCAGACAGATCAAGCGCGTCAATGTCACTGAAATGACCCATGACTTTGGCAAGTTGTTCGGTGAAGTGTGCGACGTTGGCCTCGTCGATGTCGAGGCGTGCCAGACGAGCCACTTTGGCTACATCAGCTGCGGAAATGGGGGTACCAGAAGGGCTCACGGCTTCTCAGCCTACGAGCCTCTGATACGGAAAGGCGAAAACGAAACCTAGGCCTCTGGGTGAACAGGCGGAAATTCAGCCTGGCGCTTCTGAAGGAAGCTCTGAACGCCCTCTTTAAAGTCCGACCGAGTGAACGACTTCTGCATCAGAACAAGAGCGTCCTTGCTTGCGGTTGCCACGTCTTTGCCGTAATCGGAATAGACCTGGCGCTTCATGACCGCCATTGACGATGGCGACACATTCATCGCAAGATCTGATGCGTATGCAAGAACAACTTTCATGAGTTGATCAGCAGGAACAACTCTGTTCACCATTCCCATTTCGAGAGCTTCTTGCGCCATGACAATGCGGCTTGACATCATGAGGTCAAGGGCAGTTGCCTGACCAACAAGTCTCGGCAACACCCATGAGATGCCGTACTCACCAATAAGTCCACGCTTTGAGAATGCAACAGTGAACTTGGCAGTGTCTGCGCAGAAACGCATGTCACACATGAGGGCTTGCACCATGCCAAGACCAGCTGCTGCACCATTGACTGCAGCGATGACCGGCTTTGGTAAACGAGTGATCTCGTCTTGCATACGACCTTCAACAATGCTTGGGCCGTCATCGTTCTTTGCGGTATCCCCTGTTGGAATTGCTTGCAGTGTTCCCATGTCTGCCCCAGCGCAGTAACCCTTGCCAGCACCCGTGACAACAATGACGCGCACTTTCGGATCTGCGTTTGCAGCATCAAGTGCAGCGAAATATTCGTTGCCCATGCGACCTGTCCACGCGTTCAGGCGATCAGGACGATTAAACGTGATGAGACCGATGCCGGGCTCTAGGACTTCATATAGACATTCACTCATGGTCTAAGACCGTAGACGCTTCAGGGGTGTCCCGAGAACGCAGACGATCAACGGCCAAAAACAGCACTGCTACTGCGAATACTCCGATGGCCACCCACTGGTTCAAGCGCATCCCACCAACATTGTGGCTGGCATCGATACGAAGGCTTTCCGTTCCGAACCGCAGCACGGTGTAGCCAGCTACGTACCAGGCAAACAAACGGCCACGGGCTGGGTTGATGCGTCGCTCGAGCCGAATGAGAAGCCATGCCAATAGAACACAGCCGACTGACTCATAGAGAAACGTCGGGTGAAAAGTTGTGCCCGCCGCATACCCGGCTTTCACTGCAACACTGTTCGACACTTCTAATGCCCACGGAAGGGTTGTCGGACGCCCAAACAACTCTTGGTTAAACCAATTGCCCCATCGACCAATTGCCTGTGCGATTGCAATTGCAGGTGCAGCGCACGAGATAATCCACCATGCATCAAGCCCACAACGGCGAGCACACCACCAACCAACTGCAACTCCGGCCGTGACGCCGCCCCAAATACCTAAGCCACCTTGCCAAATCTTTATGGCATCAAACCACTGACCTTGGAATCGCTCGTAGTCCGTCAGTACGTGATACGCCCGACCACCAATAACACCAGCAGGAACAGCCCACATTGCGATTGAGGAAATATCTTCTGTTGTGCCAGCGCCTTTGTTTTCTGCACGACGACCAGCGATACGAACTGCAGCAATAACACCGATTGCAATCATCAAACCATACGCATTGAGACGCAATGGCCCAAGATGTATTGAACCAGACGATGGGCTCGGAATTACTCCGAAGAGGAATTCAATTGTCATGTGGTGACGCGGTGCACGAATGCAACAGCACCCGCAAAGATGATGTCTTTGTCGTAGTCCTGAGTTGCAACGTGATAACTACGTTCAAGCATCACGCGTTCAACAGGGCCACCATATGTTGCCGCTACTGCGTCACTGTCACTTGGCTGCACAACATGGTCTTGCACTGATGTGTACAACAACATCGGCATCTTGATTGACGGATAACGCGGTGCAAGTGGTGCAAGACCTTCAGACAGAAAAGATTTCATTGCAGCAAGAGGTGTTCCGGAGTATGCGGATTCATGAACATTCGGATCTGCAATGTCAGAACCAATGCCATCCATCGTCACTGTGCCAGCATCAATCATTCCCTGCAGCATGTCGATCACTTCTTGTGGTTGCGGTTGCGTTGCAGGGTTAATGCACACGATGCCGTGAGCTTCAGGATGTTGCGCTGCCATCCACAAAGTGAGCGCGCCACCCATCGACAAACCCATCACCACAATTTTCTTCGCACGCTTCGAAAGAACTTGATACGCCTTCTCAGCATCTCCGCTCCAATCAGCCCACCGAGTGGGAATCATGTCTTCAATTGCAGTGCCATGACCAGCTAGTTGTGGAAGCTCAACATGGAAACCTGCCGTCGCGCATGCTTCGGCAAGTCCACGCATAGAACCTGGATTGCCCGTGAACCCGTGGAGGACGAGCACTCCGACATCGCCATTGCCGTTATGAGAGAAGGCCTCTGCTCCGGGAATTGTTGGTGCTGTCATGGTGACGTCCTTTCGTTCGAACTAATCGTAGGGGTCATTGTCAGAGAGGGGCTGTTCCCACCATTCGGCAGGCACTTGCGAATCTTCCCACTCTGGAAAAGGGTAAATACAGTTCACAGGGCAGACCGGAAGACACTTATCGCACCCGCTGCACAGTTCCGGAATGATAACGACATCGGCACCAACGTTGAAGATGGCCCCTAATTGAGGGGGGCAATGACGAAGGCATGCATCGCAGTTGATGCATTCAGACATCTCGATGCGCATCGGAGCAAGTTTCCACTTCGGATTTCGCTCGTGCGTCTCAATGCGCTCGGTCCGTGTGCCAGTCATCTGTTCAAGTGTAGATGAGACCTTTGGCACCGCTATGACGGAGAGTTTGACCCGAGGCGCAGATGCTGGTGGACTAGGAGTCCATGGCCCGCGCTGATCATCTCCAACGTCAACGCAAGATTGATGGGTACGCGGTCGCAGCCATTGCGCCGGTCATCGCACTTATTCCAGCCTGGCTCATTGCAGTCGCCGCATTCTGGTGGGCATTCGTGCAGTTCTATTACGTGCCGTTTGCTCTTTTCGCAATCGTTTGGTTTCTTCTAGGTGGTTTGCTCTTTGTGCGCCCAATTCAACGACTTGCTCTTCAACGTTTACTTGGCGCTCGAAAACCAACTCGGGCTGAACGCGACACGCTGCAACGTTCATGGCACATCGTGGCGCAAGCAAATCACATTCCTCCAGGAAAGTTTGTTCTCGCTGTTGCTGATTCAGAGGACTTGAATGCGTTTGCTTCAGGTGGCCACCTTGTTGTGGTGTCGAGTTGGGCTATCGAAAATTTGTCTCACGACAACCTCAGTGGAGTTCTCGCCCATGAACTCAGTCACCATCTTGGAATGCACACCCTTGCACTCACCATCGGGCAGTGGCTAACAATTCCCATCGTGTTGCTCGCCAAGATTGGTTTCCTTTTGCAAAATGTTGCTCACGCTGCGACAGATGTGTTCATCACGAAATCAACACTTGGATCCTTCATTGGAAAAACGCTTACTGGTTTCATCACAATTATTTCATGGCTCTTTCTTTCCATGATCACAGTCTCGCAATACATCGGTAATGCGGTTGGTAAAGGTGCGGAATTCAAAGCGGACGAGACAGTCGTCGCCATGGGATTTGGTCGTCAGTTACTTAACGCGCTTCGCATCGTGGTCGAGCAAGGCCAGGGCGAAAGGGCCTCCCAATGGCGAGACCGTCTCATTACCGCTCATCCACCTGCTCGTACTCGAATAGCCCGCATCGATGCGCAACTGCGCCAAATGCCTCGGGGTAAGCACCGATAGCGTGAAACCCATGACGCGCAAGGGAACAACCACCTCATGACCAGCCTCCCTAATGACCCCTTTCTTGCCGCCGCCCGCGGTCAGCAGGCCACCCACACTCCTGTCTGGTTCATGCGCCAAGCCGGACGCAGCCTTCCTGAATACAAAGCGTTGCGCGGTGAAGGAAGCATCCTTGACGCAATAAAAATGCCAGAACTTGCAGCGG
>CAMDLK010000037.1 GCA_945901725.1 Bifidobacterium breve | reverse complement strand
AAACCATGAACGACAGGAAGAAGTTGTTCACAGAAGAATCGCGCAGTAGCAACTTTTGCAGCAATGTCATCTGCTGACATTTCCGAATGGACCGCCAAGTGCGCTGATCGAGCCATCACGTAGCCACCAACCAATGTTGACAGTTGCGTGAGATATGGAGTTGCGCCCGACAACACTGCAACTTGGTTCGCGCCATTCTGTTGCAGCCATTGCGTAGTACCACGTACTGAATGCAAGGCAGACTGCAATGCACCAGCGAGAGACTCAAGCTCAGGATGTTTGACGAGTTTGGCATCTAACGCATCGATCTCATCAAGCAAGCCGCTGAGAACTGCACCACCCTTGAGTCCCATTTTGCGACCGACCAAGTCCATCGCCTGAATGCCATTGGTTCCTTCGTAAATAGTGGTGATGCGAGCATCGCGATAATGCTGTGCAACTCCGGTCTCTTCAATGAATCCCATGCCACCATGAATTTGAATTGCGATACCTGTAAGCGCAACTCCCATGTCCGTGCCCCAGCCTTTGGACAGTGGCGTTAACAGTGCAGCCAGGTCAGATGCTTTTTCACGTTCCGCTGCATCAGGATGGTGCGACGCAATATCAATGCACGCCGCATTCCAGTACAACAAACGACGAAGTGCCTCAATCGTTGATTTCATTGTGACAAGCATTCGCTTCACGTCTGGGTGATCAATGATCGATGATGCTTCACCAGCAGGTGCACCAGGTGCGCGACCTTGATGGCGCAGAACTGAATACTCAAGCGATTGTTGGTAGGCACGTTCTGCAAGCGCGAGTCCTTCAAGACCAACAGATAGTCGGGCTTGGTTCATCATGGTGAACATGTACTGCATGCCATGGTTTTCTTCACCAATGAGATACCCAATGGCGCCGTCATTGTCGCCAAACGACAACACACAGGTAGGGCTTGCCTTAATACCTAGTTTGTGTTCGATAGATACACACGAGACATCATTCTTTGCACCAAGGGAACCATCATCACCTATGAGGTACTTCGGAACGATGAAGCATGAAATGCCTTTTGTTCCGGCCGGAGCATCTGGCGTACGCGCCAACACCAAGTGAATGATGTTGTCTGCCATGTCATGTTCACCAAAGGTGATGTAAATCTTTGTGCCATAGATGCGATACGTGCCATCTGGCTGCGGAACTGCTTTTGTGCGAACTGAACCGACATCACTTCCCGCATCTGGCTCTGTGAGATTCATGGTGCCAGTCCATTCGCCAGTAATCATCTTTGGCAGGTAGGTCATCTTTTGAACCTCATCGCCATGATGACGAATGGCATCAATTGCACCTTGCGTTAACAGCGGCGCCATGCTGAGCGCCATGTTCGCAGAGTTCATCATTTCTTGAATTGCGATACCAACAACGAAGGGGAAACCTCCGCCACCAAAACCTGTATCAAAAGAAACAGCACCCCATCCGGCTTCAACATATGCGTGATACGCCTCAATGAATCCTTGCGGTGTTGAGACCGTTCCGTCGGCATTTCGCTTTGCGCCTTCGTTGTCTCCTGATTTATTCAACGGAGCAAAGATGTCTGTCATGAAGCGCCCAGCTTCAGCGAGCAAGTCCGAAACCATGCTGTGATCTGCTTCCCCAAAGTGGTCGTACTTCATGATGGAGGGAAGGTCGACGAAAGAGTTGAGTGAAAACTCAATGTCTGAAAGTGGAGCTGAGTAAGGGGTCATGCTGCAAACCCTGTGAGTGAACGCCATTGTGTGGAAACTTGAGTCACCACATCTGATGGTGACATCCTCAAGGTTTCATTCGGGGCCATATCAGCAATTGCGCGACCCTCTTTGTAATGATGAGCGGCATTGCCAACACCAACAAACAATTCACGACGTACAGCAACTAAGTCTGCTGGCGGCGCATCAGACAAGTAGCCCCACATGCCTAGCGCAACATTCAAGTCATGTACTACTGGAGCACGACCAAACAATGACGCGCGGCGCAAAGCAATTAGAGAGCAACCGCGCAGTACGTCGTCCATGTCTTCACCTGCTGCTAACCGAACTCGAGCACGTGCGCGCTTAGCCAAACCAATGATGTACCCCTGGTCAGGACCTTGGTACCCGAGACGCTCGCCTTCTGGCTGACGTCCTTGAATTTCTCCGGGGCGACCAGGCGACCACGATTCAGGAACCGAATCAGGTGACTCGTAATAGCGAACCGGCTCAACCGGAGGAACTGGAGAAAAGCGGGGAGCTGACATGCACTAAAACTCTACGCCGAAGCGTGGAGTAGTCCATAGATCAATGACTCTTCTAGGGCGTTCCAGGAGGCTTCGATGATGTTTGCCGAGACCCCGATGGTGGTCCAGGACCGATCGCCGTTCGTGGCGTCAAGTAGCACTCGAGTGATTGCACCAGTGGCTGTTGCACCATCCAAGATTCGCACTTTGTAGTCAACGAGGTGCACCTTGGCCAGTTCTGGGTAGTGAGGCAACAACGACGCACGCAGGGCGGCGTCAATTGCGTTTACAGGCCCATTACCCGCGGCGGTGTGAACAAAGCTCTTATCTCCGACCCGCACCTTGACAGTTGCTTCGGTTGTGAATTCGCCATCTTCTGCTTCATCGGTGATGACACGCATTGTTTCAACATGGAAAGCATCATGCTTCCATCCACTTGCTCGACGCATCAACAGTTCAAGCGATGCATCTGCTGCTTCAAAGTGGTAGCCCTCGTGCTCAAGGCGCTTCAGGTCTTCAATGACTGAACCGATTGCTGCCCCATCCATCGTTAATCCAAGCTCTTCTGCCTTGACTTCGATAGTTGCGCGCCCGGCCATTTCGCTGACAACAAAACGCGTTCCGTTTCCTACGACAACTGGGTCGATGTGCTCGTAGGCATCTTTCGCACGCTTGATAGCAGACACATGTAAACCGGCCTTATGAGCAAACGCAGATGAACCAACGTACGGAGCCTGAGGATTCAACGGCCGGTTCAGTACTTCAGCAACGTGATTGCTAACGGCGGTCAGGCGATCAAGGTTGCCTTCTGGTAAGCAACGAAAGCCCATCTTCAATTCAAGGTTCGGAATCACGGTGGTGAGGTTGGTGTTACCAGTGCGCTCCCCCAGCCCGTTCAATGTGCCTTGCACGTGGCGAACACCAGCCATTACAGCTGCCATTGAGTTAGCTACCGCACAACCGGTGTCGTCATGACAATGAATGCCCAATGTTGCATCGTTACCGACGAATGCTTTTACCTTTGTGACAATCTCTGCGATTTCATGGGGCAATGAGCCACCATTGGTATCGCACATCACTAAGTGAGTTGCACCCTTCATTACTGCAGCTCCAACAACGCGCATTGCGAATTCCGGATTGTTCTTGTAACCGTCGAAGAAGTGTTCAAGGTCAACCATTACTTGACGACCATTGCCAGTCAAGAACTCAACTGAATCAGCAACCATCAGTTCGCCTTCGTCAAGAGTTGTCTGCAACGCCTCTGTGACGTGATAATCCCACGACTTCGCCACGATGCATACCGCCGAAGTGTTTGCGTCGAGCAGATTGCGCAATGTTGCATCATCGTCAACTTTGCCCTTCGGACGACGTGTCGAACCGAATGCAACCAAGGTTGAATGCTTCAACTTCAGTTCTGTGGCCGCACGTGCGAAGAACTCGATGTCTTTTGGATTCGCTCCTGGCCATCCGCCTTCAATGAATTGCACGCCGAGGTAATCAAGTTGTTCGGCAATACGAAGCTTGTCTTCAACAGTTGCCGATACGCCTTCTACTTGCATGCCATCGCGCAATGTGGTGTCAAAGGCTTCGACTAGTTCTTTGGTGTGTTGTGTGTTCATCTGAGTGTTCTTCTTTGGGGTCGTCTGGTTCAAAAATTTGGGAATGAAAAAGCCGCCCTAAAGGCGGCTGAAACGCGCACGTCGGAGACCGGCGTGCGCTAACGAATAATGATGATCGCGACAGCGGTGCCGACGAGGCGACGAGAAGTGCTGGCGATTGACATGTACACAGTCTTGCGCCTTCCCTGGCCATTCGTCAACCCCCGGGCCCAACTTATTGGCGGGCCTACACCGAGAGCCCGCAGACTCACCGGCGTTTGGTTAGTTGACGCCATATACGTTGGGCGGCACGGGAATTCATAAAAGGTCGAACCGAGCGGTACACCCGACCAGGCACGACCACAATCTTCTTGCGACGTAGGCCCCTAATCCCTGCCTGCACCACCGTGTTTGACGAGACCCACATCCACCCTGGGACTTGCTTTTCCAGATGAGCCAAACCGGCCCGTTCATGCAAATTTGTGTGAACGTAGCCGGGACACAGGACACACACTCGAATTCCGAATCGTTCTATTTCTGCAGCCAAACTCCGTCCGTAGGCAGTGACGAACGATTTAGACGCTGCATACATAACAGAATTCGGCATTGTGATTAACGAAGCAATGCTGGACACAATCAGAATGTCTCCTGACCCGCGTTGCGTCATCGCGGGAACTATGCCTTCCAGCAACTGAGCAACCCCAACTCCAAGCAGGTAGTTCATCTGTTCGAGATCAGCCCACTCTCTCGAACCCACTCGGCCCGCAATAGTGACGCCAGCATTTGCGACTACTACATCAGGCTGTGAGCACGTGCGCAAAACACTTTTGACGCCGTCCGATTTTGAAAGATCCGCAATGCAAATCTGGCTTGCTGCACCAGCAGCGGCTACTTCGTCGCTTACTAACGCGAGTTGCTCAACGTCACGCCCAACAAGGACAAGATCAAATCCGGCTGCTGCGTAGTGCAGAGCGAATGCTTTTCCAATGCCCGACGATGCACCAGTAATTAGTGCAATGTCACGAGACACTTCAGGACTACTTAGTCCGGTCTTGGTACTCTTTCAATGAGGCCATACCGAACAGGGTTGCACCAGTGAACACAATGACGAAAATCACTGCGCCGAATGAAAAAAGAGTTGCTTCAGACATTTACGAATCCTTTTTGCCAGCGAGTAGAAAGGCACCGAGCGCCAGAATTGATGGCACCCAGACTCCTACGTAGATTCCGTTGAGTTTGTCGGTCTGTTCGTTACCAGCGAAATACAAAGAGATGCTTAGCGCAAGGCTTGCTGCTGCTGAAACGAGTACTGTTGCTTGGAGAATTACTTTTGGTTTCATACGCGAACCTTACTCTCTAATACTGAAAAAGGCGGGCATGATCACTAATGATCATGCCCGCCTTTTCAATGTGAACTAACTAGTGCGAGTCCCCGGAACGGGCCTTCGCAATGTTCAGAATCATTAATCCGAATAGCGCCTTTGCCGTGATATCGGCGAAGGTGTACGCGACTTGACGAGCCGTTTCTGCTCCTTCGTTTCCAGCTTCGAAAATCACTGGGAACAAGTAACCGATTGGGTAGACCAACCATGTCAGCAACAGAATTGTTGTTGCATTCTTGATTGCCGCGCTAACTGCACCGGTTTCCCGAGTTCCAGCAGCTTTCATCTCTTTTGACAGTGTCAACAGAATGTAAATGAATGGCAACATTGACAACACCCAGAACGTCCACTTTGTACTGTCACTGTTTGAAGTTTCGCCTGGGTATCCAAGACCAATCATCAGAACAGTTGCTGGCACGAGAGTTGTCATCAACTTCTTGCGATGATCAGCAGTTACTCCAAGGACAATCAATAGTTCAATAACAAGTAGCGGAACGGTGATGAGCCAGTCCGCATAGCGGTAACCCTCATTAACAATTCCTGCTGCCCATCCACTCCACATTCTGTAGTAGTGGTAGCCCGCGATACCCACAACAACTGCAGATACTGCAACGCCGCTTTGGTACTGCTTGGCAACACTCTTGATTTGTGTCAAAAAGTAAACAAATGCACCGAGCATTACGGCTGTTCCGAATGAAAGTGCGTTGTAAACGAGTTGGTTTAGTTCGAAGTCTTTTAAGACCGAATATGTTTCCATTTCCCCCCCTTTTAAAGGAATGCCCAAAAGTCCAACTTCTGAACAATCCGTAAAGTAACACAAGAATTACTAGGGGCAGAGCATTGAAATACTCTCAAAATCTCGAGGGTATTTTGGCGCCATTTCTAGGCGAGTTCACACCAATGTTTGTAATGTGCAACTTGTCCGCGAACTGCCTTGGCATAAAGCCCAGCAATTGCGGTGGTGATAGGTCCTGGGCATGGCACGTCGCGGTCATCGACCGAGTTAATGGCACTGACTTCAGCAGCTGTTCCGCAGCAAAAGATTTCTTCGGCGATGTAGAGGTCTGAGCGAACAATGTTCTCCACCCGCATTTCGTAGCCAAGCTCGGCTGCAATCTGGGCCACGCAGTTCTGCGTGATGCCTTCAAGAGCACCAGCAGAAAGTGGCGGAGTAAGGATTACGCCATTGCGCACAACGAAAATGTTTTCTCCGGTGCATTCACTAACAAAACCCTGCGGGTTCAGCATGATTGCTTCGTCGTATCCGGCTTTCAACGCTTCTACTTTGGCCAGTGACGAGTTCACGTAGTTACCAACTGTTTTTGCAGCTGGGGGCATGGTGTTGTGATCAAGACGTGTCCATGAAGAGATCTTCATACGCACACCTTTTGTTAAGGCATCTTCACCCAAGTAAGCGCCCCACGGCCAGCAAGCAATTGCCACGTCAACAACACACGGCAACGGGTTAAGGCCCATCTCGCCGTATCCGTAATACGCAAGTGGTCGTACGTAGCAAGAAGGAAGGCCCGTTGAGCGAACTACTTCTTTTGTGGCGGCAATTAGCTGTTCAGGTGTGTAAGGAATTTCCATTCCAAGAATTTTTGCGCTCTTGAACAAACGATTGATGTGCTCAGTAAGGCGGAACACTGCAGGACCTTCAGAAGTTTCATAGGCACGAATACCTTCGAACACGCCAGTGCCGTAGTGAAGAGTGTGTGTCAGGACGTGCACTTGAGCCTTGTCCCAATCGACAAGTGTTCCGTTCATCCAGATTTTCGGTGTAGGTACGAGAGTAGGCATATTGCTCCTAAGTGATGTGGTGAAAGATTACTTGCCCGCAACGATTGCTGCGATGGCATTTCCAATGTCGACGGTTGAGCCTGTTGGCGCAGAGTCACATGCTGCACGAATGCGATCAGCAGCTGCTGATTCATTCAGGAAATCAAGCATGAGTGCTGCAGACAGGATTGCCGCTGTGGGGTTTGCCTTGCCTGTGCCCACGATGTCAGGCGCTGACCCATGGGATGGTTCGAACATTGATGGGCCGGTGCGAGCGGGGTTCAAGTTGGCAGAGGATGCAAGACCGATTCCACCACTAACTGCGCCACCAAGGTCGGTAAGGATGTCGCCGAACAAGTTGTCGGTCACGATGACGTCGTAGCGGTGTGGATCTTCAACAAAATAGATGCAGGCAGCATCAACGTGGTTATAGGCGGTACCGACTTGAGGAAACTGCGCAGCAACATCATTGAATGCGCGCTGCCACAGATCACCAGCAAAAGTGAGCACGTTTGTTTTGTGCACCAACGTGACGTGCTTGCGTTCCCGCTTTGCAGCAAGTTCAAACGCATACCGAATGCAACGCTCTACGCCGTGTCGAGTATTGACACTTCCCTGTGTTGCGATTTCATGCGGAGTGCCCCGACGCAAAACGCCACCTTCGCCAACATATGGGCCTTCAGTGTTTTCACGAATGACAACAAAATCATGCGGCGTCACGTGGCCAGGTGCGGTACCCACAAACGGGCGCTGGTTGACATAGAGGTCAAGATCAAAACGCATCTTCAACAGGAGCCCGCGCTCGATAATGCCGGGAGGAACATCAGGTGTACCGACAGCGCCCAACAAAATGGCATCAAATCCACGCAGTTGATTCAGGACATCATCGGACAGAATCTCGCCGTCGCGCAGGTACCGCATACCCCCCAAGTCGAAGTCAGTTGTGTCAATTGCTACCCCTGTGGCGCGCACCACTTTCACGGCCTCAGCCGTGACTTCGGGACCAATTCCGTCTCCGCCAATGAGTGCGATGCGATGTGCCATAAGGAGACCATCGTAGAAGGCACGGGTAGCCTTCTCCTCATGGCAAAGCACCTCCTCTCTAAAGCGACATATGCCCGGCTCGAGGCCGAAATAGCCCACCTTGAACATGAAGTCCTGCCAGAAGTGGCTGACAAAATTGGTCGGGCCCGCGAAATGGGCGACCTCAAGGAAAATGGCGACTATCACGCTGCCAAGGACGAGTACGGCATGTTCAATGACCGCAAGAACCTCTTGCTCTCCATTCTTGAAGATTCTGAACTTGCAACTCCGCCCGCAGATGGCGAAGTGGGAGTCCTTTCAACTGTCACCATCTTGTTTGCTGGCGATGACGAAGATGATGCAGAGACCTATCTCATTGGACACATCGAAGAAAAGCGCACTGATCAAGGCATTGAAGTGATGAGTCCTGTCTCACCAATCGGCTCTGCGCTTCTTGGCCACAAAGAAGGTGAGCCCGTCAACATCACTCTCGAGAACGGCGCAAAAATCTCCGTCACCATTTTGAAGGTTGCAAACTGAGCGAACATTCCATTCCACTTTTGCCCCCTGGCCGCACGGTGTCACTTCCCGGGAGAGGCACCACTTTTTATCGCGAGATAACTGGGCCAGTCGGAGCACCGACTGTCGTGCTCTTGCACGGCTGGACAGCAACTGCCGACCTGAATTGGTACATGTGTTACGAAGAACTTGGTAAACACTTTCGCGTCATTGCACTTGACCATCGTGGTCACGGACGCGGCATCAGGTCGCCAGAACGCTTTCGTCTCTCTAATTGCGCAGATGACGTTGCTGCTCTCATGGACCAGTTAGGCATCGAAACTTTCATTCCTGTCGGGTACTCTATGGGCGGCACCGTTGCGCAACTGATGTGGAAGCGTCATGATCACCGAGTGCGTGGTTTAGTTCTTGCAGCAACAGCCGGACATTGGGCAACGTCACGTCAAGAACGTGTCATGTTCACTTTGGCCACTGGAATTGGCGGACTTGCGCGCGTGATTCCCTCGTCAATTCAACAAGCCATTAGCGAACGCCTGTACTTGTCTCGTAAGACAATGCAATGGGAACCGTGGGCTGCACAGCAAATTGCAAGCCATGACTGGCGAAGCATTCTTGAGGCAGGTTCAGCACTTGGCCGATTCGATTCCCGGAAATGGCTACCGAATGTTGACGTTCCGACTGCAGTAGTAATCACTACTGCAGATCAAGTTGTTTCACCCCGACGACAACGAACACTTGCAAACCTGATTCCAACCTCACACATTTTTGAAATAGCAGGAAACCATGACGCTGCATTTGCGCGGGCTGCTGAATTCGTGCCACTTCTTATTAATGCGTGCCTCACAGTTCATAGCGATGCCCTTAATCGGCCTTCACACCTCGGGAACATATGAGTTCAAAGGCAATTCAACTGCGCTCACGCTGGCGGCGCAATAGTCGACTTCTTCGTCTCGGTGCTCGCGTAGGCCTCGGACACGCTGGAACATCAGCACGAAAAGTATTTGCAGGCGCCGAGCGCAAAGAACAGTTATCTCGCTCTCGAGAATTGAAGTCGGCTCAGCAGGTTGCTGATGAACTTGGCAACATGAAAGGTGCGTTGATGAAGGTGGGCCAGATGGCCAGTTACCTTGATGACGGATTGCCAGAGCCGATGCGTATTGCCTTGTCGCAATTGCAATCAAATGCCCCACCAATGGCTGTGGAGTTAGTTCATATTGAAATTGAACGTGAACTTGGTCGATCCATCAGTGACATCTTCGTTGAATTTGATGATGAACCAATCGCCTCAGCGTCTATTGGTCAAGTACACCGTGCAATCATTCGCCTCGCCGATGGCACCGAAAAAGCAGTTGCAGTGAAGGTGCAATACCCAGGAGTCGGAGAAGCAATTGATTCCGATTTGCGCACTGCAGACCTGTTGGGTGCCATGCTTGCTTTCGGTTTTAAGTCATTGAACCCTGAAGACATGGTCGCCGAAATCAAGGATCGCCTTCGCGAAGAACTTGATTACAAAAACGAAGCTAAGAATCAGCAGATGTTTGCGGACTTCTATAGGAACCACCCGTTCATTCATGTTCCTGAAGTTCTCCACGAGTATTCCACCAAGACCGTTTTGATCACTGAACTAGTCACTGGTCATACATTTGCCGAAGTATGTGAATGGCCACAAGAACAGCGCGACATGGCAGGTGAAGCAATCTTCCGTTTTGTATTTCGCAGTTTGTATCGCTTTCGCGCGTTCAATGGTGATCCGCACCCAGGTAACTACATATTCCACAGAGATGGAAGAGTTACATTTCTTGACTTCGGATTAATCAAGCACTTCACTCAAGATGAAATGTTGATGTTTCAGTCCATGGTTAAAGCAGCAGTAATTGATGACGACATGGACGTGTACCGACGCGTCATTGAAGATGCCGGCATGTTGCAACTTGATGCGCCGTTCACTACAGAAGAGTGCGGTGAATACTTCTCTCACTTCTATGAACCAGTACGCGAATCACGCATTATGGAGTGGTCAGGCGCGTACGCAACATCAATCGTGCGCCACACATTCGACCGCACCTCTGCAATTGCACAGTATGCAACAGTTCCTAAATCTTTCGTGTTTATCCAGCGCATCAACTTGGGTCTATATGCACTACTAGGACAGCTGCGTTCTAGTGGCAATTACCGTCGCATCTCTGAAGAGCTATGGCCTATGACCAATGCTTCAGCTTCCACTCCTATGGGTGAAGCCGAAGCGAAATGGCTTGCATCGCGCGATTAAATAATCGTTTTTAGGTCTAGACCAATATCAAGAATTGGCGACGAATGCGTGAGTCCGCCAACACTGATGAAATGAACACCAGTTTCGGCAACTGATCGAGCAGTAGCAATCGTGAGTCCACCACTCGCTTCCAACAGCACAGCGTGACCTGTATTGGAAGTATGACGTTGAGATTTCGCCACAGCTTCTTTCATTACATCTGGCGGCATGTTGTCTAACAACACAACATTTGCGCCAGCATCTAATGCAACCTGTAATTGCTCAAGAGTGTCTACTTCAATCTCGATGGGCAAGGTATCTGCGAGAGCGCGTACCTTTGCGAATGCTTCAGCCACTCCACCTGCAGCAACAATGTGGTTGTCTTTCACTAGAGCTGCATCACTGAGACTCATTCGGTGGTTCTGACCGCCGCCACAACGCACTGCATACTTCTCCAGCGCACGCAGACCAGGTGTTGTCTTGCGTGTATCGCGAATGATTGCGCCGGTGCCTGCAACTGCATCTACCCAGGAAGCCGTTGCCGTAGCAATACCCGACAAATGGCACAGCAGATTCAAAGCGGTGCGCTCTGCTGTCAATAACAACTGCGTCGGCGCTTCGATTTTCATCAGCACATCACCAGTGTGCACTCGTTCACCGTCATTATGGAAGTAATCAATGGAACTCGCATGAGGTCCGCACACCATTTCAATTACTGCGGCAGCGATGACTAAACCAGATACACAACCTTCAGCACGTGTGCCGAAGGTGGCAATGCTGCGCTGCTCAAACGGTACGGTGGCAACAGAGGTGACATCAATTCCGCCATCAAGGTCTTCCAAAATTGTGTTCTCAATAACATCTTCGATGTACAACGGGTTCAAACCACCAGCAACTAGCAATGCACCAGTTTCGGTTGTGAGCGAATACATATCCATTACTTCACCTCAATCTGACCGTCAACAATGCGACACGACAAGTGATGATTCCACGAATCGCTCGGTGCATCAAAATCTGTGCGTCTGTGACAACCACGACTTTCAGTGCGCGTCTTGGCCGCTTCCACTACTGCCATTGCAATAGTGAGCATGTTTGTTGCTTCAAAAGCTTTACGAGTTGGCACAACGGATGCTGACCTATTTGATGACAACGTGTTCAAGATGCGTGAAGCCGAGTTGAGTCCTTCTGGTGTCCGCAATACGCCCACATACTTAGACATTGCTGATCGCAATGCAGTGCGGTGATACGAATCAATCAACGCGCCCGGAGTCTCTGTTTCATCAGGCGTCGCAACTGGCGGCAATGTCCAGCTCAGCGCACGACCAACGCGCGTACCGGCAACGACACCTTCCGTAAGACTGTTCGATGCCAGCCTGTTTGCTCCGTGCACACCCGTGCATGCCGCTTCGCCGACAACGTACAGACCTTGTAGCGCGGTTGTACCGTTCAATGTTGCCTTCACTCCACCACACACGTAATGAGCAGCAGGAGCAACCGGAATCAATTCAGTTCGTGGGTCGATACCTGCATCAAGACATGAGGCAGTGATTGAGGGAAACCGATCTTCAAACTTTTCAATATGCCGAGCATCTAAATACACGTGGTCATCAACGCCTGCGGGCGCTTGTGCCATCCGTTCACTAATTGCAGCAGCAACGATGTCACGCGGCGCAAGATCTTCCTGCGGATGAACGTCCTTCATCACGCGCTGTCCGGCTGCATCTAAAAGAATGCCGCCTTCTCCACGCACTGCCTCACTGATAAGTGCTTGTTGACCCGTAGCTTCACTTCCACGCCACAAAACTGTTGGGTGAAACTGAATGAATTCAAGATCACTCGCTTCTAAGCCTGCGCGCAACGCAAGCGCGATGCCATCACCTGTTACGGCAGATGGATTTGAAGTTGATGCATAGACCTGCCCGTACCCACCAGTGGCAATGATTACCGCACGTGCATTAACAATGCCGACACTTTGCACGCCTCCACTGCTGTCAAGCATGGCAACTTTTACTCCAGTAACTGCACGGGTGCCGTCAGCCGTGCGACCAATTACAAGATCTAGCCCGAATGCACGCTCCACCACGTGCACACCCGCTAGGCGAACCGATTCATCAAGAGTTCGTTGCACTTCAGCACCTGACTGGTCGCCGCCGGCATGAACAATGCGTCGGTGTGAATGTCCACCTTCACGCGTCAGTGCAACACCTTCATGTAAACCCGGGTCAAAGGACGCGCCTAACTGCATGAGGTATCGAATAGCTGTAGGCGCTTCGGTGGCCAGGGTGCGCACAGCTTGTTCATCACACAAGCCACCACCTGCCTCCAAAGTGTCCTGCACGTGGTTTTCAATCGAGTCATTCGGGTCAAGCACTGCAGCTAGTCCGCCCTGTGCCCAGTTTGTACTGCCGGCGTCGAGGGTGTCTTTAGTTATGAGAAGAACGTCACGCACGGGACGCATGGCAAGCGCTGCTGATAATCCGGCAGCGCCAGAACCAAGAACTGCAACATCAGTCTCGACCGACCATGTTGGTTCGGGAGCTGCTAGTTGGCTGGGAACGCGGTTATTCGCCGACACGAGATGGTGTGCCAATTGCGATCATGCGCTCAACAGACAAACGAGCTTTGTCAGCGATGTCACGAGGAATGTCAACAACATCGTTTCCATGCATCAATGAATGCTCAAGTTTTTCCGGCGTGATCATCTTCATGTATTTACATACTGCTGCGCGATTGACCGCTTGAAACTCTGTCGTGACATTGACCTTGCGTAATTGATGAAGCATTCCGGTCTCGGTGGCAACAAGAACTTTTCGCGCTTTGGTTGTGCGAGCCGCATCCAACATTGCACCGGTGGAAAGAATGTGCGTGCGTTCTGCTGGAACCACACCTTCGCTTGCCAAGTACAAGGCACTCGTAGCGCATCCGCATTCTGGGTGAACATACAGTTCCGCATCAGGCTCGGCCTCAACCATTGACTTCAGGTCTTGACCGTTGATTCCGGCATGCACGTGGCACTCACCCATCCAGATATGCATGTTGGACCGCTTTGTCTGACGCTGCACGTGAGCACCCAAAAATTGGTCAGGGCAAAACAAGATTGGTGTATCAGCTGGAATAGATGCAACAACTTCAACCGCGTTTGAACTGGTGCAACAAATATCTGTCTCGGCTTTTACTGCAGCGGTGGTATTGACATAGCTAACAACGACTGCGCCAGGATGTTGCGCTTTCCACTCACGCAATTGGTCAGCTGTGATGGTGTCAGCCAATGAACAGCCAGCTCGTTCATCTGGGATGAGAATTGTCTTGTCATACGACAAAATTTTTGCGGTCTCTGCCATGAAATGAACACCGCAAAAAATAATGGTTGATTGCGGCACAGTTGCAGCAATACGCGAAAGTGCTAACGAATCACCAACATGATGTGCAACATCTTGAATCTCTGGAACTTGATAGTTGTGCGCCAGAATGACTGCGTCCTTCTCGGCCGCCAATGTCCTGATTCGATCGGCCCATGCTGTGCTGTACTCGGTCACGCCTCAATGTTAGGAGGCACTTTACGTATTTGCGCCTTTGTGAAACTACGCACGTGCTTTATGAGTTTGCAGCCAATGCCATCGACTCTATGAAGTCGTAGCCAACGTGATGGGCGGATCGAACCAAAACCGCGTGATCGCCTCCGCAAGTGTTCCCGTTGCAGAACCAGGGTCTGTGACCACTTCGTCTGGCTCATCGGCGAACCGCAATGCACTAGCTACTCCGTTATCGGCGACAACCACGACCAGACGCACACGCCTACGTAATGCATGTTCGCTGGGAGCACCTTCAATGGTGCCATCAGGCCGCAATGGCGCAGCCCAACCCGTAGTGACTATTGCTGCGGCATCAAACATTCGTGCCAACGCACTTGATGGCGCATCGAGAAGTTCATAGACATCTGGATGCTGTGCCAGTAGACACATGTTTGGTTCTGTTGTTGGTCGTGATGCGCAGTTCACGCCATACAAACGAGCACCTGGCAATTCAAACGAATCGATCAGGGTGTGTAATTTCTCTTCAACGCCCACCGCTACATCAGTGATGTCAGGGAGGCTGTGAACTGGTTGTGGTGAATCTGTATCCATAATTGCAATGTGTGGATTCGTACCCACACGTTGGCAATTACGACGCCAAGAAATCCGACAATGTTTTTGCGCCCCGTACGACTATCGACCCAAATTTCGCACCAGGACTTGTACTCATGCGCTCTAGGGGTCCGGATACGGAAACCGCAGCAATCACAGTGCCGTCTACATCAATAATCGGAGCACTCACCGACGCAACACCCTTCACGCGCTCTTCGACTGATTCCACCCAACCGGCGGTGCTGCGGCGAGAACCAGTGAGGACACGACCAGCTGATCCGCGAGATAATGGGAACAATGCACCTTCAGGCACGATCCAGCGCAAACCATTAGGAGATTCAAGAGACACCACGCATCGACGGCCATCAGTTTCAGCAACAAAGACCTGAACACTTTCTCCGGTGCGATCGCGTAATTCTGTCGCAACTTCACGCGCCCTTTCTAGGAACGGAAACTGCACTGCAGCACCACGACCAAGACCAAGAAGCGTTGGTCCCAAGCAATACAAACCTTCGTTATTGCGACGCACGGCCCCATGATGCTCAAGAGCAGACAACAAACGGTGACACGTAGCTCGCGGAATATCTGTTGCGTCAATCACCTCAGCCAAACTCAATGGCCGCGTGACGAGTGCATTCATCACCACAAAGGCCTTGTCGAGAACTCCGACTCCTGATACGCTGTCCATTAGTTGGGAAGTGTATCCCATATATTGAGATTCCGAAAGGAACCCCTATGTCGAATCCAATGACTCTTGCGCAAAAAGTGTGGGACCAACATGTCGTGCACAGCGCTGCAGGAGATGCAGACCTGCTCTACATCGACCTTCACCTTGTTCATGAAGTGACAAGTCCACAAGCTTTCGATGGTTTGCGTCTTACTGGTCGCCCATTGCGCCGTCCTGACCTCACCATTGCAACCGAAGACCACAACGTGCCAACAGCAGACATTCATTTGCCAATCGCAGATCCCATTTCAGCAAAGCAAGTACAAGTTCTTCGTGACAACGCTGCCGAATACGGTTTCACTTTGTTTCCTATGGGAGACCCGAATCAGGGCATCGTGCATGTCATCGGACCAGAACAGGGCCGCACACTTCCCGGCATGACAATTGTCTGCGGAGATAGCCACACAGCAACGCACGGCGCATTCGGTGCACTTGCATTCGGAATCGGAACCAGCGAAGTGGAACATGTTCTTGCAACACAGACCCTTCCGCAGTCACGTCCGAAGTGGATGTCCATCACGGTTGAAGGCGATGCCCCAGAAGGCGTGACCGCAAAGGACATCATCCTTGCCATCATCGGCAAGATTGGAACAGGCGGCGGCATTGGCCACGTAATCGAATATCGCGGTTCTGCAATTCGTGCACTTTCAATGGAAGGCCGCATGACGGTCTGCAACATGAGCATTGAAGCAGGAGCAAAGGCTGGTCTTATTGCGCCAGACGACACCACGTTTGAATACCTCAAGGGTCGTGAGCACGCACCGAAGGGTGACGATTGGGATGCAGCGGTCGCAGCATGGAAGAGCCTTCGTACTGACGACGGTGCAAAGTTTGATGTTGAAGTCGTAATCGATGCAGCAACATTGTCTCCGCATGTCAGTTGGGGAACAAACCCTGCTCAAGTTCTGCCGATCAACGGAATCATTCCATCGCCAGCAGATGCACCAGACGAGACAAGTGCAAACACAATCAGTCGCGCACTTGAATACATGGGTCTCACCGCTGGCATGAACATGCGCGATGTTCCTGTTGACACCGTGTTCATCGGTTCATGCACCAATGGCCGCATCGAAGACATACGTGCAGCAGCAGCTGTATTCAAAGGTCGCACTGTCACCGTGAAGCGCGCGATGGTTGTTCCTGGTAGTCATGCCGTGCGAAACCAAGCAATCGCTGAAGGACTAGACAAGATCCTCATCGCAGCTGGTGTTGACTTTCGTGAACCCGGATGCAGCATGTGTCTGGCCATGAACCCAGACAAGTTGGCACCAGGCGAACGCGCCGCCAGCACAAGCAACAGAAACTTTGAAGGACGTCAAGGTCGCGGTGGTCGCACACACCTTGTCTCCCCTGCCGTCGCTGCAGCAACCGCTGTCGCCGGACACTTCGCAAGCCCAGGAGATTTGAAATGAAATCAGTACATATCGTCACGGGTCGTGCAGTGCCTTTAAAGCGCAGCGACGTTGACACCGACCAAATCATTCCTGCAGAGTGGTTGAAGCGCGTCGAGCGCACTGGCTTTGAAGCTGGTCTGTTCTCAACCTGGCGCGATGATCGCAGTTTCGTGCTGAACGATGAGAAGTATTCCGGTGCAACCATTCTTGTTGCTGGTCCAAGCTTCGGTGTTGGTTCATCGCGTGAGCATGCAGTGTGGGCAATTCAGCAATACGGATTTGATGCGGTGATTGCACCAAGCTTCTCTGACATTTTCCGCAACAACTGCACGAAGAATGGTCTTGCACCAGTCATCTTGCCTCAGGCGGCAGTCGAGAAACTGTGGGAACTGATCGAAGCTGATTCCACAACGGAAATCACAGTTGATATGGAACGCCTGACTGTTGAGGTGCCATCTGCTGGTTTCAAAGAGAGCTTCCCAATGGACGCGCCTACTCAGCACCGTTTCTTAAACGGTCTTGACGACATTGGCATCACCATGACTCACGCTGATGACATCACGTCATACGAAAAAAATCGCCCAGCCTGGCTGAACAAATAACGGTTACGTGGGGCTCAGGTCCATTTAAGGCCGGCAAACATCAAGCCATTGAGGGCTGTCATTACCGTGATGATCTTCAGGGTCTGGGAATTAAAGGCTTTGTATATCTCAGCGCGAATCTCAGCCATTTCGAGTCGAAGGTCGCTACGTAATTCAGCCATCTCTGAGCGTATCTCGGCCTTAAAGAGCACGAGATCATCTTTAGAAACGATGCCGGCGATGCCGCCATACGGAAGATGTTCCATCAGAATTGTCGCCTCCTCGCCTATAAGAACCTGTAATCGATGCGCCAATTTGAGTCTGTCGCTTTCCTTCACCACCATACATCTCCCTTTCGTATTGGTTTCGATAACCAGAACTAATTGAGATGTGCACCGCAACTAGAGCGATGTGGAAGGACTACAGAAAAGAGTCGAGGGTTTTGAGACGCTCATCGTTCGAGAAGATCTCGATTGGTGGGTTCGTTTCTAAACGTAATGCACGCTGAATAATGCGGCATGTTGTGTGCTGGTTGTACTCAGCAAGAGTGACTGCCCAGCCGTCACGTCCTGCGCGCGCTGTACGGCCAGAGCGATGCAAATACGTCTTTGAATCAATTGGTGGTACGTAATGGATAACCACTGCGACATCATCAATGTCAATTCCGCGTGCAGCAACATCTGTTGCGACCAACACGAGCAATTCATTATTGGTGAATCGGACGATTGCTTTTTCACGGGCAGCCTGTGTGAGGTCACCGTGGATTGCAAGCGCATTGATACCAAGAGCTTGCAAATGTTCAGTCACGCGGTCACATAAACGCTTCGTGTCGCAGAACACCACTGTTTTTCCTGCAGAGGTTGCAATGGCAGCAACAACTTTGTCTTTGTCGAGTTTGTGAACACCTAGGAACAAGTGATGCATTGTGCCAACAGTGTCTGTAGGCGAATCAATCGATACTTCTTCAGGAGACTTCATGTAGCGCTTCACAAGATTGCCTACCTGGCCATCAAGAGTTGCTGAAAACAACATTGTCTGATGCTCGCCAGTTACGTGGCGCAAAATCCACTCAACTTGTGGCGTGAAGCCATCGTCTGCCATGCGGTCGGCTTCATCAAGTGTCACTACTTGAATATCGTCAAGAACAAGTTCGCCGGCCTTCATGAGGTCAATCAAACGAAGTGGCGTTGCGACAATCATGTCAACGCCTTTTTCTAATGCATCGATTTGGTCATCGCGTGATGCACCGCCATAGACAGGCAGGATCACACGGTCACATTCCTTGCCAATCGGTTGCAACACTTCTGCTACTTGCAAAGCAAGTTCGCGCGTTGGCACCAACACAAGACCACGTGGTGCACGTACACGTGCGAATTTGTCAGCACGTGCCAACATCGGAACACCAAAAGCAAGTGTCTTGCCTGAACCTGTTCTGGCTCGGCCACATACGTCAAGCCCACGCATTGCAACAGGGATAGCTTCGGTTTGGATGGCAAATGGGGCGGAGAAACCGGCTGCCGCTAAACCCTGATCCACATTGTCTGGCACGCCGAGTGCGGCAAAGCCTGTGGGGGTTGAGATACGGGGTTGGGTCGTGGGGGAAGTCGA